>JBBJMS010000018.1:0-32815 GCA_037720315.1 Variovorax sp. | reverse complement strand
CGATCGTGGTGAGCGCTGCGGCCGAGGGCATCGAACTGACGGCGCTCGAGGTGCACGCCAGCAGCCGCTCCGACACGCGCGGCCTGCTCGGCATGGCGGACGCGGCGGGCGAACCGGTGCATTCCGGGCCGCGAGACGTGCGATTGCGGGTGCGAATATCGGCGGCGGGCATCGCACCCGAACGGCTGCGGGCGCTGGTCGAAAAGGGCGTCGGCCGCTCGCCGGTGCCGAGCGGGCTCGCCCGGGCGACGCCGCTCGACCTGCAGATCGAGCTGGACGGCTGAGCCGGCTCCCGCCATGGACGCCCTCTCCGAAACCCTTCGCGTCGTGCGCCTGGTGGGCGCCATCTTCATCCACGCGCGCTTCACCGCGCCGTGGTGCTACCAGTCGCCGAGCGCCGACTCGGCGGCGCCGATCCTGGAGCCCGGCGCCGAGCGGGTGGTGATCTTCCACCTGATCACCGAGGGCGAATGCTTCGTCGAAATGGGCGGCCAGCCGCCGGTGAAGCTGGTGGCCGGCGACGCGATCATCTTTCCGCAGGGCGACGCCCACCGCATGGCCTCCGAGCCCGGCCTGGCGCCCGCGACCGGTGCACGGCTCGACGTGGTGCTGTCGCGGCGGCCGCGCCACCTGGCCTACGGCGGCGGCGGCGCCACCACGCGCCTGGTCTGCGGCTACCTGGCCTGCGACGCTTCGCTGGCGCGCATGCTGCTCGCCGGGCTGCCGCCGCTGGTGCGCGTCAACGTGCGCGGCTCCAACGCCGGCACCTGGCTCGAAGCCTCGGTGCGCTACGCGCTGGGCGAGGCGCGCTCGCCCCGGCCCGGCGGCGCCGGCGTGCTGGCCAAGTTGGCCGAGGTGCTGTTCATCGAAGTGCTGCGGCTTTACATGAACGACCAGCAGAGCGCAGGCCGCACCGGCTGGCTGGCGGGCGTGGGCGACCCGATCGTCGGCGGCGCGCTGAAGGCGCTGCACAAGCAGCCGGCACATGCATGGTCGCTGGAAGAACTGGCGCGCGCAGCCGGCACGTCGCGCTCGGTGCTGGCCGAGCGTTTTCAGCATCTGGTGGGAAGCTCGCCGATGCAGTACCTGACGCAGTGGCGCATGCTGCTCGCGGCCAATCTGCTGTGCCGAAGCAATGCCACGCTCGCGCGCATTGCGGAAGATGTGGGCTACCAGACCGACACGGCCTTCAGCCGCGCTTTCCGCCGCGAGTACGGTGCGCCGCCTGCGGCCTGGCGACGGAGCCAGGCGATGCGCGAAGCGATCGGCTGACTCGCCCCGTTGGCCTCAGCCAGCGGCCTGCTGCGCCCGCATCTTGGCGTGCACGTAGGCGCCGTGCGGTATGTGGAGCAGGTCGGACACCTTGCGCATGACGTGGTTCTCGTGTGCGCCCAGGTTGCCGTCGGCGTAGGCCACGCGCCACATGTGCTCGATCATCAGCACCTTCTGTTCCATGTCGAAGGATTCGTTGATGCGCGAGGTGAACGCGAAGTAGTCGTTCGCGCCCTGGGCCGTCTGCTGTGCGAGTTCGACCAGCCGGTCGAGTTCGTCGCCGGCGAGCGCGAACTTGGTCGCCAGCGCCGCCATCACCGCATCGCGCTCGGGCTGTTGCAGTTCGGGGTCGGCACGCATCACTTCGACCAGCAGCACCGCCGTGGCGAGTTGAAGCTGGTGTGCATCGCTCTGTGCCGCACCGCTGCCGGCAGGCGAGCGGATCGCGTCGAAAAGGTCTTTCAGGTTCTTCAGCATGGAGGATCGAATGGCGGGAGGCTTCTCAGCTCTGGATGTAGCTGCGCAGTTGCTCGATGGTCTGCTCGTGGTCGGCAATGATGTCGTCCAGCAGATCCTGGATCGAGATCATGCCGATCACCTTTTGTCCGTCGAGCACCGGCAGGTGGCGAATGCGGCGCTGGCTCATCAAGGCCATGCACTCGCGGGTGCGGGTGTCAGGCGTGACGGTCAGCACCTCGGGAGTCATCAGTTCCGACACCCGCACCGCCTTCGAGTTCCTGCCCTGCAACGCGACCTTGCGTGTGTAGTCGCGTTCGGAGATCACGCCAATCAGCTTGTCGTGCTTCATCACCATGAGCGCGCCGACCTCGTGCTGCTCCAGCACCTCGAGCGCCTCGAACATCGTGGCTTCCGGGTCGATGCGCCACGCGGTGGAGTCGCGGCGCTTGAGCAGTTCGTAAACAGGTTTCATGACCATCACTCCATTCGCAAAAAAAGACCGAGCAGCGCAAATGATAGGCCGCAAAGCCGGCTCGACGGCCTATCCACTCCGGCCGATGGACGCCCGGAGGTGCGCGCTCCAACATGCGACGCGCGGCAATGCGGCCGCGCAAGGAGCGGCGATGGACATCCTGATGACCAAGGGCAGCGTCGGCGAAGACGTCGAGCGGCTGCGCCGCGCGCTTGCAACCGTGCTGGGCGGCGATGCGGCGATGTTCGCGTCGCTGCTTAACGCCGATGCGCCGATCGACGAGGACTTCGACGCTGCCATCCGCCGCTGGCAGGCCGGCGTCGGGCTGATCGCCGACGGCATCGTCGGGCCGCGCTGCCAGTTGCTGCTCGACCTGCTCGCGCCCCAGGCCGACCAGTTCGAACTGGCGCTGAACGTGAGCGTCGTCAGCAAGCTGTTTCCCGCCACCAAGCCGGCCAACATTGCGCGCTACCTGCCCTACGTCGAAGCCGCGCTCGGCGTTGCGCAGCTGACCGACCGGCCGATGATCCTGGGCGCGCTCGGCACCATCCGCGCCGAGACCGAGGGCAAATGGCGCTGTCGGTGTGGCGCAGCGCCGCCAAGGCGTCCAGGCTCGACAGCCGAACCCGCAGGACCAAGGACGACCACATCCAGGTGGCGCTGGACACCGGCGGCAAGCCGCCAGTGTTGCATCCGGCCGCGCACGGCAGCTTCGACAACGACATCGACGTGGTGAGCCGCACGCTGAAGCGCATCACAGCTGCCGAACTGGTGGTGCCGGTGGACGATCTGCGCGGCTTCTGAGCGAGGAGGCTGGCGGCAGAATCTGCCGATGCGCATCGTGATCGACACCAACATCGTGCTGGACCTTCTGGTGTTCGACGACCCGGGCTGCAGACCGCTGGCCGCCGCGCTCGAGTCCGGCGAGCTGCGTTGGCTGGCTACTGCGGCAATGCGCGACGAGCTGGCGCGCGTGCTGGACTATCCGCTGATCGCGCGGCGCATGGCGCTTGCCGGTCGCAACCCGGCAGGCGTACTGACGGCTTTCGATCGGTGTGCGCAGCCGGTGCCCGAAATGCCCGCGCGCGCGCTGCGTCTGCAGCGACCCGGACGACCAGATGTTCATCGACCTCGCCGTGGCCCACGGTGCGCGGCTTCTGAGCAAGGATCGGGCGGTGCTCGCATTGCGAAAGCGGCTCGCCGCGCTGGGCGTGAGGACGGATGCGGTCTTCGACTGAGCGGCGGCCGCCGGCGCGCTACTTCGTGCGCCGCTCGGCTGGCCGGCTGCCCCGCGCCCGCGCGACGAGCTCTTCGGCGATACCGGCGATGTAGGCCGCGTGGCGCGCCTGCGCGACACTGTGTTCCCTGTGCAGCGCTTCGAGGGCTTCGATGTCCTCAGGGGTGGGCGCGGCGCCGCTGCCGCACAGCCAGTCCCCCAGCGCTTCGATGAGCTGCTCGCGCGCTGCGCCGAGCGCCCGGCGGTCTTCGATCACCGCCCGGTGCAGCCTGACCAGCTTGTCCCTCGTTGCGCGTTGCACAGTTCTTCCATAACGGGTGGAAGTACTTTTGTATTACATGCGCGAGGTATCGACCATAGGCTTGAAGCCCTGCGGCGCTGCAGGCGGCGGCTTACACGGCCTTTAATCGTACTTGCCCGTACCAGCGCGCCAGCAATCGCGCGACAGCGCGCACCCGTTGCGTGTCGCGGCCCCAGCGGCGGGCCGCAGGCAGGTGCCGCAGCCAGTGCATGCGGCGCGCGACCAACGTGAGGCGCTCGCGCACCTCGTCGCTGGCACCGGCCAGCACCGCATGCCAGTGCGCGCCGGCCGCATGCGGCGAGGCGGCATCGACCAGCATCGCGGTGGAGTGCAGGTAGCTCAGCCAGTCGCGCGCCTGGCATTCGGCCAGCCCGAACGTGTCGCCCGGATCGTCCTCGAAGTCGATGTAGCCGATGGTGCCGTCGGCGCACTGCACCAGATTGCGGTCGAAGGCCTGGCTCAGGTAGGTGCCCTGGGCGTGGACGATTGCAATCGCGCAAAGCCCGTCGCGCCACATCGAGAGCAGCGCGGCAGGGCCGGCGGCGGCGGCCTGTTCGAGCCGTTCCTGCAGCACGACAGCGGGCCGGCCGCTTTCGCCCAGGTCGGAGATCAGCAATCCCTCGGGCTGCTCGGCCAGCACGGCCGGCACCCGCAGTCCCGCCGCGCCCAACGCGCGCAGCCTGCGCGCCTCGATGGCGATGGCGGCATGGCCGCCCGGGTTGGGCACCGGCGCCAGCACGTCCAGCCGCAGCACGCCCGAGATGGCTGCCAGCAGGTGATAGCGCAGCTTGCCGTGGCGCGGACCGGCTCTCTTGAGCCAGACGCGCTCGCTGCCGAGTCGGTGGCTGGCCACCGCTTCGAACTGCTGCGGCAGCATGGTGCGCAGGAACTCGGCGTAGTCGCCGGGTTCGAGCGGCGCTGCGGCCGCATCGAGCGGGGCCGGTGCCGAGGCCAGGCCCTTGCGCATCTGGATGCGTCCGCCACGTCTGACAGGGTTCATCGCGCGAGGGTCGACGGCGCAGTCGTCGGTGCTGGAATGGTGGGTCTCCGAAAGCCTGCTGCATCATAGAGGGCTGCCGCCGAGAAGACACCCACGACGCCATGACAACCCTCCCCGATACCCCATCTGCTCCACCCACCGACGACGCACCGCTCGGCCCCGACGATTTCGACGCGCTCGACCATGCGCTGGACGGCATGCGCGAGCATGACGCTGAGACGCCGCAGTGGGAGTTCTGCGACGGCTTCATGGCCGCGCTGGTCTGCACCCGCAGGCCGATCGAGCCGGCCGAGTACTGGCCGGTGCTGCTGGGCGACGGCTTCGTGGCGGCACGGCACATGGAATTCGTCTGGCGCTGGAAGCGGCGCTGGCGCGAGATCGAGACCGCGCTCGATGCCGACGTGCAGTCGCTCGACGACGAGCGCACCTGGCAGCCGGAAGTTCTCGACACGCGCGGCGCCATCGCCGCGCTGTCCGACGAGGAGCGCGCCGGCATGGAGGGCGAGGCGATACCGTCGTTCGCGCAGGTCTGGGCGCTGGGCTTCATGTTCGCGGTCGAGAACTGGCCCGACGACTGGGCGCCGCCGCGCGACAAGGAAGCCGCGCAGATGCTCGACGAGGCGCTCGATGCCGTGGTCACCCTGGCCGAGGACGACCGCGCGCCGCCCGCGCTGTCGATGTACAGCGAGGACGGCGCGCCCAGCGTGAGCCAGCAGCGCATCGACGACTTCGGCGCTGCGATCTGGGCCGTGTACGACCTGCGCCAGCTCTGGCGCAGCATGGGCCCGCGCATGGAGACGGTGCGCAAGGAGCCAACGCCCGGCCGCAACGATCCCTGTCCCTGCGGCAGCGGAAAAAAATTCAAAAAGTGCCACGGGGCCGACTGAGTTGAATGGCATGCCGGCCACGCTGACCGCGCGCGCTGCCTGGGGCATGCTGCTGGCGCTGTGCACCGCGTTCGCGCTGAGCGTGGCTTACCGCACGGTGGGCGCGATCATGGCCAGTCCGCTGCAGGCCGACTTCCGGGTTTCGGCGCAGGCGATCGGAGTCTTTTCGGCGGCCTTTCATTTCGCCTTCGGTTCGATGCAGATCTTCATGGGCATCGGCATCGACCTGCATGGGGTTCGGCGCACGGTGCTGGTCGCGTTTCCCCTCGCCATCGCCGGTGCGGTGCTTTCGGCGCTCGCAACCGACTGGCGGGTTCTGGTGGCTGGCCAGGTGCTGATCGGCATCGGCTGCGCGCCGGCTTTTCTGGTGTGCACGGTGTTCATCGCACGCTACTTTCCGGCAGAGCGCTTCGCCTCGGTGTCGGGGCTGGTGCTCAGCATCGGCGGCATCGGCATGCTGCTTACCGGCACGCCGCTCGCGTGGCTGGTGCAGGAGCATTCTTGGCGCACGGGCTTCTTCGTGCTTGCCGTGGCCTCCGCACTGGCATGGCTGGCCATCCTGTGCTGGGTGCGCGAGCCGCCCCGTGAAACGGCGCCCCAGCCAAGACCATCGGTCCTGTCGGCACTGCGTCAGTTCGGCGCGCTTTTCGCGATGCCGCACACGCTCGGCATCGTCGTGCTTGGCGCGGTGACCTATGCCGCGTTCATCTCGTTGCGCGGGCTCTGGCTCGGTCCGATGCTCATCGAGCGACACGGCTACTCGCTGGTGCAGAGCGGCAACGTGGCGCTGATCGTGTCGGTGATCTCGCTCGTCGGCCCGCCGCTGTTCGGCCGGCTCGACCGCGACGGCCCGCTGCGGCGGCGCCGCATCGTGGCATGCAGCCTGGCCTACGCCGGCCTGTTCGCGGTCATCGCCTTCAGCAGCACGGCATGGGTCGACGTCGCGGGCTCTATCGGGGTCGGCCTGCTGTCGGGCTTCATCGTCTGGCAGTACGCCGACGTGCGGGTCGCCTATCCGACAGCGCTCACCGGCCGCGCGATGGCGGTGTTCACCATGGCCATGTTCCTCGGCGTGGCGCTGATGCAGTGATCACCGGCGCTGCCGCATCGATGGCCGTTGCATACGGCGTCGAAGCCTTCAAGGCGGTGCTGCTCACCATCGCCGCGCTGCTGGTCGCGGGCACGGCGGTCTTCGCCTGGCTGCCCAAGCCCGCCGCCGCTCTCAGATCTTGAAGGCGCGCCGCACGTCGGGGCGCACCAGGTCGACGTAGTCGGGGTGCTTGCAATCCAGCCGGCGATGAACTGGCACACCGGGATGACGTGCTTGCCCTCGGCGCGCGCCTGGTCGAGCACATGGCGCGCGAGGGCCGAGCCTACGCCCTTGCCCTCGGCCGGCAGCACTTCGGTATGCGTGAACATCACCGCTTGCTCAGCAGGTTGTATTGCATAGCCGGCGAGCGTGCCGTCGATGAGTGCCTCGTAGCGGTGCTGCTCGGGCCGGTTGGCGATCGTGATGTCGGTGGTCATTTGCTGGGTGTGGCGTGACATGTAGGCGGTGGTTTTAGCGGCGGTGGCGCACCTGCTTGTTCTTCAGCATCGGCGACCAGCCGATCAGCAGGCCGGGCGTACCGAGCACCTGGCGCGACCGGCGCCTTTCGGATGCTGCCTACAACGCAGCGGGAATGCTGCGCGCAAGAAAATCATAGACCGCCCTGATGCGGTGGTTGGACCGAATTTCGCGATGCACCACCAACCACACAGGCAAGGGCGGAATCTTGAGCATGGGGAGCACGGGCACCACGTCGCCGTCGGTTCGCGCCACGTAGTCGGCCACGAAGCCGATGCCCAGCCCCGCCCGCAGCGCCTGCCAGTAGACGTTCATGTCGTCGCTGCGGAAGCAGAAGGCTTCCCGCGCCAACGGTGTGCCAAGAGCGGCGAATCCGCGCACGATGCTTTCGTCGCGGTCGAGCCCGACAAGGTCGTGCGCCGCCAAGTCGGAAGGTTGGCGCGGCACGCCGCGTCGGTGCAGGTAGTCGCGGTGCGCGAAGGCGCCCAGCGTGATCTTGCCGACGCGCTTGATCACCAGCGACGCCTGGTCCGGCGGCACCATGCGCACGGCAATGTCGGCTTCGCGCCGTAGCAGGTTGGCCACTTGGTTGCTCGACACCAGTTCGATCTGAACTGTGGGCAGCTCCCCGTCGCATCTGCGCCAGGAGCTTCGGCAGCGTGCACGGCCACCGGCTGGCTGGCGCTCACGCGCACAGTGCCGGATGCGATGACCTGCGCGCCCGAAACGCTGCGTGCCAGCGCATGCGCGCCCGCCTCCATGGTGCGCGCCGCGTCGGCCAGCCGCAACGCCATCGCAGTGGGCAGCAGGCCGCGGCCCGTGCGTTCGAACAACACCGTGCCGAGCTGACCCTCGAGTTCCATGATGTGTCGGCCGATGGTTGGTTGGCTCGAGCCCAGCACGCGCGCCGCACCGAGCAGGCTGCCGCGATCGAGCGCCGCGAGAAAGGAGCGGACGAGGCGCCAGTCGAAGTTGGCGGTATTCATTCGTGCATAGCTGGTGTGAGAAAACAGGCAATTGTGGAGTGTCGCCTCTGTTTCCACAATGCATGCATCTCAACAGTCTCAGGAGCCGCATCATGGTGAACCGTCGAAGTTTCGTGCGTCTGATCGGTGGCGGCGTGGTGCTCTGCGTCGGCGCGGCGGCTGTTGGCGCTTATTCGTTGGCGAGCGACTATCCCGCGGCTGCCGTCGAGATCTGGAACGGCCCTGGCGCCGAGACGGACGCGCGCAAGCGTGCTGTCGCATATGCCGTCACGGCGCCGAACCCACACAACCGCCAGCCCTGGCTCGTTGACCTGCGCGAGCCGGACGCCATCACGCTCTACTGCGACCGCGAACGGCTGCTGCCCGAGACCGACCCGTTCGGTCGCCAGATCCTGATCGGCCATGGCGCCTTTCTCGAACTGATGTCGATGGCGCTTGCGCAACAGGGCGTGCGCAGCGAACTGACACTCTGGCCTGCCGGAGAACTGGCACCGCAGCTGTCGGATTGGAGCGCGCTGCCGGTGGCGCGTATGCGCCTGCTCCCGGGCGGGCAGGCGGACCCCTTGTTTGCCGCTGTGCTGCAGCGCCACACGCCGAAGCTGCCGTTCGATACCGCGCGCCCGGTGGCCTCGCCCGTGTTGGCCCGGTTGCTGTCGCAACCGATCGGCAGCGATGCGGTGCGCGCCGGCGGCACGATCGAGCCGGGGCGCGTGGCCGACCTGCGCGCGCTGTGCTGGGAGGCGGCCAAGGTCGAGCTCACGACGCCGCGCACGGTGATGGAGAGCGTGCGTCTCATGCGCGTCGGGCCGGACGAGATCCTGGCGCACCGCGACGGCCTTACCATCAACACGCGCATGGCGCGCATCGCGGCGAGCCTGGGCCAGTTCGACCGCAGCGCGCCGCCGGCGCCCGACAGTCCCGCGCACAAGCAGGCAATGCAGATGTTCGACGGCTACTGCAGTACCGCAATGGGCTTCTTGTGGCTGAGCACGGCCGGCAACAGCCGCAGCGACCAGATTGCCGCCGGCCGGGCCTACGTGCGCCAGCAGCTGCTGGCCACCCAGCTCGGCATCGGCGTGCAACCAATGAGCCAGGCACTGCAGGAGTTCGTCGAGATGGCGCCGCGTTGACCGCGCGCACCGGCTGCTGCTCGGCTCGGCAGCGCCGGCTTCGATGCGCCACGCCACGGTCCAGATGATGTGCCGCATCGGCTATGCAGCGGCGTCGGTGCCTGCGACACCGCGCCGGCCGCTTGCGCATTTCTTGCAGACCTGAGGCGCGGCCGTCACGCCGTTGTGCGCATGAACGCGGTATCCACCGCGACATTGCGCAAGAGACGCGGATGTGGAATCGAAATTCAACAGCTGCGAGAGGACTTCAAGGCTGCGGCAGCGCACCCAGACGCGCGCCGCGGCCGATGCCCATGCAGAACCAGGCGTAGCCGAGTGCGCAGCCGAGCGCGAGAAGTCCGAACACGATCTGATAGGCCTGCGGCGTGGACCAGTGCGCGGCCTTGAGCAAATCAAGGCTTGCACCCACTGCCCATTGGGTCAGGAAGACGCCCAGGAACAGCAGCAGGTTGAATGCCGAAATCGCACGGCCCGCCAATGCGGCCGGAAAGGCCGCCCCCACGGCCGGATGCGTCAGCGCCAGAACGCTAGATAGCGCGCAGTACACGGCGAACATTTCCCAGCCCGCTTCGGGGCCGAGCCACGCGATCGCGGCAAGCGACAGAAAGTTGAGCGGCAAGCCCCAGACCATGATCCGCTCGGCGCTCAGCCCGGCCCGATGCAGCCGGGGGTTCAGCAGGCCCCAGCCCCAGAAGACGAAAAGCATCACGAGATTGATGGCAAAGAGTCCGCGCGCTGCGCCGGCCGACGATTGGCCGGCCACATCCGTCATCCACGGGCCGGCCCACAGCGTCTGCAGCGCCACGAGCACGCCGTAGTTGATGAAGCCGATGCACGCGATGCGCCGGAAGTACGGGTCCGAAAAGATCGGCCGGTAGCTCTGCATGAGGGATGCGCGCTTTTCTTGCGGCGCTGGAGGCGCCGCCGCCGCGGCACCCGGTACGCACCACGCCGTCCCGAGCATGGTCAACGCGAACAGCACCGCCAGGGCCCAGAAGACGATGCGCCAGCCGTGTGCCGGCAGCACCCACTGGATGGGCAGCGTCGCCGTCAGCAAACCCAGGGAGCCGGCCATCAGCATCCACGAGTTGGCACTCTGCTGCGCTCGCGGGTCTAGCCACAGCCGCGCTCCCGTCAGCGGTGCGATCAGGCAGGCGCTGACACCGATTCCGCCAATCCAGCGCGCGAGCAGCAGCGAACCGAAACCCTGTGCCATCGCAAAGGCCACGCAGCTCAAGACGGCGCCCGACAGACACACGAGCAACACCCTCTTCGGCCCGAAGCGGTCGAGCCAGTTGCCGAGCGGCAATTGCAGGACCGCGAATCCCAGGAAGTAGGCGCCGCCCAGCAAGCCGAGTTCACCCGAAGTCAGGGAAAAATCCTGCTTCAGCACGGGTGCGAGCGTCGCGGTGACGCCGCGCACGAGAGAAGACAAAAAGTAGCCCGCCGCGAACACGCCGAAGACGGTCCAGACGTCGTTGCGTTGCATTCCGGTCGCGTCCTTCACTTCAGCTCCAGAAGGTCAACGGCAGATCGGCACCGCGATAGCCGAGAAAGCACGAGAGCGTGAGGCGGTCCGAGCCCTCGCCGGCAGCCACTGCGTGCAGCTTTCGCGCGTTGAAGACGATCAGGTCGCCCGCCTCGGGCTTGACGACGATGTCGGGAGCGCCCAGCGGTTCGATGTCCATGCCGTACTTGGCGCCGCGTCTGCGCAGGAACTCCGCGTCCGAAATTTCAGGGCGCCACATCAGCAGCTCGCCGCCTTGCGCCGGCACGTCGATGTAGACGTTCACCGCCATCTGCATCAGCAGGTCGCTCGCTTCGGGCGCATCCGGCGCAAGCCGGGCAAACATGTCGTGGTGGGCCAGCAACGGCGCGCCCGGGCGCATGTTTCGCGACAGCCCGGCGAACATCTTGCGGCCCGACAGGGTCTGCAGGTTCGCCCCTTTCGGCCAGAACTCGTCGACGACGCAGCGGAAGACGTCGATCGGGCAAGGATAGGGCGCGCATGCCCTTCGCAGCGCTTCGATGTTGGGCAGCGCGGTCTGGAAGTAGCGGTCGACGACCTCCGCGTCGTGTCCCGTCTCGAAGAACGACATGCCGATGCGGCCCACTGTCGGCGCGTTGAGGTAGTCGTCGTATCCCTGCTTCTGCAGGCCGAGGGCGATCGACGGGCATGTGCTCGCCTGCACGAAGTTCGCCACCCGGACGATCGGCGCCTCCCCGGCGATCAATGCATCGACCATCTGCTTCGACAGGATGCCCGCGGACTGGATCACATCGGTCTGCCGTTTGGCCAGCAAGTCCATCATGTTTGCGCTCCTTCAGCTCCAAAAGGTCAGCGGCTCCGCTTCGCCGCGGTAGCCGACGAAGCAGGACACCGCGAGGCGGCTTCGCATCGTGCCCGGAGACACGGCATGCATTTTTCGCGAGTTGAAGATCAACAAATCGCCCGGAGAAGGACGCAAGCTCAAGTCGGGCTCGCCGAGGCTTTCGACCGGCACGCCGTAGTCGACGCCGCGCATCCGGTTGAACTGCAAGGGAGCGATCTCGCGATTCCACATCAGCAAGGCGCCGCCTGTCTCGGGCATCTGCAGATAGACATTGGCGCCGAACTGCGCCTGGAGGCTGGTTGCTTCGATGCGGCCCGGCGCGTCCTCGGAAAAGATGTCGTGGTGGGCGAGGAAAGTGGTGCCCGGCTGCACCAGGCGGGACAAGCCGACGAACATCTTGCGTTCCTCGAGAGTCTGCAGGTTGGCACCGCGCGGCCAGGCTTCATCGAGCATGCATCGCAGCGTGTCGATCGGCGAGCAATAGGGCAGGCATGCGCGCCTGAAGTCGCTGACATGCTGCCGCGCGCGGGCGAAGTATTCGTCGATGAGCTCGGCCTTGCCCTCCGTTTCGTAGAAGGCCATGCCGATGCGCCGGACGCTCGGAACATTGAGGTAGGGCGAGTAGCCAAAACCTTCAGCCCGTGCAGCGATGAGAGCGCAGATCGCCGCATCGATCAGACCCTTCACCTGCAGCACCAGGACCTTTCCTGTCGCAAGCGCCGTCAGGGCTTCCTTGCGCAATTCTTCGGGTTCCAATACCAGAACGCCCGCTGGCGCGGCCCGTTCGTCATACACCGGAATATCCACTTCGACTCCCTTGCTGCACCGAAGATCGCGGTGCGGTAGTTGAAGTCTGCTGAAGCTTTTGCCTCTGCAGAAGAGGCGAACTGTTCATGACATTGAGGAATAATCTTCTTCAATGGGGAGATAAAAAAATGCGCCGTTTGCAGTCATTGCAGCTCTTTGCGGAAGTCGCCAGGCGGGAATCGTTTGCTGCGGCCGCCCGTGAACTGGGGGTCACTCCGTCGACCGTCGCCAAGGCGGTGAGCCGGCTCGAGAAGGCGCTCCACCTGCGTCTTTTCCATCGAACGACACGGCGCGTCAAGCTCACTTCCGATGGCGAACGGCTGTTTGCGCGAAGCCAGCGAGTGATCGAGGAACTCGAGTTCCTGGAGGCCGAGGCGCTCGGAATCACCGATCAGCCGACGGGTCTCCTGCGCCTCGACCTGCCGATCGTCTTCGGCCGCCAGATCGTCGTTCCGCTGCTTGCGAAGATGGCGCTCAAGCATCCCGAATTGCAATTGGACGTGCGGCTGTCCGATGCGTTCGTCGACCTCGTGGAAGAGGGCGTGGACCTCGCCGTGCGCATCGGCCCGATGTCGGATTCGGGCCTGGTCGCGCGACGCATCGCGCAGCAGCAGTGGATTCTTTGCGCCGCGCCTTCGTACCTGGCGATTCACGGACACCCGGCCGACCTGAGGGCGTTGGTGTCGCACCGCGCCATCGTGTTCCGCATGCCGACCACCGGCAGGGATCAGGCTTGGCATTTCCGGGCCGAGGGAGAGGTGCACACGGTGCGTCCTCCATCGCACGTCCGCTTCACCGATGGCGAGACGATGGCCCGTGCGGTGGAACTCGGCATGGGCATCGCGCAGTTGCCGAACTACATGGTCGATCAGTCGATCGCCGACGGCCGGCTGGTGGAGCTGCTTGCCGGCTATCGTCCGCCCTCGACGCCGATTCATGCCGTCATGCCGGCGAATCGGATGGTGCCGGGTCGCGTTCGGACGTTGCTGGACGCGTTGTATCAACTCGATGCGCAACCGCTTGGCAGCGCAAGCGCAAGCGCAAGCGCAAGCGCTCCGATCTAGCGCACAGGGCTCATTGCCAGGCGCGATCAGATCGTGCAATGTCTGCAGCGCGTGCCGCACCGTGGCGGCGCGCACGGTGGCGCGATCACCGTCGAACCGGCGCCGCTCGGTGTGCACGCGGCCATCGAGTGACCAGCCGAACCAGACGGTGCCGACCGGCGTGTCGGCGCTGCCTCCGCCCGGGCCGGCAACACCCGTCACCGCTAACGAGACCTGCGCGTGCGAACGTGCCAGCGCGCCTTCGGCCATCGCGCGCGCCACCGGTTCGCTGACCGCGCCATGCGCTGCGATGGCTGCCGCATCGACGTCGAGCAGTTCGGTCTTGGCCACGTTCGAATAGGTGACGAAGCCGCGCTCGAACCAGGCGCTGGAGCCAGCCAGATCGGTGCAGGTGCCGGCGATCAGCCCGCCGGTGCAGCTCTCGGCCGTGGCGAGTAGCCAGCCCTTGCGCTGCAGCATGTCTGCCAGCGCCCGCACCAGTGCGGGTGTGTCGTTGCCGGATGCGAAAGTTGCTTCTTGCATGGCAGGCCTCACGCCGCGCGCCAGGCGGCGATGACCAGCAGCGTGCAGAAAGCCGCCACCAGGTCGTCGAACAGGATTCCGAACCCCGCCGCGCTCCAGCGCACCGCTCCCGGCGCGGCTTCGCGCTGCTTGAAGAGCCGGTCGGCCCATCCGACAGGCCCGGGCTTGGCGGCATCGAAGTAACGGAACAGCACGAAAGCGGCGGTCTGCATCGCCAAGCCGGCCGGCGTGACGAGCCACAGCACCAGCCAGAAGGCGACTACCTCGTCCCAGACGATATGCCCCGGATCGGCGATGTTCATGTGGCGCGCGGTCAGCGTGCACGCCCACCAGCCGAGCGGCAACGACGCGAGGATGACCCAGCCGATGGTCGCGTTGGAAACCCAGCGCTCCAACACCAGAAAGGCTACCCAGGCCCAGAGCGTGCCCACCGTCCCCGGCGCGATGCGCGGCAGGCCGGCGCCGAAGCCGAGCGCGATGACATGCGCCGGATGCGCAAGCATGAAGCGCAGTGTCGGGCGGGGCAGTGGGGGTGCCGGCGGGGCGGCGATCGCGGTGTCTGTCTGCATCGGGCGACAGTGTCGCGCATCCGCCCTGCGGCGCAGCGTGGCGCCAGGGCTCAGGCCGGCTGGCAGTGCTGCTGAATGCGCTGGGCCACGTCGCGCGGCGTGCGGCGCAGCGCTGCTGTGTCGCAGGCGCCCAGAAACATGCCTTCGAAGTTGAGCTCGGCGCGCGGGAAGTAGTCGCCCAGCGATGCGCCGGCATCCAACAGGCAATGCTCGAGCGAATCGAAAATGGCGCTGTCCGAATCCTGCGTGTCGGCACCTTGGGCGCTGATGCGGTAGCCGAAGGCGTCGCTGCCGATGCGGTGGATTTCGATCAGGGGCTTCATGATGCATCGATGGTGAGCGCAACCCGGCGGCGGGTAAATAGTCCGTTTGGACTGGCCGGCCGGTCGATGAGTTGACGCAGAATGGCGCCGCCTCATGCTGCCGGCCCACATCCTTCTCATCGACGATCACGCGCTGTTCCGCTGCGGATTGCGCATGGTGCTCAGCACCGGCATCCCCGATCTGCAGGTGGCCGAAGCCGCATCCCTCGAAGAAGCGATGCGCTCGCCGATGGAGGCGCCGGCACTGGTGCTGCTCGACATCCAGCTGCATGGGCTCAACGGCCTGGAGGGCATTGCGCTGGTCAAACGCAAATGGCCGCTGGCCGAGGTGCTGATCCTTTCGTCGCAGGCCGAACCGCATACGGTGGCGCAGGCGCTCGAACGCGGTGCCGCCGGCTTCGTCTCCAAGGCCGACACGGCCGACAACATCCTCGCCGTGATCGACCGGGTGCGCCGCGGGCAGCGGGTGGCTTCCCCGGCCCATGCGCGGGTGTTCGATAGCGACAGCACCGCGGCGCCGCAGCGCCTGACGCCACGACAGTGCGAGGTGCTCGATCTGCTTTGCCAGGGCCTGTCGAACAAGGTGATCGGACGCCGCCTCAACCTTTCGGAAAACACGGTGCGCGGCCATGTGCAGGCGGTGCTGTCGGCGCTGCGGGTGTCCAGCCGCTCCGAAGCGGGCTTCGCCGCCCGCCGGCTGGGCCTGGTCCACTGATGCAGGCGGCTTCGAAGTTCCTGCGCCTGGCCGACGGGCGCACGCTGGTGGAGCAGTTGCGCCTGCAGCTCGGCAACATGGGCAGCTCGGTTGCGCCGGCCATCCTGGTGGCGCTGCTTCTGGTGTGGACGCTGTCGAACGACAGCAACGCGCTGGCGCTGAGGATCTGGTGCGCGAGCGTGATCCTGATCAAGCTGTACTGCGCCCACGATGCGCGCCGCACGCTGGCATCGGCCATCGCACCCGATCGTGCGCACCGCCTGGTCTGGCGGCAGATGGTGCTCAACGGCATCGACGCCATCGCCTGGGGTGCGCTGGCCTGGGTCACGCTCGACACCACCACCATGGGCGGCAGCGTGCTCGTGGTGGCGGTGCTGGCGGGCATCGCCGGCAGTTCGATGTCGTCGCTGTCACCGGTGCTGCCGGTGTTCGTGGTGTTCGCCGCGTTCGAGCTGATCGTCGGCACTTCCAAGCTGTGGCTGCTTGGCGATCGGGCCTACGAAGCGCTCGGGTGGGCCGCCGTGCTGTACATCGCCACGCTGCTCGGCCAGGCGCGCAACAGCGCCCGCGCGGCCCGCGCCGCCATCGATCTGCGCTTCGAGAATTTCGATTTGATCGAGCGCCTGCGTATCGGCACCGACCTGGCGCAGGCCGCGCACCAGAAGGCCGATGAAGCCAACCTTGCCAAGTCCAGGTTTCTCGCCGCCGCCAGCCACGACCTGCGCCAGCCGATCCACGCGCAGGGGTTGTTTCTCGAGGTGCTGGCCCGCAGCAAGCTGTCGGCCGTGCAGGCCGACGCGCTCGGCAACGCGCGTGCCACCTGGCAGGCTTCGGCCGAGATGCTCGACACGCTGCTCGACTTCTCGCGCATCGAGGCCGGCGTGGTCGAGCCGCAGATGCAGCTCTTCCACCTACAGCCGCTGCTCAACAAGATCGAGAACGAACTCGCGCCGCAGGCCGACGCCAAGGGCATCGTCTACCGCTCGCGCGAAACCCATGCCGCGGTGCGTTCCGATCCGGCGCTGGTCGCCCTCATCCTGCGCAACCTGGTGTCGAACGCAATCCGCTACACCGAGCGCGGCGGCGTGCTGGTGGCCTGCCGCGTGCGCGGCGATGTGCTGCAGCTGGAGGTGTGGGACACCGGCATCGGCATCGCGCCGACGCAGCACCAGGAGATATTCCGCGAGTTCCATCAGCTCGGCAACGCAGAGCGCGACCGGCGCAAGGGCCTGGGCCTCGGGCTGGCGATTGCACAGGGCCTGGCGCGCGCGCTCGGGCAAGACTTGTCGCTGGCGTCGAAGCCGGGGCGCGGCAGCGTCTTCAGGCTCGGCCTGCCGCTCGCGCGCATCGGCGTCGCCGGCGGCGGGCTCGCTGCGGCGCCGAGCCCGGCACGGGTCTTCGACGTCCGGGTGCTGGTGATCGACGACGACGAATCGGTGCGCGTCGGCATGCGGCAATTGCTCACCGCCTGGGGCTGCCGCTGCGACGTGGCCGATTCGATCGAGGAGGCGCAGGCGCTGGCGCGCGCCGACCGGCCCGGCCTGCTGATCAGCGACTACCGGCTGCGCGAGCTGCGCACCGGCGGGGAAGCCATTGCTGCACTGCGCGCGGAGTTCGGCGCCGACCTGCCGGCCTTGCTGATCACCGGAGACACCGCGCCGCAGCGCCTGCGCGATGCCCGCGCGAGCGGCGTGCCGCTGCTGCACAAGCCGGTGCTGCCGGACCAGCTCTACAACGCGCTGACCCTGGTGCTGAACGGCTTGGACATCGATTCGTCGTTCGCGCGGCTTGCGCCGCCGCCGTCCGTTGCGCGCGCCGGCAGGGGGCAGCGCGTCACACCGCCATGATCGACACCGCCTTGGTGACGAGGTAGGACTCCATTGCCTCCGGTCCGCCTTCGGAGCCGTAGCCGGAATCCTTCACGCCGCCGAAAGGCATTTCGGGCGACGGCGTGGCCGGCTGGTTGATCCACAGCATGCCGACTTCCATCTGCTGCGACAGCAGATGCGCGTTCTTGATCGACCGCGTGAACGCATAGCCGGCCAGGCCGTAGGGCAGGCGGTTCGCCTCGGCGATGGCTTCTTCGATCGTGTCGAAGCCGCGGATGGCCGCGACCGGGCCGAAGGGTTCGTTGTTGAACACGTCGGCATCGAGCGAAACATCGGTCAGCACGGTGGCTGCGAAGAAATTGCCATCGGTGCCGACGCGTTCGCCGCCGGTTGCGACCTTCGCGCCCTTGGCGCGGGCATCGTCCAGCACGCGGGCCATGGCGGTGAGCCGGCGCGAGTTGGCCAGCGGGCCGAGCGTCGTGCCTTCGGCCATGCCGTCGCCGAGCTTCAGGCCTTCGGCATGCTTGACCATCGCTTCGGCGAAAGCGCCCTTGATGCTGTTGTGCACCAGAAAGCGGGTCGGCGAGATGCAGACCTGTCCGGCGTTGCGGAACTTGGCGCCGCCCGATGCCTTGACCGCCAGCGCCACGTCGGCGTCTTCGGCCACGATCACCGGTGCATGGCCGCCGAGTTCCATGGTGGCGCGCTTCATGTGCGCGCCGGCAAGCGCCGCCAGCTGCTTGCCGACCGGCGTCGAGCCGGTGAAGGTGACCTTGCGGATGACCGGATGCGGGATCAGGTAGGCCGAGATCTCGGCCGGGTCGCCGAACACCAGGCCGACGGTGCCCTTGGGCACGCCGGCATCGACAAAGGCCTGCAGCAGCGCAGCCGGCGACGCCGGCGTTTCTTCCGGCGCCTTCACCAGGAACGAGCAGCCGCTCGCCAGGGCGGCACCGAGCTTGCGCACGATCTGGTTGACCGGAAAGTTCCACGGCGTGAAGGCGGCGACCGGGCCGATCGGCTCCTTCATCACCAGTTGCTGCGCCGCCAGGTTGCGCGACGGCACGATGCGGCCGTAGACGCGGCGACCTTCGTCGGCGAACCATTCGATGATGTCGGCCCCGGCCAGCACCTCGCCGCGCGCTTCGGCAAAGGGCTTGCCCTGCTCCAGCGTCATCGTGCGGCCGATGTCGGCGGCGCGTTCCCGCAGCAGGGCCGCGGCACGGCGCATGGTGGCGGCGCGCTCGTGGGCCGGAATCCGGCGCCAGGCATCGAAGCCGCGCTGGGCCGCGGCAAGGGCGCGGTCGAGGTCGGCGATGCCGGCGTGCGCGACCTTGCCGATGGCGCGGCCGGTGGCCGGGTTGATCACGTCCAGGGTCTTGCCGCTGGCTGCGTCGCACCACTCGCCGTCGATCAGCAGGCGGGTGTCGGAGTATTTCGTTTCTGTCATGTGGAGTCCTTTGCAGTGGGTGGTCGAGGTTCTGTGCCGAGGTGTGCCCGCGCTCAGGCGAAATGGTCGAAAGAATCGAAGCGCTGCGAAACCGGCAATCCGGATGCATCGACGATGCGCAGGCCGGGCGCGGACTCGATGCGGCCAATGCAGGCGACCGGCGTCGCGGCCGCGTGCGCCGCGGCGATCACCGCCGCGGTTGCGTCGGCGGGTGCGGTGAAGGCGAGTTCGTAGTCGTCGCCGCCTGACAGCGCCAAGGCGCGCCGCATGTCGGCGCTCAGCGCGGCAGCGGCCTGTGCGTCGATGGCGCAGGTGGCGATCAGCGCGGCGGCGGCATCGGCATCCAGCGTGGCGCCGACGCCGCTGGCCGAAAGGATATGGCCGAGGTCGCCTGCCAAGCCGTCGCTCAGGTCGATGGCCGAAGTCGCGATGCCGCGCAGTGCCAGACCGAGCGCCACGCGGGGTTCGGGCTGCTCCATGCGCCCGCGCGCGAACGCGAAGGCCGCAGCGCCCAGCGCCAGCTTGCCGCGGAATACTTCGAGCGCGAGCCGCGCATCGCCAAGCGTGCCGCTGACCCAGAGCGCGTCGCCGGCGCGCGCACCCGAGCGCAGCAGGGCCGCACCGGCGGGCACCTCGCCGAACGCCGTGATGCAGATGTTGAGCGGGCCGCGCGTGGTGTCACCGCCGACCAGATCGCAGCCTTGCGCAGCGGCCAGCGCAAAGAGCCCGCGCGAGAAGCCGTCGAGCCAGGCTTCGTCGACGGTCGGCAGCGCCAGCGCCAGCGTGAAAGCCAGCGGCTTCGCGCCGCACGCCGCCAGGTCGCTCAGGTTGACCGCCAGCGCCTTGTGGCCGAGCCGCGCCGGGTCGACGGTGGACAGGAAGTGCCGGCCTTCGACCAGCATGTCCGACGACACCGCGAGCTGCATGCCGGCAGCCGGAGCGAGCAGGGCGCAGTCGTCGCCCACACCCAGCGGCGAGCGCTTTGCGGGGCGCTTGAAGTAGCGCGCGATCAGGTCGAACTCGCTCATCAGCCTCTTCTGAATCGGATGGCGGCCTGCCGCACCACTTCGGCCAGCAGGCGCTCCTTGCCTTGCCGCTCGCGCAGCCAGCGCGCGTCGTTGCGGTTGGCCTCGACGCTGGTGCGCAGCAGGCCCAACGCCTGGGTCGCATCGAGCGCCTCGCTGTGCCATTCGAGCTGCGTCATGGTCATGAGGATGTGGTCTCGCAGCGGCATGTGCTCGCCGCTGGCCGGGTCGACGTACAACGCGTCGAGCCCGAAGCGGCAGGCCTGGAAGCGGTTGTAGGTGTAGACCAGGTAGTCGTCTTCAGTGGGCGTGAACGGCTGCTCCTGCAGGAACCACGCCGCCAGCGACTGCACATAGCCCGCCAGCGCCGCGGCGCGCTCGACGGTGAGCGGCGTGTCGAAAACGCGGATCTCGATGGTGCCGAACTCGGGCTTGGGCCGGATGTCCCAGTAGAAGTCCTTCATGCTGCGAACGACGCCGGTGCGGGTCATGCGCTCGAAGTAGTTGCCGAACTCCTTCCAAGACAAGGTGAAGGGCGCGCGGCCCGACAGCGGGAATGCAAACACCGAATTGAGCCGCGCCGAATCGAACTGCGTGTCCTGCCCCTGCACGAAAGGCGACGAGGCCGACAGCGCGATGAAGTGCGGGATGTAGCGCGACATGCGGTGCAGCATGAGCAGCGCGCCGTCGGCGTCGGGGCAGCCGATGTGCACATGCTGGCCGAAGATGGTGAACTGCTTCGACAGGTAGCCGTACAGCTCGGACAGCTCGCGAAAGCGCGGCTTGTCGTAGATGCGCCGTTCGTGCCATTGCTGGAAGGCGTGCGTGCCGCCGCCGACCACGGCGATGTTGAGCTTGTCGGCGTTCTTCACCAGCGCATCGCGGATCGGCGTGAGCTGGGCGATCACGTCCTTGGCGGAATGGCAGATGTCGGTCGAGATCTCGATCATGCTCGACGTCATCTCGGGCACCACGCTGCCTGGCAGCGGGGTTTGCGCCATCAGCCGCAGCATGTCCTCGGCATAGGGCGCGAGATCGTAGTCGTGCGTGTTGACCAGCTGCAGCTCGAGCTCGACGCCCAGCGACAGCGCCACGGACTCGCTGAAAGGCTCCAGCGAAACAACGCGGCTGGCCGGCGTGGAGAGTGGCGCGCTCATCGTTGCGTGTCCTCGGTGGTGCTGAAAGCCTCGGGCGTCCAGGGCCTTGAACTCTCGCCCGCACCGTGGATGGCAATGGTGGCGAGCACCGCGCCGAGCACTTCCATCAGCAGGATGGCGGGCAGCGCGATCTGCGTGATCATCGCACCCAAGAGCGGCGATGCGGTGACAAAACCCGAGGTAATCAGGAGCGCGATCGACGACAGCGGCGACATCGCGCAACCGACCCAGAACGCCTGCTTCCAGCTCGCGCCGCTGCCCGGATTGGCGATGGCGACACCCGCGATCTTGGCCGCGGCCCGCACGCCGATCACCGCCAGCACCACGCTGGCGACCGGCAGGCTCCAGTCGGCCTGCGCGGCGACGATCGACACCAGCACGAACATCAGCATGGTCAGGAGCGACGCGGCGGTGCCGAGCTGGCGCGGCCAGGCCCAGGGCTTGGAATGCAGCGCCTTCAGCAGCACGCCGCCGATCAGCGCGGCCAGTGGCGCCGAGCCGCCCAGGTGCGCCGCCAGCGCCGCGCCGGCCGCGATGATGGCGAGCAGCAGGATGGACGTGTTCTCGCTCGCCGGGCTCATCACCCGCAGCGCCGAGCGCAGCGACAGCGCCATCAACGCGCCGACCACGAACGACAGCCCCAGCACTACCGCCACCGGATAGAGCTTCTGCAGCAGCCCGAGCGGGGCACGCTCGATCAAGCCGGCCTGCGCATAGCCGAGGGTGAGCGCGTAGAAAGTGTTGAGCGTGGCCAGCGTCATTGCCCGTTCGGTGACCGGGCCCGAGGCGCGCGTATCCATCACCACCCGGCTCAGCACGGCCGGTGACGCGACGATCGCCATCAGCGCAACTGGGTTGGCCACCGGGTCGGGCACGCCCAGCCAGTGCAGCACCCAGAACACGCCGAAGTAGGTCAGCGAGGCTTCGAGCAGGCTCTGCACCAGCACCCTCGGGTTGTGGCGGAACCAGCGCAGCGGCAGCCGCCCGCCGGCCTCGAACAGCACGACCGCGACTCCGAGTTCGAGCAGGAACAGGCCGATCCCTGAAGCGGCCAGAGCACACCCTCGAAGCCGGCGAAGCCGACCACGGTGCCGACTATCGAGTAGCCGACCACCTTGGGCATGCCCATGTAGCGCTGAACCAGATGGCCGGCTGCCGCGGCGGCGGCCAGCAGCAGCGACCAGAGCACCGTAGGCAGGCCGGCCGACGGACGCAGCCATGCGGACCAGAAGCCCAGCAGATCGTGGGGTAATAAAGACGTCATCGGGCATTCAAAACACGGTGCGGGCGCGGGTTGTGCCGTGGCCGCGCGGAGGGGGCGCACAGGGCACTCGCGGCCGCAGGAAAAAAGACGAAACGCTCAGTGCAGCACGCGCGAGGCGGGCATGCCGCCGGTGCCGGCTTCGAGCACGAACATCGGAATCGGGAGATCGAAGCGGTCGCCGCGCTCACTCACGAAGAAATAGCTGCCGCGCATCGTACCGCTGGGTTCATTCAGCCGGCAGCCGCTGGTGTACCGAAAGGACTGGCCGGGCGCCAGCAGCGGCTGCTGGCCGATCACGCCCAGTCCCTTGACCTCTTGCGCATGGCCGGCGGCGTCTTCGATGATCCAGTGGCGTGCGATCAGTTGCGCCGCGACGTCGCCTGTATTGGTCACCGTGACCGTGTAGCCGAAGGTGTAGATCCCGTCTCCGGGCGAAGACTGGACGGGCAGGTAGTGCGGCTCGACTTGCACGCTGATGGGGGCCTGGGACATTTCGAAGATGGTAACTTGCCCCCACGCTGCGTCACTCCGTGTACTCGCTGCCCCCCGGGAAGGCGAAGGCCGCCTTGGGGCGGCCCGGCGCCGGCCTTGCCCGCTTTGCGACAATCGCCGGCATGAGCAGCCCGTTCCGCATCGCCCCCTCCATTCTCTCCGCCGATTTCGCCCGTCTCGGTGCCGAAGTGAGCGACGTCATCGCCGCCGGCGCCGACTGGGTCCATTTCGACGTCATGGACAACCACTACGTGCCCAACCTCACTTTTGGCCCGATGGTCTGCAAGGCGCTCAAGCCTCACGCCAAAACCGCAGCTGGCGTGCCGGTCCCGATCGACGTCCATCTCATGATCGAGCCGGTCGATGCGCTCGCCGCCGCCTTCGCCGAAGCCGGCGCCGACTACATCAGCTTCCATCCGGATGCCTCGCCCCACATGCATCGCAGCATCCAGGCCATCAAGGCCGCGGGCTGCAAGGCCGGGCTGGTGTTCAATCCGGGCGCAGGCCTGGAAGCGCTGGATTGGGCCATCGACGAGATCGACCTGATCCTGATCATGAGCGTCAACCCCGGCTTCGGCGGCCAGAGCTTCATCGACTCGGCGCTGCGCAAGATCGAGGCCGCACGAAAGCGCATCGAACAGACCGGCCGGGACATCCGGCTCGAGGTCGACGGCGGAATCAAGATCGACAACATCGCCAGCGTGGCGGCCGCCGGTGCCGACACCTTCGTCGCCGGCAGCGCGATCTTCAATGCACCGGATTACGCTGGCGTGATCCGCGCCATGCGCGCCGCGTTAGAAGCGCCGCTCAACGCTTGACCTTGTCGTTGTAAACCTCGTCGGTCGTGGCGCCACGGGTGGTGTCGACGATCCCGCGCTCCACGTCTTCCATCGCCTGGCGGCCGACGTCGCTGGCGCTGCCGTCCTGGTTCTCCTGGCTGTCGGAAGATTCGTCGCGCTCGTGCGGCATGCGCGGTACGGCTTCTTCCTCCTGCTTCGCCTGGGTGTTTCCGCGCGGCACGCCCTTGGGCGCACCTTCGTCGGTGGGATGTGGGGTCTTGGAAGCCATCGGCTGCTCCTTTGTCATCGGTCAGTTGTCCCATGGCGGGCCGTTCGGGTCGGTAGGACCGCCAAGCGCTGCGCTGTAGGATGGCCGACGAGATGAACGCGCAGCCCGACGACACCCTCCGCATCCACGGTTTTGCAGCCCTCGCGCCCGGGCCCCGGCTGATCGTGCTGGGCGGTGTCCATGGCGACGAAACCTGCGGCACCGCTGCCATCGAACGCGCGGTTGCCGAGGTCGACAACGGCACGCTGCAGTTGCTGCGCGGACAGCTCACGATGGTGCCGGTCGCCAATCCGCTGGCTCGCCGGCTGCGGCGTCGCGAGGGCGAACGCAATCTCAACCGCTCGTTCCGTCCGTTGCCGCAGGGGGAAATACCGGCCGACTATGAGGGCCGCATCACCGACGTGTTGTGCCCGCTGCTCGAACGCCACGATGTGCTGCTCGACCTGCATTCGTTCCAGAGCGAGGGCGAGGCCTTCGGGATGATCGGGCCGCGCGACAACGCAGGCCCGCTCGAACCCTTTGCGCGCGCCTTCGAGGAGGGGTGGCTCGCGCTGCATCTGGGCACTTCGCGCGTTGTCGAAGGCTGGCTCGACATCTACGCCGCCGGGCTCGCACAGCGCGCCGGCGGCAAGCCGCCGGACGACGCGGCGCTGGCGTTCGGCTGGGGCACCAATGAGTACATGCGCAGCCGCGGCGGATACGGCGTGACACTCGAATGCGGCCAGCACGAGGACCCGTTCGCGCCCGAAGTCGCGCACCGGGCGATTCATGCCGCGCTGCGCCTGCTCGGGATGACGGCCTCCGATCCGCTCGCGCTGCCGGCGGCTGCGCCGGTGCTGCTGCGGCTGGTCAGCGTGACCGATCGCTTCAATGACGAAGATCAGCTCGTGCGCGAATGGGCCACGTTCGACACCGTGGCCCGCGGCGAACCCATCGCCGTCCGGTCCGACGGCAGCCTGCTGCGCGCCGAGCGCGACGGCTTCATCGTATTTCCGAACGCCATTGCGAAGCCCGGCACCGAATGGTTCTACTTCGCGGTGGCAAGCGACCGGGATCTGGCGCGGCCGGCGGCGGAGCGCTGAAGCGCGTCAGTCAGGCGCCGCCGCCGCCGATGGTTTGCTCGATTTCGCTCAGGACCGTCTGGAGCCGGTTCATTTCAGACGCCTGCGCGTTGTGCACCGTGCGGGACCGCTCGCGGATGACCTCGGCATTCAGCACGCCCTCGATCAATCTTGCGCGTACCCAGCGCGCATCGTTGTCTTCGCCGCGCATGAGCTTGCCGATGGCCGCGTCGTTCGGATCGATGAAGAAAGCGATGAACCGCCTTCAAGCGAAATTGGCGCGCTGCTCGGCGATTTCGAGGAAGCCCCGGGCTGGGTCGAGCTGAGGGTAGAAGTCCAGATCGCGCGACATGACCATATCTGCCGGTGCCCGCACCACGGCGCCCGTGGCGACGAGGCTGCCGGCAATCACGAAGCGCCGAGGTTGGAAACCTCGGACGCGCGCTTGAGCAGGACCGCAACATCCTGCAAGGACATTGGCTCGCTTGCCGCCTTCATGGGGCACCCGTCAGGAAAGGCGAACACTGCAGCAGCGACTGCCAAGACATACCGCGAAACCGGGGTTCCTACAGACTGGCGCAAGCGGCAATTCGATGAACTCCGCCCAGCGAGCACCGACGGGCATCTGAGCGTTGCCGACGCGGGCTGCCTCGATGTCCACCTCGCCCGCGCGCAACCTCGCTGCGAGCAGCGCGCGTTTGCGGTCGACTTGATCGAGCACCTTGGCGATTTCCGCCTGGCGCTGTTCGAGGGTGAAGGCCATGGCGCGGATTATCTTTCGAACGCATTGGCCGGTCACCCCGCACTCGTACGTACTTACGCGGCCCGCCGCCGCGTTCCTACATCGCCGGCGCTCCGCGCGCCCTAGCATCGGCGTCAGGAGGAACGACATGCCCGCATCCAAGACACCCGCCCCACGCGTCCTCTGGAAAGGCGCCATCAGCTTCGGCCTGGTCCACATTCCGGTCGCGCTCTATTCGGCCACCGTCGACCACAGCATCGACTTCGACTGGCTCGACAAGCGCACCATGGACCGGGTCGGCTACAAGCGCGTCAACAAGAAGACCGGCAAGGGGATCGAGCGCGAGCAGATCGTGAAAGGCGTCGAGTACGAAGACGGCCAGTACGTGGTGCTGAGCGACGAGGAAATTTCGGCCGCCTATCCGAAGACCACGCAGACGATCGAGATCGAGACCTTCGTGCCGGCCAACGGCATTCCGTTCGTCTACCTCGAGCGCCCTTACTACGTGGCGCCGATCAACCGCGGCGCCAAGGTCTATGCACTGCTGCGCGAAACGCTGCAGCGCACCGGCCGCGTCGGCGTGGCGCGGGTTGTGATCCAGACCAAGCAGCATCTCGCCGTGCTGGTGCCGGTCGGGCCCGGGCTGGTGCTCAACCTGCTGCGCTGGGGCGCGGACATCCGCTCCTGGCAAGACCTGCCGCTGCCGTCCGAAAACGCGAAGCAGGCCGGGCTCAGCGAACGCGAACTCAAGATGGCGGGCCAGCTGGTCGACGACATGAGTTCGGACTGGAACCCGGAGGAGTTCAAGGATTCGTTCAAGGACGAAATCATGCGGCTGATCGACCGCAAGGTCGAAGCCGGCCACACCGAGGCGGTGACCAAGCCGGAGCCCGGCCAGGAAGAAGACGCCCGCTCCGGCGCCAAGATCCTCGACCTCACCGAACTGTTGCAGCGCAGCCTGCGCAAGGGCGGCAAGGCTGCTGCTGCAGAAGAAGACGAAGAGGCGGAAGAAAAACCAAAGGCGCGCAAGCCCGCTGCCAAGGCCGTCGCCAAAACCGCCGCCCGCAAGCGCGCGCCGGCCAAGAGCGCGACCCGCCGCAAGGCGGCCTGAGGCAGCCATGGCAAGCAAGCGGGGAAGCGGCGGAACGGCAAAATCCATGGACATGCGCATCACCCACGCCGAGCGCGTGATCGACCCGCAGAGCGGCGCCACCAAAGGCGAGCTGGTCGCCTACTACGACAAGGTCTCGGCCCTCATGCTGCCGCACCTCAAGGGCCGCCCGGTGTCGCTGGTGCGCGCGCCCGACGGCGTTGGCGGCGAGCTGTTCTTCCAGAAGCACGCGAGCAGGAGCGAGCTGCCGGGCGTGAAGCTGCTCGACCCCGAGCTCGACCGCGACCACGATCCGCTGCTGCAGATCGACGCGGCCCAAGGGCTCCTCACCGCCGCGCAGATGAACGTGATCGAGTTGCACACCTGGAACGCCACGTCGAGCGCGATCGGCCAGCCCGACCGCATGACCTTCGACCTCGACCCCGGCGAAGGAGTGGAATGGCAGCAGATGCAAGAGGCTGCGTTGCTGGTGCAGACCCTGCTGAACGAACTCGGCCTCCATTCCTTTCTCAAGACCAGCGGCGGCAAGGGCCTGCATCTGCTGGTGCCGGTGCGGCGCCGCTATGGCTGGGATGCGGTGAAAAGCTTTTCGCAGGCCGCGGTGCAGCATCTCGCGGCCACAATTCCCGAGCGCTTCTCGGCCAAGAGCGGCCCGCGCAACCGTGTCGGCAAGATCTTCGTGGACTATCTGCGCAACGGCTTCGGCGCCACCACCGCCTGCGCCTGGTCGGCACGCTCGCGCCCGGGGCTCGGCGTGTCGGTGCCGATCGCGTGGGACGAGTTGCCGGGGTTGCAGAGTTCGTCGCAATGGACGATTGCCAACATCGACGAGCGCATGGCCATCGGCAACCGGCCGTGGGCAGACATGGGTCGCAGCCGCAAGGGCCTGGGCGCGGCGATGAAGACGCTGGGCTACTCCCCGCCCTGAAACAGTCCCGAAGCCGCCGCGAACTCAGCGCACCACTTCTCGTGTGGTGACTTCGAAGCGCTGCAACGTGTTGGCGCCGA
This sequence comes from Variovorax sp., assembly GCA_037720315.1. Taxonomy (GTDB): domain Bacteria; phylum Pseudomonadota; class Gammaproteobacteria; order Burkholderiales; family Burkholderiaceae_C; genus Variovorax. The sequence goes on along the minus strand of JBBJMS010000018.1, from coordinate 4,964 downwards.
AAACCATCGTGATCGGCACGTCGGCGGCATCGCGGCCGCGCGCCATCACGATGCGCCCGATGCGCGGCACGTTGTGGCGCGCATCGAAGGTGTGCCAGCGGTCGCCGAGGTAGACCTCGAACCACGCGCTGAAATCCATGGGATAGGGAACCGGTGCAATGCCGATGTCGCCCAGGTAGCCGGTGGCGTAGCGCGCCGGAACGTTCATGCAGCGGCACAGCGTAATCGCCAGATGAGTGAAGTCGCGGCACACGCCGACCTGCTCGCGCCAGGCGTCCAGGGCAGTGCGCGTGGCGCGTGCGCGCTGGTAGTCGAAGCGCAGGTGCTGGTGCACGTAGTCGCAGATCGCCTGTACCAAGGCGCCGTTTCTCGGCAGTGTGCCAAAGCTGTTCCATGCGAACTGCAGCAGTTCGCTGTCGACCTCGCAATAGCGGCTCGGCAACAGGAACGGGAGCGTCTCGACCGGCAGGTCCGCTGCGGCGTGCGCGCGAGCGCCGAGATTCATCGCGTCGGGCTGGCCGCTGTCGTGCAGCACCGCCTCGTTCTGGAGCCGAACGCTGCTCACGCCCTGCGGCACATGCACGCGCGCGCAGCGGTTGCCGAACAGGTCGATGTAGTGATCGGTGACAAGCGGTGGGCTGATGGTGAGGGTCTCGCCCTGTGCAAGATCGCCCGCGCGCGAGGGATGCACCTGCAGCATGTAGATCAGCGCCGTGGGCGCGGTGACGCCGAGTTCGATGTCGAAGCCGATTTTGATGAGCATGGTGGCCTGATGAAAGAGATGTGATGGGGCCAAGCAGGTTTGATGCCGGGCTCTCCAAGTCATCCTAGCCAACCCCACCGCCGTCTCGCGTGGGCTGCGGCGAGAAGCGGCGTAGGCGGGCGCCGGAATTCGTCAGCGTGGTCCTACCGACTACCCCTCGCACATCCCACATGCCGGAGCGCGGCGCCACTACGGGTTTTGGACGGCTGGGCTTTTAAGCTCAGGTCTCGCTCGCAGCCGGCTGCAGCGCACCGGCGATCTGCCCATCCGTTGATCTGGAGCGAATCATGGAACTTTCCTCGTTGTTCGGCGCGCTCGACGTGCATTGGATCGATGATTTTCTCGTGTGGGCTGTTGCGGCGAGCGCCGGCGTCATCGGGCTGGTGGCGGTGGTCAACGCGCTGGACATGTTCTTCGACACCGAAGCCGGCTGATCCCGCGGCGCTGCAGGCGCCGCACCTCGACAGGAATCCAAGGAAACTCGATGACGCTACAGAACAGGGCGGCCGCGGGCCGTCGTCCCAAGCCGGGCGACAGCAGCAATGCCAAGCAGGAACAACTCGCCGCCTTTTCGACCGACAGCGTCGCGCAGCTCACCACCAACCAGGGCCTACAAGTCCCGGACAACCACAACTCGCTCAAGGCCGGTGCACGCGGACCGACGCTGCTCGAAGACTTCATCCTGCGCGAGAAGATCACGCACTTCGACCACGAGCGCATCCCCGAGCGCGTGGTGCATGCGCGCGGCTCGGCGGCGCACGGCTACTTCGAGGTCTACAAGTCGATGTCGCAGTTCACCTGCGCCGACTTCTTGCAGGACCCGGCGGTGAAGACGCCGGTGTTCGTGCGCTTCTCCACCGTGGCGGGCTCGCGCGGCTCGGCGGACACGGTGCGCGACGTGCGCGGGTTCTCGGTCAAGTTCTACACGCGTCAGGGCAACTACGACCTGGTGGGCAACAACATCCCGGTGTTCTTCGTTCAAGATGCGATGAAGTTCCCCGACCTGATCCATGCCGTCAAGCCCGAGCCGCACCATGAGATGCCGCAGGCCGCGAGTGCGCACGACACCTTCTGGGACTTCGCATCGCTGATGCCGGAAACCACCCACATGCTGATGTGGGCGATGAGCGATCGAGGAATTCCACGCAGCCTGCGCATGATGGAAGGCTTCGGCGTGCACACCTTTCGCTTCATCAGTTCGCGCGGCGAAAGTCACTTCGTCAAGTTTCACTGGAAGCCCAAGCTTGGCATCCACGGCCTGGCCTGGGACGAGGCGCAGAAGATCGCCGGCAAGGATGCCGACTTCCATCGGCGCGACCTGTGGGAGTCGATCGACCGTGGCGACTTCCCCGAATGGGAACTGGGCGTGCAGATGATCCCGCAGGACAAGGAGCATGCCTTCGGCTTCGACCTCCTGGACGCGACCAAGCTGATCCCTGAAGAGATGGTGCCGGTGCAGCGCATCGGCCGGCTGGTGCTCAACCGCAACCCGGACAACTTCTTTGCCGAAACCGAGCAGGTCGCGTTCCATCCGGGCCACGTAGTGCCCGGCATCGACTTCTCGAACGATCCGCTGCTGCAGGGGCGCTTGTTCTCCTACACCGACACGCAGATCTCGCGGCTGGGCGGCGCCAATTTCCATGAGCTGCCGATCAACAAGAGCGTCTGCCCCTTCCACAACTTCCAGCGCGACGGAATGCACCGCCAGACCATCGCGCGCGGCCAGGTGGCGTACGAGCCGAACTCGTTGGGCGACGGCAAGGAGTTCAGGGTCGACGGCGCGAGCGGCGGCTTCCAGTCGTTTCCGGAAGAGCTCGAGCCGCCCAAGCTGCGGCGGCGCAGCCCGTCGTTCGACGACCACTTCACACAGGCACAGTTGTTCTTCAACAGCCAGAGCGCAGCCGAGAAGGAGCACATCATCGCGGCCTTCCGCTTCGAGCTCTCGAAGGTCGAACTGCCCGCCATCCGCCAGCGCATGGTCGACAACCTGGCGCATGTGGACGAGAAACTCGCCCGCCGGGTCGCCGAGCCGCTGGGCATCGGCGCGCCCGATGCAAAGGCCGCCGCGGGCCGAGCCGGCTTTCGCGACCATCGCTTCACCATGCCGATCGAGGAATCGCCGGCGCTCAGCATGGCCGATACCGGCAACGGGTCGATCAAGACCCGCAAGATCGCGATCCTGGTTGCCGACGGCGTCGACTCGGCATCGCTCAAGCCGATCCGCGAAGCGCTCGAACAGGCCGGCGCGCAATGCAAGGTGGTCGCATCGCGGCTCGGCACCATCGCCAGCGCATCGAAGCGCCAGCTCGACGTGGACGCCACTTTTGCCACCATGCCGTCGGTGATGTTCGATGCCGTGCTGGTGCCGGCCGGCAAACAGGGTGCCGAGTCGCTGGGCCGCAATGGCGACGCGGTGCACTTCGTGCTCGAGGCTTTCAAGCATTGCAAGGCGATCTGCACCGTGGGCGAAGGGGTGGAACTGCTCGGAACCCTCGGTATCGGCGCAGAACCGAAGGCGGTGCCCGCGGGCGTGGTGATTGCCGCGACGCCGGTGACCAATCTGGGCGACGTGACCGCCGCCAACCGCGTTGCGCAGGACTTCATTGCCGCGATCGGAAAGCACCGGCACTGGGACCGCGCCCACATCGACGCGGTGCCAGCTTAGGGCCCGTTTACAGGCCCTCGCGGCTTCAGTTCCGCGCGCGGGCCTGGTCGCGCAGCGACCTGATCTCGTCATGGTTGCGCTGCGCACCCTCGGCCTGCCGCTCGACAACTGCCCGCACGTCGGCAGGCAGGTTTTCCTTCAACGCCTTGCGGTAGCGGGCCAGGGCCGCGTCTTCGCCGCGCTCGCACTCCTCGAGCATCGACAGCTCGCTGTTGGCGCCGACGGCGCCCTTCACATGGACCCAGCCGCGGTGCATTGCGCCGCTCACCGAGCCGCCCTCGTCGGGCTTTCCACCGTAGGCGGAGATCAACGGCGCCAGCTCGCCCACCGATTTGGCGCACATCGCCGAACGTTGGGAGAACGTCTGCTTGAGGCTGGACGACTCGACCTCTTCGGCGAGGGTGCGAAAGCCATATTCGCCATCGCGCGAGTTTTCGACCAGGTCGTTCAGCACATCGACCACGTCGTCCTTGTCCATCACTTCGGTATTCATAGCCATGTAAATACTCCTTTGAAGCTGCCCCGTTGGAGGTGGAGGCCGGTTGCACAAGGAACCATGATTGCGCCCGCCCGCCCGGTGTGCGTCAGTGCCGCCTGACGGCGCCTGTAGGGTTTCGTCGAATGCTCAGGCGCTGCCGAATGCGCTCGCCGAGCTGCCTCCGCCATGGCCCCTCACGCCGCTGCGCTGCGGCGGCTGGACAGCAGGGCGCGCAGTTTGGCCGGCGCCACCGGCTTGGTCAGCAGCATGGCGCCCTCATGCCGCAGGCGCTGCAGCACTTCGGGGCCGGTGGCGCCGGACACCAGCACCGCCAGCGAATCGGGCTGGAGCCGGCGTGCCGCATCGATCACCGTCATGCCGTCCTGGTCGCCGGCCAGCTGTAGGTCGCACAGCACCACGTCGAAACGCGTCGCGGCGTCGGCCAGGCGAGCCATCGCCTCGCCAGCGGTCGCGACGCAGTCGGCCTTGCAGCCCCATTGCACGAGCAGCGCCCGGCTGGCGTCGAGGATGGCCTGGTCGTCGTCCACCACCAGGCAGCAGGCCCGCCAGCGGGGCCGGCGCCGACGGTACCAATGGCCGTGCGGCGGCGGCAACACGCTGTGGGGGTCCGCGCGCGGCAGGTCGAGGGCGAAGTTGCTGCCGGCGCCGAGCGCCGAACGCAATGCGATGCGCGTTCCGAGCAGCGCCGCAATGCGCGCGCAGATCGCCAGCCCGAGCCCGAAGCCCTGCCGGCGGTCGCGTTCGGTGTTGGCGACCTGATAGAACTCCTCGAAGATCCGGGCCTGGTGGATGGGCGCGATGCCGACGCCGCTGTCGCGCACCTCCACGCGCACTGCGCCCTCGCGGCAGCGTGCCAGCACCAGCACCGTGCCGCCGGCCGGCGTGTGCCGGATGGCATTGGCGACCAGGTTGCCGACGATGCGCAGCAGCAGGGCGGCATCGCTGCGCACTGCGAGCCCGCGGTCTCGCCAGACCAGTCGCACACCGGCCTCGGCGGCGCGCGCGGCATGCTGGGCATCGAGCGGGTCGAACAGCGC
>JBBJMS010000110.1:0-11663 GCA_037720315.1 Variovorax sp. | reverse complement strand
GTGCCGACGTTGACGTGCGGCTTCGTGCGGGCGAATTTTCCTTTTGCCATTTTCTATCCTTGAAAGAGCAGTGCCCGTGTATGGTTTAACGTCTGCACCATGTTGCTGGTTCTCTCGCCACGGGCAGCGAGAGGCACACGGTCGCAGACAAAACTGAACGCCCGACGCTTACTTGGCGCGCGAGGCGACGATAGCTTCGGCCACGTTGCGCGGCGCTTCGGCGTAGTGCTTGAACTCCATCGTGTAAGTGGCACGACCCTGCGACATCGAGCGCAGCGTGGTCGAGTAGCCGAACATTTCCGACAGCGGCACTTCGGCCTTGATGGCCTTGCCGCCACCCATCATGTCCTCCATGCCCTGAACCATGCCGCGGCGCGAGGACAGGTCGCCCATCACATTGCCGGCGTAGTCTTCGGGGGTCTCGACTTCCACGGCCATCATCGGCTCGAGGATGACCGGGCTGGCTTTGCGGCAGCCTTCCTTGAAACCGAAGATCGCGGCCATCTTGAAAGCCATTTCGTTCGAGTCCACGTCGTGGTACGAACCGAAGTGCAGCGTGACCTTGACATCGACCACCGGATAGCCCGCGAGCACGCCCTGGCCCAACGCTTCGATGACGCCCTTTTCAACCGCCGGAATGTATTCGCGAGGAACCACGCCGCCCTTGATTGCGTCGACGAACTCGAAGCCCTTGCCGGCTTCCTGCGGTTCGATCTTCAACACGACGTGGCCGTACTGGCCCTTGCCGCCCGACTGCCGCACGAACTTGCCTTCGGCCTCATCGACGGTCTTGCGAATGGTCTCGCGGTAGGCGACCTGTGGCTTGCCCACGTTGGCTTCGACGCCGAACTCGCGCTTCATGCGGTCGACGATGATTTCGAGGTGCAACTCGCCCATGCCGGCAATGATGGTCTGGCCCGACTCTTCGTCGGTCTTGACGCGGAATGACGGGTCTTCCTGGGCCAAGCGCTGCAGCGCGATGCCCATCTTCTCCTGGTCGACCTTCGTCTTCGGTTCGACGGCCTGCGAGATCACCGACTCCGGGAACACCATGCGTTCGAGCGTCAGGATGGCGGTCGGATCGCACAAGGTTTCGCCGGTGGTCACTTCCTTCAGGCCGATGCAGGCGGCAATGTCGCCGGCGCGGATTTCGCTGACTTCCACACGATTGTTGGCATGCATCTGCACGATGCGGCCGATGCGTTCCTTCTTGCCGCGCACCGGGTTGTAGACGCTGTCGCCCTTGCTCAGCACGCCCGAGTAGACGCGCACGAACGTCAACTGGCCGACGAACGGGTCGGTCATGAGCTTGAACGCCAGGGCCGAAAACTTCTCGCTGTCGTCCGCCTTGCGCGTCGTCGGTGCTTCGTCTTCGTCGATGCCGTTGACCGGAGGAATGTCGGTCGGCGCGGGCATGTACTCGACCACGGCGTCGAGCATTGCCTGCACGCCCTTGTTCTTGAATGCCGAGCCGCACAGCATCGGCTGGATCTCGCCGGCGATGGTGCGCTGCCGGATGCCGGCCTTGATTTCGTCCTCGGTCAGCGGGATGCCTTCGAGGTATTTGTTCATCAACTCTTCGTTCGATTCGGCAGCCGCCTCGACGAGTTTCTCGCGGTATTCGGCGCAGACGTCGGCCAAGTCGGCCGGGATTTCGCCGTACTTGAAGGTCACGCCCTTGTCATCGTCCCAGATGATCGACTTCATCTTCACCAGATCGACGATGCCCTGGAAGCGCTCTTCGGCGCCGATCGGAATCTGAATCACGACCGGATTCGCCTTCAGGCGGTCCACCATCATCTGACGCACGCGCAGGAAGTCGGCGCCGGTGCGGTCCATCTTGTTGACGAACGCAAGGCGCGGCACCTTGTACTTGTTGGCCTGGCGCCAGACGGTTTCCGACTGGGGCTGCACGCCGCCGACGGCGTCATACACCATGACCGCACCATCGAGCACGCGCAGCGAGCGCTCGACCTCGATCGTGAAGTCGACGTGGCCGGGGGTGTCGATGATGTTGATGCGGTGCTCTTCGAAGTTGCCGCCCATGCCTTTCCAGAAGCAGGTGGTGGCTGCCGAAGTAATGGTGATGCCGCGCTCCTGCTCCTGCTCCATCCAGTCCATCGTCGCCGCGCCGTCGTGCACTTCGCCGATCTTGTGGTTCACGCCCGTGTAGAAAAGAACGCGCTCGGTGGTCGTGGTCTTGCCAGCGTCGATGTGCGCAGAGATACCGATATTGCGGTATCGCTCGATGGGGGTCTTGCGTGCCATGAAAATTTACTCCGTTAACGGATGAAAGCCCGCCCACCGCAGTCGGGTGGATCGGGCTTGCAGCCTGTCTGATTGGGGGACGGTGCTTAGTTAGAAGCGGAAGTGGCTGAAGGCCTTGTTGGCTTCGGCCATGCGGTGCACTTCATCGCGCTTCTTCATGGCGCCGCCACGGCCTTCCGTGGCTTCCATGAGTTCGTTGGCCAGACGCAGGGCCATCGACTTCTCGCCGCGCTTGCGGGCGGCTTCCTTGATCCAGCGCATCGACAGCGCCAGGCGGCGCACCGGACGCACTTCGACCGGCACCTGATAGTTCGCGCCACCGACACGGCGCGACTTCACTTCGACCATCGGCTTGACGTTGTTGATGGCCATGGTGAAGGCCTCGACCGGATCTTTGCCGGGGTTCTTCTTCTCGATCTGGTCGAGCGCGCCGTAGATGATGCGCTCGGCGATGGCCTTCTTGCCGCCTTCCATGATCACGTTCATGAATTTCGACAGTTCGACATTGCCGTACTTGGGGTCCGGCAGGATTTCACGTTTGGGGACTTCGCGACGACGTGGCATTTTTCTGACCTCTTTGCTTCAGTTGGCACCGTTTCCGGCACCGCGAGAGTCGACAAGAACTCTCACTTACTCGACCCAACAGCGGGTCACTTCGTTCGATATGCCTGCCTGGCACGCCGAACACCATTGAAATACGGAAAGCCTTAAGCCTTCTTGGGGCGCTTCGCGCCGTACTTGGAACGCGATTGCTTGCGGTCTTTGACGCCTTGCAGATCGAGCGAACCGCGAACGATGTGGTAGCGCACGCCGGGCAAGTCCTTGACGCGACCGCCGCGGACCAGCACGACGCTGTGTTCCTGCAGGTTGTGACCTTCGCCGCCGATGTAGGAAATGACTTCGAAGCCGTTGGTCAGGCGCACCTTGGCGACCTTGCGCAGCGCCGAATTCGGCTTTTTCGGGGTCGTGGTGTAGACCCGGGTGCAGACGCCGCGGCGCTGCGGCGAGTTCTGCATGGCAGGGCTCTTCGAGTTGATCTTCTCGACCTCGCGACCCTGACGCACCAGTTGATTGATGGTTGGCATGAATGAATTAGTCCAAAAACAAAACGCCGGCCAGATTCCTCATCGTGACGTGAGGGACCGGGGATTGACAAAAACGTGAAACCCTTCGGAATTTCCGAAAAGCCTGCGAGTATAGCACTGGCTATCGGCCCGTTCCTCTGGGGCTGCCATAGCTACTTGATCCAGAGCCTCACGGCATCCCAGGCGCGGCCCAGAACGCCGGCCTGCTCCACGGCTTCGAGCGCGACCAGGGGAACCTCGGTCACCGGCTGGTCGGCCAATGTGATCTTGAGCGATCCGACCGTCTGGTACTTCGCGAACGGCGCGACCAGCGGCTCGGGGCGCACCACCTGCGTCTTGATCTTGCTGGCGGATCCCGCGGGCACCGATACCACGATCGCATCCGGGCGGCCCAGCTTCACGGTGTTCTCCTTGCCCTTCCAGACCGCAGGCGTCGCCACCGGCTGATTGGCATCGAACAAGCGAACCGCGTCATAAGCGGTATAGCCCCAGTTCAGAAGCTTCTGCGCCTCGTTGGCGCGGGCGTTCTCGCTCGATGCACCCAGCACGATGGTCAATAGCCGCCGCCCGCCGCCGAGATTGGGGAAGTCGCGCTTGGCTGTGACGATCATGCAGTAGCCGGCGGCCTCGGTGTGGCCCGTCTTCAGGCCGTCAACCGTCGGATCGCGAAACAGCAGCAGATTTCGATTGGTGTCGTTGGTCGACGGCGTACCCGGGTAACGGTATTTGCGGATGGAGTAGTAGTGCAGGTACTCAGGAAAGTCGCGCATCAGCCGAGTCGCCAGGATGCTGAGGTCTCGGGCGGTGGTGGTGTGGCCCGGCGCCGTCAGTCCCTCGGGATTTCGGTAGCCCGTGTTCTGCATGCCGAGCGCCTTGGCTTGCTCGTTCATGAGCTCGACGAATCGCTCGACGCTGCCGGCCACACCCTCCGCCAGCGCGACGGTGGCATCGTTGCCCGATTGCACGATCACGCCCTTGATGAGATCTTCGACTGGAACCTGCATTTTCGGGTCGATGAACATGCGCGAGCCCGGCATCTTCCAGGCGCGGCTGCTGACAGGCATGGTTTGCTGAAGGCTGATCTTCTTGGCCTTGAGAGCGTCGAACACCAGGTAGGCCGACATCAGCTTGGTCAGGGACGCGGGTTCGACGGGCGCGTCGATGTCCTTCTGGGCCAGGAGCTGATTGGCCGTGACGTCCATCAGCAAAAAGCTTCGCGCCGCGACTTCAGGTGTGGCGGGAACCTGGGCGGCGGCGGCGATGCAGAAAGTTGCGACGGCGACGCCCGCAAACGCGCGCAGCGCGTTGAGAAAACGATTCATGGAGGTGCGGAAAGAGGCGGGAACGGGTCCGCGCGCAGGTGGCGGACGACAAGACTTTTGAGCAGCGGCAATTGTCCGTGAAAGAAGTGGCCGACCCCGGGAACGACTGTGACAGGAAGTGACTGCGGGCGCGCCCAGTCCATGACCGCGGCCAGCGGCACCGTGTCGTCCTCTTCACCGTGCACGACCAGCATGCGCTCGTGGGCCTCCGCCGGCAGCGCTGCGACCGCGAAGCGCGACGCCGCCGCGCCGACAAGCACCAGTTGCCGGATGTCGCGCCCAGCCCAGAGCCGTTCGGCCGCGCAGCTCGCCACGAAGGCGCCGAACGAAAAGCCGGCGATCGCCAGCGGCCCTGCCGGCGCGAGCTGCTCGATGACCGCGAGCATGTCGTCGCGCTCCCCGCGCCCTTCGTCGTGCGCGCCTTCGCTGCGGCCGACGCCCCGGAAGTTGAAGCGCACCGCGGTCCATCCGCACGCAACGAAGGCGCGTGCCAACGTCTGCACCACCTTGTTGTCCATGGTGCCGCCGAAAAGCGGATGGGGATGGGCGATTACGGCCACGCCGCGTGCGGGCACGCCTTCGCCCGCTGCATCGCGCAAGACCGCGATCGCGCCGGCGGCGCCCTCGAGCTGGATCTTCTCGGTTTGCGAATTCATGTACAGCGCCTCAGCGGCCGACGTCTGGCGGCAGCAGCAGCCGCTCCACGACCTTGCCGTCGCGCAGATGCGAATCGACGATCTCGTCGATGTCGTCGTTGTCCACGAAGGTGTACCAGACCTCCTCCGGGTAGACCACAGCCACCGGCCCGCCGGCACAGCGGTCGAGACAGCCGGCCTTGTTGACGCGCACTTTGCCGGGTCCGGCGAGCCCGGCCTGCTTGATGCGCGACTTGCAATGGTCGAAGCCTTGCTGCGCGTCGTGTTTGGCACACGCGTCCTCGCCGCTCTTGCGTTCGTTCAGGCAGAAGAAGATGTGGCGGCCGTAGTAGCCATGCGGGGACGAGGTGCTGGAGTCGGGCATTGGGCGATTCTATTGAGCACATCGAACCGCACTGCACCGAGGGCCTGTTCAGGCCTCAAAGCTGCCGTGTTCGACGAGACAGCGCGAGCAGCACGTAGCCGAGCGCCGCAAACGGCCAAAGCCATCCGAGCCACTGCGCAAGCCCGTGGAACCGGATGAATCGCCCCTGCTCCCAAGTGGCCAGCGTCTGCGCGAAGTAGGCGCTTTCGGGCGCCTGGTTCAGCAAACCGAGATGCACGACCAGCGCCACCAGCAGCAGCACTGCACAAACCCGCCGCGGCACCGCGAGCAGCAGCACGCTCAGGAACAATGCCACCGCGATGCCGACCCGCACCGGCAGGCTCAGCCACGCCCAGGCGTGTTCGGGTCCGTAGCTCAGTGCCGCCGACAGTGCCGAAGCCGCCACACCGGCCGAGAGCGTCAGCAGCAGCAGCACGACGCGGCGGGCGGGCGAACGAGCAACCATGAAGGCCAGCAAGCAGGGCACCATCGCACCCAGCATGACGCATAGCAGCTCGACGATCGGCACCAGCGGCTCGAGTTCGAACTGGCGCACCGGCATCCAGTCGATGAGCGGCGTATCCAGGAGCCACTCCGACACCGCCGCCTCCAGTCTTTCGAACACCTGGCCGAGCCCGAAGGTGACCGCCGCCGGAAACAGCAGCGCCAAGGGCCAGAGCGACAGCAGCACCAGCGCGCCGCGCGAATCGTCGAGAAACCAGTTGGAGCGTGTGCGGTGCCAGTGCGTCACCGCGCCCAGTCGTTCGAGTGCCGCCGCCAGCACCGCGCCGGCCAGCGCCCCGGCGCTGTTCAGGCCCAGATCGACGTTCGACGGAATGCGCGCGGGCAGATAGCTTTGCAGTGTCTCCATCGCGAAGGAGATGGCCAGGCCCGCGCCGGTTGCGCGCAGCACCGCCCGCACGCCGCCGCCGTCGGGCCGCGTGCGCAGGACGGCGATGGCCGACAAAAAGCCGAGCGGCAGGTAGCCGGCGACATTGATCGCGAAATCGAAGCCGGTCCAGTACTTGGGAAATGGCGCCGCCAGATAAGCCCAGGGCGCGATGCCCTGGTCGCGCCAGTCCGCAAACGGATAAAGACTCGCGTAGACGATCAGCGCCGCGTAGGCGAGCGCGAGTGGCAATGCGGCGGATTTGCGCTGCGTCGCCGCCACGTCAGAAGGGCTTGACCACGACCAGTACCACGATGCCCAGCAGCAGCAGCACCGGCACTTCGTTGAACCACCGGTACCAGCGGTCGCTGCGCCGGTCGGTGCCCGACGCGAGCTTGCGCAGCAGCAAACCGCAGCCTTGGTGATAGGCGATCGCCACCAGCACCAGGGCCAGCTTGGCATGCATCCAGCCCTGGCCGGGACCGCGCCCGATGCCGTATCCCAGCCAGAGCCAGAGCCCGAAGCCGAGCGCCGGCACGGCCAGAAAAGTCGTGAACCGGAACAGCTTGCGCGCCATGAGCACCAGTCGCGCGTGTTCGGCCACCGATTCGGGCGCCACCATCGCCAGATTGACGAAGATGCGCGGCAAATACAAAAGCCCGGCGAACCAGCTCGCAATGAACACGATGTGCAGTGACTTGACCCAGAGCATGAGCGTCAGTTTAGTGAGATGGCGTCGCGCCTCGGCTAGGCATCGATGGACAAAAAAAAGCCCGGCGTCAAAACGCCGGGCTGGGAAGCCCTTTTGCTGTCACACATCAAGGCACCCGCTCAGGGAGGAAAAGCGGGGAGCGGCAAGCCGCCCGAGACAGAATTTAACAAAGACATCAAATGCTATCAAGCACGATATGGCTTTTTTGTTGCTTGAACGGAAGAATTGACACCAAGGGGGCTCATAGGGCGCGATCTCACTTCGGGCACAATTTTCCGATGACCTTCCATGCTCCCTTTCCGTCCGGTCGGCCGCGCCGGCTGCGCCGGGATGCGTTCACCCGCAACCTCGTGCGCGAGCACGCGCTAGGCGTCCACGACCTGATCTATCCGGTGTTCGTGCAGCAAGGCGAAAAGCGCCGCGACGCCGTGGCGTCGATGCCCGGCGTCGAGCGGCTCAGCCTCGACCTGCTGCTGCCCGTGGCCGAAGAGTGCGTGGCGCTCGGCATTCCGGTGATGGCATTGTTCCCGGTGATCGACGCCGGCCTGAAGACGCCAGCCGGCGACGAAGCCTTCAACCCCGACGGCCTGATTCCGCGCGTGGTGGCCGGGCTCAAGTCGCGCTTTCCAGAACTCGGCGTGATGACCGATGTTGCACTCGACCCGTACACCAGCCACGGCCAGGACGGCCTGCTCGACGAATCGGGATACATCCTGAACGATCCGACCGTCGAGGTGCTGGCGAAGCAGGCACTTGCGCAATCGCGGGCCGGCGTGGACATCGTCGCGCCGAGCGACATGATGGACGGCCGCATCGGCGTCATCCGCGCCGCGCTCGAAGCCCGTGGCGACGTTCACACGCGGATCATGGCCTACAGCGCCAAGTACGCGAGCGCCTTCTACGGTCCGTTCCGCGATGCCGTCGGCTCGGCCGCCAACCTGGGCAAGAGCGACAAGAAGGTCTACCAGATGGACCCGGGCAACAGCGACGAAGCGCTGCGCGAAGTGGCGCTCGACATCGCCGAGGGCGCCGACATGGTGATGGTGAAGCCCGGCATGCCCTACCTCGACATCGTTCGCAGGGTAAAGCAGGAGTTCGGCGTACCGACCTTCGCCTACCAGGTCAGCGGCGAGTACGCGATGCTCAAGGCTGCGGCGCAGAACGGCTGGCTCGACCACGACGCGGTGATGATGGAAAGCCTGCTTGCCTTCAAGCGGGCAGGCGCCGATGGCGTGCTCACCTATTTCGCGCTCGATGCCGCGCGGCTGCTGAAACAGCAGTAACGCCCGATCGCCCCGCCTTGCGCATCTTCGAAATCAGCTGCTCGCAGATCACCGAGCACGACGCGCTCACTCAGGTGGCTTCCGCCGCGAAGGGCTACCTGTGGCTTTCGCTCACGCGCGACGAATTCCGCGATTCGATCGCCGCGGTGCAGGACATGCTGCAGTCGCTCTGCGGCACACAACTGGTCGACCTGCATGTGGCCGACCTGCTCAACGACCAGTTGCCGTCCCACTACGACTACACCTCGCAGTACGACGTAATGGTGTTTCGGCGGCTTGCGGCCGGCAACGGATCGACGCCGAAGGCCGCCGAGCCTGCGCGCGCGCGCGGCGGTCCGCCGGTACTGCGCCGCGTCGACACGCGGCCGGTCGGCTTCGCGGTCTTCGATCGCGTGCTGATATCGGTGCACCCGGAAGACGGCGCCGTGCGCGATGCCTTCGCAGCCCGGCTGCTCGCCGCCGCAGCGCCGGATGCCCATGGCGCAGCGGCTGCCCCGGCGCTCGATGTCCGCGCCGTGTCGACGCGCGTACCCACCAGCCCTGCCGATTTGATGCTGCGCGTGATCAACCTGATCGTCGACGCCTACCTGGACCTGCGGCGCGACCTCACCCGTCAGCTCGACCACTGGCAGGCCGACCTGATCGACCCGCGCAGCCGATTCACCAACTGGGGGGCGCTGATGGAAGCGCGGCAGTCGCTGCGCCAACTGGACGAGATCTGCGAGGATCAGCGGGGTGCAGTGCAAGACTGGATCGATGCGCTCGAAACTCTGCCCCTGCCGGCGAGCGCACCAGCGGCGCGCGAGAGCGAACTGCTGATGGTGCGCAGCCGCGATGTGCTGGAGCACATCGAGCGCGTCGTCCACCATGTGCGCCGGCTCGAGCAGAACGCCGAGACCGCGGTGCAAATGCATTTCAGCGTGCAAAGCCACCGCGCCAACGACATCATGCGGGTACTCACCGCACTCACCGCCATCTTCCTGCCGCTCAATCTGATCGCCGGCATCTTCGGCATGAACTTCGAGTTCATCCCGCTCATCCACAAGGCCGGCGGCTTCTGGATCGCGATGTCTTCGATGGCGGCGATCGCGCTGCTGCTGGGCATCGTGTTCTGGCGCAAGCGCTACCTCGCGCGCACCCGCTGACGCCTCTACTTGGGCGTCGCGGCGCCGTCCTGCTGCGCCTGGACGCGCGTCTCGGCACGCTTGGGCATGGTCGAAATTACCCGGCTGTTCACGCGCGAGCCGCCGGTCACGTTCTGGTCCGGTGCGTTGGCGGTTGCGATGGCCTGCGCGCGCATGTCTGCCGCCGTGGCGACCGATTTGAATGGATCGGCGCCGCGCGAACCGCGGGTCACATTCTGGTTGGGTGCCGAAGCTGCGCGCACGGCTTCTGCATGAACATCTGCGCGGCTCATGGCCGACACCGGCGCGTGCGCGCCGTCGTAGGTTTCTGCCTGTGCGCCGGCGGCAAGAAAGGAAAGTGCGGCGGCGGCGATGTGCGAAGTCTTCATTTCAGGTCCTCTGTAATCGGGTGATGGGATGCGAACCAGGCTTGCCGTCGGCTTGCCTGCGCAATGAAGTTTCAGCGCGTTCGACCCAGGGAAAATCCTTAGAAAAGAGACACCGTGTTTCCTCGATCGAAACAATGACAAACAGAAAACAAAAAGCAAAAAGCCGGGCCCGCTTTCGCAGGTCCGGCTCATCGCGTTGCAGCCGTCGACTTACAGCGCGGCTTGACGCGTGGTCACCGAGCGCGGGTTCGCGAACTGCGCCGGAATCACGCTGCCGGCGAAGGATTCGCGGCGCACGTTCTGGTTGGGCCGGTGCGCATGGGCAACCGCTTCGGCACGCACATCGGCGCGATCACGTGCGCTGACCACGACTGGCGCAGAAGCGGCGCCTTCCGCATACGGATTGGCGCTGCGCGCCGCGACCACGGCCTGCGCATTCACTTCGGCGCGACTGTTGGCCGACACCAATTGGTGCACGCCGTCGTAGGTTTCGGCCTGTGCGCCGGCGGCAGCGAGAATCGAGAGTGCGGCGGCGGCGATGATCTTCGAGGTCTTCATTTCAATTTCCTTCAGTTTGCTTTGGATGATGTCGAACCGGTCTTGGGTGAGTCGCCGTCCCTTCTCGGGCGGCCACCTCGCTCGGTGCCCTGTTCACCCAGAGCAGCCGTGGTGGCCGCCCTGTGAGATGGAGTTTGCGCCGAACCGTAGGTAAAAACCCTTGGCTTTTGGAACCACGGCGTTCACGGAATTGAAACAATGGAAGCTTGATGGACGGCCTCGACCTGCTGAAAACCTTTCGCGAAGTTGCCGAGCGCGGCAGCTTCTCCCGTGCAGCCACGGTGCTCGGCCTCTCCAAGGCCAGCGTCAGCAAGTACGTGGCGCAGCTCGAAGGCCGCTTCGGCGTGCGCCTGCTCAACCGCTCGACCCGCTCGGTCAGCCTGACCGATGCCGGCCATCTGCTGCTCGAACGCAGCAAGCCCTTGATGGAGATGGTGGCGCTCACGCAAAGTGAGCTGCAGGACCATGCAAGCCATCCGCGAGGGCGCCTCTGCATTACCGCGCCGCACGGCTTGGCGCAAAGCGCGTTCCCCGCCATCCTGGGCGAATTCATCACGGCCTATCCGGATGTGCATGTGAGCCTGCACCTGAGCAACCGAGTGATCGACCTGGTGGAGGAAGGCGTCGACGTCGCGCTGCGGCTGGGCCGCATCCGCGACGAGAACCTGATCGTGCGGCGCCTGCGCCTGATGGAACTGGCGCTCTGCGCCACCCCCGCCTACTGGGCCAAGCGCGGCATGCCCCAAAAGCCCGATGACATGCGTCGGCATGACGTGCTGACCTATTCGCTCGCGGGCGGCTCGCCGCATCTGCCCTTCGAGGTCGACGGCCAGCCGTACAGCGTGCCGGTGCAAAGCCGCATGGATGCGAACGACGCCGCACCGCTGATCGGCGCGGCGCTCGCGGGGCTGGGCGCGGTGTGCGTGCCGGCGATGATGGCGCAGTCGCACATCGAGCGCGGCGCCCTGGTGCCGGTGCTGAAGGACTACATGCCGCGCGACCTGTGGCTGTAC
>JBBJMS010000109.1:0-11698 GCA_037720315.1 Variovorax sp. | reverse complement strand
GAGCGTGCCCGACAGGCTGCGCTCGTATGTGACGTAGAAATCGCTCGAAAGCCGCTTGCCCACGGTGAGGGCCGACTCGCGCAGGTCGCCGCCGCTGCCCGGGCCGCGGAAACCGATCTCGTCGAGGCCGAAGCGGCTCGCAAGTCCGCCGCCCGTCCCACCCTTGCCGAGGCCGCCCAGGAGCGCCAGCGCGGCCTGCTGCAGCAGTACCGATTCGCCGCCGCCGGTGGCCGAGGCGCGGCCCAGCACCACCCACGAAAGCGTCTCCGCGTCGGACAGCGTGGGCTCGGAGTAGAGCCGCACCCGTGGCGATTGCGCGGTGCCAGTGATCTGCACGCCGGCGCGGTGGGCGATGTTCGGGCGGATCGCGAGGATGTCGAGCGCCGGATTGTCGAACGGTCCGTTGAAGCGCGCGATGCCGGTTTCGATGTCCAGGCGCTGGCCGTAGGCGCTGTACTGGCCGCGCACGGTTTTTACCTCGCCGGTGATGCGCGGCGGCGCGCCGACGGCTGCGCTGCGGATGTCGAGCTTGCCTTCCAGCCGCGTGGTGATGCCTCGTCCCTGCACGGCGAAGTCGCGGCCGAGGTCGAAGGTGATCGCGATGTCGGGCGGCTTCGGGGTCTGCGCCTTCGCCACCTGCGCCTCGGCGCGCGCCAGTTGGCGCTGCGCTGCTTCTGCGGCCTCGCGGTCGCGCGCGGCCGAGCGCACCACGATATCGCTGCCGAGGCTTGGGGCGGTTTCGTCCGGAAGGATGATCACCGCGCGATCGGTTTCGAGGCCGCCGCGCACGTTGAACTGGCCTCCGTCCAGCCGCACCTGCAGGTCGCCCGACAGCGTGACCTGACGGTCGGCGCGCACCAGCACGCGCAGCCCGCGCAGCTGCGCTTCCAGGGCCATGCGGATGCCCGACGCTGTGGAGCCGGTGGTCGGCGCGGCGCCCCAGCTGAGTTGGCCGCGGGCCGACAGCGTGCCGCCGTCGCCGGCGGCAGCGCTGGCCGCCGTGCTGCGGTTGCCGCTCTGTCCGGCGATTCGGGCCGAGCTGCCGGCGCCGCCCTTGAGCGTGAACTCGGTGATGTCGACGCGGTTGCCCGAAAGCGAAGCGCGCAGCCGTCCGTCGCGCAGGTCGAGCCCTTCGACCGGCGCGCGCAGGGCGAGCTGCTCGGCCGAGAGCGTGCCGTTCCAGCGCGGGGCCGTGCGGTCGCCCGACAGCGTTGCGTCCGCCTCGAGCGTGCCTGCCACCCGCCAGCCGGGCGGCGCCAGGATCGACCACACGCCGAGGTTCGGGAGCCGTGCGGTCACGCGACCCGCCAGCGGCGCATCGGCGGCCCATTGCCAGCCGCCGCTACGCTGCTGCACGCGGGTGCTCGCCAGGGCGTCGATCTGGCCGGCGCGCTCGCTGTCCCATGCCACGGTGGCGCGCACCGTGTCGCCTTCTGCTTCGAGCCGGAGTTCGGCCTGGCGCAGGCCGGCCGGTGTGCTGGCGCCGGCGCCAGCTGCGTTCATCTTGCGTTCGCTCGCCGCACCGGTGCCGCTGCTGGTGATGCGGGTGACCAGCGCCGCCTCGCCAGCCTGCACGCGAATGTCGCCGCTTTGCCGCGCCAGCCGGGCGCGGGCGCGCAGCACGTCGCCGGCATCGATGTCCCATTCGCCGTCGAACATCAGGTCGCCGCTGACGCCGACCTCGGCCAGCACGGCGCCCCCGCCGAGCGCTTCGGCCCACGCCATCGGCAAGCCTTGCATGCGACCCTTCGACTGCAGGCGGAACACGCGATTGGCGGGCGCGCCGCTCTGGCTGAAGCGAAGCGGCTGCCACTCGATGCGCACCGTGCCGGGCACCGGGCCGCGCAGCGTCGCGGCGGCAGCGGACGCTTCGACATCGAGCCTAGACGCCTCGCCGGCGCCGGCCGGACCGGTGCGCAGCGTGGCGCTGACCGCGTTGCTCAGCTCGAGCGTCCACGGCCCCGAGCGGGTGCTGTCCTGCACCTGCAGGCGCAAGCTGGCGACACCGGCGCGCCACTGTCTCGCCCGCTCCAATCCGCCGCTGGCACGCGTGTTCAGCACGAACTTCTGCGTGCCCATGCTGGCCTCGCCTTGCAGGGCGAGGGTGGCTTGCGCCAGCGTGCCCGCGAGTTCGGCGCGCAGCGCGCGCAGCGGACGGTGGTGGCCGGTCCGGTGGCCGGAGGGGCCAGCCGCAGGTCGAGCCGCGGTGCGGTCAGCGTGGCCTGCACGACGGGTTCGGCCGTTCCGCGCGCGGCCGGCTCGCTCGCGTTCTGCAACCGGCGCTGCACCGCCTGCCAGCCGCCTTGCCAACTGGCGTCGAGCCGCGCATTGCCCTGCGCCGTCGCCCCGGCGAAGACGGCCGCGAGGCCGGGAAGCCGCTCGACCCAGCCCTGCAGCGCGGCGGCATCGTCGATGCGCGCATTGACGGTGCCGCCGCCGCTGGCCGGTGCAATGCGGCCCTGCACCTGGGCGCCGCCGCCGGGCAGCGCCAGTTTCAAGTCGCCGCTTGCTGCCTGTTCGGCAACACGCACTTGCAGCTTGCCTTCGACGCTGGCATTCGATGCCTCGATGCGCAGTGCGTGCAGATCGAGCACTTCGTTCTGCCACTGGCCGCGTGCCAGGGCGCGATCGAGCCGCAGTCCGTCGAGCGCCTTGCTCCCGGCGCCGCCCGCCGCCTGCAGCGACACGTCGAACAGAAGGGCCTCGCCGCGCTGCTCGGCATTCACGCTGCCACTCACCGGCGCGCCGGCGAGTTCGGTGTGCAGCGCGCCCGGGCGAACGCCTTGCACCTTCGCGCGAACCTGCCAGGGCGCGGGCGCCGGGCTCCAGCTTCCCTGGGCCTCGATGCGGCCGCCGCCCGCGCGAACGGTGGCCGCCGGCAGCGTCCAGTTCGTGCCGTCGAAGCTGGCCCGTGCCTCGATCCGCTCGACCGGCAGCTTGCCGCTGTCCCAAGGCCCGGACAGCGCGTTGCGGATGTCGGCGCTGGCCTGCCAGACCGTGCCGGTGCCGACGCTCGTGCCCTCGGGGCCGGCTTCGATCCGGCCGCTCAGCAACGTGGCGGGGGCCTGCGGCAGCAGGCGGGCGAGGTCGACATTGGCGAGCTCGGCCTGCGCGTCGGTCACCGGCTGCGGCAGCCACGGCGCGATGTTGGCTTGCAGACTGGCCTGCATTGGCGCCCGTGCGTTCTCTTCGGCCGGCTTCAACTCGGCGGCTACTGCAAGCCGGGCATCCGGGCCCGACAGCGTTCCGGTGACGGTGGCGTCGGCCAGCACATCGATGGCGCGGCCTTCCGTGAGCGGCGCACGCACACGGCCTTCGAGTGCGGCGTCGATCGCCATTGGCGCCGCTCCCTGCAGCTTGACGCGCGCGCTGTAGCGGCCTTCGGCGATGTCGACGCCCGCGATGTCGAGCAGGTGGTGCGCGTCGGCATAGCGGTAGCGCCCGCTCAGCTGGGTTGCGGCCAGCGCGGGCGGGCCGGCCCAGCGCAGTTCGTCAATGCGGAACGGCAGGTCGACCTCGACCGGCAGCACGATCTGATCGAGCGGCTGCGCGGGCTTGTCCTCCTGCGGGCCGCGGGGTTCGATCAGCACCCGTGCCGCAACCACCTCGCCCACTTGCACCTTGCGCTGGAGCAGCGGCTTCAGCTGCCAACCGATGCGCGCGTCCTGCACCTCCACCGCCAGGCTTTCGCTCTGCCAGCGCAGCCAGCCGATGCGTCCTCCCGCGCGAACCGAGCCGCTGACGTCGCGGCTTTCGAGCGACTGGCCCGCCGGCAGATAGCGCGCCACCCGCGAGAGCGTGAACGCCAGAGATTCGTTGCTGCCGAGCCACCACCACGCGCCGGCCGCCAGCACCAGCACCAGCACGATGAGGCCAACCACGCTCCAGGCAGCGGCGCGCAACGCACGGCGGCCGCGCGAGCGTGCAGGCTTCGGGGCTGTGGGCTGTGTCGGCGCCTGCATCTTCAAAAGGTGAAGCCGAGCCGCAGATGGAGCCGGAATTTCTTGATGTCGAGGCCATAGGCCACATCCGCCTGCACCGGCCCGATGGGGCTGCGCCAGCGCGCGCCGACACCGATGCCGACCTTGGCCTTCAGTTCACCCGGCTTGTCGGCGACCGCACCGGCGTCGACGAAGACCGTGCCCTCCCACTCGGTCATCTTTTCGCGATAGACGATGGGGCGCTGCCATTCGACGCTGCCCACCGCCAGATAGCGGCCAGCAACGATCTGGCCATCGGCACGCTCGGTGCCGATCTGGCGGTAGCTGTAGCCGCGCACCGTGGTGTCGCCGCCCGTCAGGTACTGCAGGGTGGCGGGAATCTGCGCGCTGTCCTTTGCGGTGATGGCGCCAGCTTCGGCGCGCAGCTGGATGCGCCCGTTGCGCGCTGCAACGCCGCCGGCGTCGCCTTGGCCGCGGCCGATGGGCACGATTCCGAGCCAGCGCGCGTAGGTCCGGGTGAAGGCAACCGCTCGCCGGTCAGCGTATAGCCGGCACCGAGCTCCAGTGCCAAACCGTGCCCGCGAGTCGGCGCCGCGGGATCATCGAAATAGCGCCCGGTCCAGCCCCAGTTGACGCTCAGCGCCGACGCCGACGGCGGCGCATTCAAGCCACGGTTCTGCGCATAGTCGTACTGCAGGAAGTAGTTGAAATCGATGTGGTCGCTGGCCTTGCTGCGGCCGCCGCGCAGACGTCCGCTGTCGACCTCGTAGCTGCCGGAGTCTTCCCGCTTCAGCAGGCCCGAGCCGAACCAGCGCCAGCCCTTGTCGTCCGGGATAGCGGTCCAGTCGGTGCCGAGCGACTGGGTCTTGCGGTCGATCGACAGCTTCGACACGGCACGCCAGCCGAGCACCGGCATGCGGTTGTGGATGTAGTCGGCCGAAACCCGCGGTCCGCTGTCGGTCGTGAAGCCGGCGCCGAGCACCACCTTCTGCAGCGGGGCCTCGCGCACCTGCGCGATCACCGGCGCCCATAAAGGATTGGTGCCGTCGGTGTCCAGGGTGAGAAAAACCGAGTCGTAGTAGCCGCTGCTGGCCAGGCGCTGCTGGGCGTCGAGCAGCTTTTGCTGGTCGTAGTCGGTGCCGCTCGGGATGCGGGCGATCCGGCGCGCGCCGTCGGCGTCGTAGCGGTCGACGCCGCGCACCTCCAGGGCGCCGAATCGATACGCCGGGCCGGATTGATAGCCGAGGCTGAGGGCGGCCTGGCTGCGGTCGGCATCGATTTCGGCCCGGCTCGCGGTGACGCTTCCGGTCGGGAAACGTTTGGCCGTCAGGTTGCGCAGCGCGATGCCCTTGGCGTTGTCCCAGGCTTGCTGGGTGAACGGCTGGCCAGAGGGCAATAGCCAGCCGGTGCGGATTGCCTCGCGTTGGGCCTGGGCCGTCGGATCGATTTCGATCGGGCCGCCGAACCCGATCTGCACATTGCGCACCCGTGTGATTTCGCCGGGCTCGACGGTGACGATCACCTCGCGCGGTGCCTTGGCCGCGGGCGTTTCACGCAGTTCCAGCGTGAGGGTGGGGGTGAAGTAGCCGAGCGTGCCGAGCAGTTCGCGCGCATTGCCTTCGGCGGCGACCATCAAGCGCGAGAGTTCTGGCGCCCCCAGATCTTCAAGCTGCTTGTAGCGCTGGATTTCGAGATGGCGCACGAGGTAGTCGCGCACGGTATCGGGCGCGACGACGCTGACGGTGAAGGCATCGCGGCCGGCCGCGGAGGATGTTCCGCCAGTCACGGGGCTGGCAGACGTCGCTGCTGCCGACTCGTTCGACGGCAGCAGGCTGCAACCCTGCAGAAGGAGGATGCATGCACAAAAGAACGCCGGCATCCACGCCGGCGCAACAGAACGAACCACCCTGAGCATGCGGCCATTCTGACAGCACGGGTGTAGCCGTCCCCTTTGCGGGGACTCGTTGCGGGACCGTCAGCTGCGTCCGGTAATCTTTCGTGCGAAGAGCCAGACCGCTGGCGGCGTGAGCATGCGGGCTATGGTCTTGACGCGGTCGATGCGGTCCGCCTTCATGAAGACCGATGCCGATTCGTCGCCGTGCTGCTTGCCCGCGAGCGGACTCGTGTAGTAGTAGGCGGCGACCGACCGACGAGGCCTGCCGTCGGGCGCGCGCAGGGGCTGGGTGTGGCCGTGGTAGCTGGCGGGGCCGTGCGGCAGCAGGAGGGTGCGGCCAAACTCGGGCTGCACCGTCGTGACGCAGCGGTTTTGCTTCTTGTCCCACAGCTCCAGCCCCGATCCCCAATCGGGCTGCCAGCCTTTGTTGAGGTAGGTGATGAACACCATCTCGTTCTTGAGCCCGAGGTGGCGATGACGGTCGAAGTCGCGGTGCACCGCAAAGGTCGCCCCGGTGCGGCTCTCATGCAGGCCACCCCCGAACAGCTTCGGGTCCGGCAGCAGATAAGGGACGCCGGTGATGTCCGACAGCCACTCGATGAAGAAGCCGGAATGGATGATGTCGAAGTACAGCTGCGCAGCAGGCGCCAATTCGGGGCCGAGCACGGAGCGGCGCGTCGATTCGTACTTGCTCTTGATCTCCGTCAAGCCGCGGCCCGGAATCGAGTCGAACTCTTCGGCCACCAGTTCCAACAGCCGCGGATGAAAGATGTTTTCCAGCACGAGGTGGGGAAAAGGCGCCGCCTCCAGCAACTGCCGGCGAAGGCGCGCGCGCTGCTCGGGCGCGAACAGGGACCGATCGACGAGTTCGGCGCGCGGAAGGCGCACGCCGCGGATGCTGACGAAATCCATCGGCGGCTGGAACAGGGCCTCGGGCGACACTGCCGCCAGAGGTTGCTCGTGAACCATTGAATCAGGGAAATACAGCAGGGCAGACATATTGGCGTACCTCAGGGTCGAACTGGGCTCGCAAGAGCGTCGGGAGAACGAAAGACCTAAATGTAAGTCAATTGGCTAAGTTGTGACAGTTTTTAACTTTCTACCGGAATCCTGCACAAGGGCGCCTCGCCCGCCGGCTACTTCGAGAGCAGGCGCATCGCCTCTTCGAGCCCGCGCAGGGTCAGCGGATACATGCGGTGCGACACCAGCTGCTGTATCACCGCAATGCTCTGGCGGTACTGCCATACGCCTTGCGGTTCGGGATTGATCCACGCGAACTTGGGGAAGGCGTGGGTCAGTCGCTGCATCCACTCGGCCCCGGCCTCTTCGTTGTTGTATTCGACGCTGCCGCCCGGCTGCAGGATTTCGTAAGGGCTCATTGTGGCGTCGCCGACAAAGATGAGCTTGTAGTCCTTGTTGTACTTTCGAATGATGTCCAGCGTCGCAAACTTCTCGGAGAAGCGGCGCCGGTTGTTCTTCCACATGAAGTCGTAGACGCAGTTGTGGAAGTAGTAGAACTCCAGGTGCTTGAACTCGGTCTTGACGGCCGAGAACAGTTCTTCGACCCGCTGGATGTGCTCGTCCATCGTGCCGCCCACGTCCATCAGCAACAGCACTTTGACGTTGTTGTGGCGTTCCGGTCGCATCTTGATGTCGAGGTAGCCGGCGTTGGCTGCGGTCGAATGGATGGTGTCGTCGAGATCGAGCTCTTCGTCATGGCCTTCGCGGGCGAACTTGCGCAGCCGGCGCAGCGCGATCTTGATGTTGCGCGTGCCGAGTTCCTGGCTGTCGTCGTAGTCTTTATAGGCGCGCTGGTCCCACACTTTGACTGCGCTCTTGTTCTTGCCCGCGCCGCCGATGCGAATGCCCTGCGGGTTGTAGCCGCCGTGCCCGAACGGCGAAGTGCCGCCGGTGCCGATCCATTTGCTGCCGCCCTCGTGGCGCTCCTTCTGTTCCTCGAAGCGCTTCTTGAGCGTTTCCATGAGCTCGTCCCAGCCCATCTTCTCGATCTTCGCTTTCTCTTCAGCGGTGAACTCGCGCTCCAGCGTCTTGCGCAGCCAGTCGAGCGGCACGTCCTTGGTGAAGTCGGCCAGCATCTCGACGCCCTTGAAGTAGGCAGCGAACGCGCGGTCGAACTTGTCGTAGTGCTTCTCGTCCTTGACCAGCGTGGTGCGGGAGAGATAGTAGAAGTCGTCGAGCCCGAAGGCGCCGTCGGAGTTCGGGCCGACCACATCGGCCTGCAGAGCTTCGAGCAGCGTCAGGTATTCCTTGACCGACACCGGCAGCTTGGCCGAACGCAGCGTGTAGAAGAAGTCGATCAGCATCGCGGACCACTCCCGGATGGGTTGGTGCCGGGACGCGGCTTGTCCAGCAGGTAGAGCAGTTGCGAGCGCACGTCCGGCCACTCGCCGCAGCGCAGGCTGTACATCACCGTGTCGCGAATGGTGCCGTCGCGCCGCAGGGCGTTCCCGCGAATGACGCCGTCTTTCCTGGCGCCAAGGCGTTCGATGGCACGCTGCGACGCATGATTGAAGTTATCGGTGCGCCAGCCCACCACATGGCAGCCGAGCGCATCGAAAGCATGCGACAGCATCATCAGCTTGCAGGTTGTGTTGACGTGCGTGCGCTGGCAGCGCGCGGCATACCAGGTGTAGCCGATCTCGATCCGCTTCACCGCCGGCAGGATGTCGTGAAAACTCGTGGAGCCGAGCACCGTGCCATTCGCCTCGTCGGTCACCGCGAACGCAAACCGGTTGCCGGCGTCGCGCATCTGCAACGCGCTCTCGATGTAGTCGCGCGTTTTTTCGGGCTCGGGCACGGAGGTGACCCGGATATTCCACAGCTCGCCGTCGGCCGCGGCGTCGCGCAATCCCGCTTCGTGGTCCATCGACAACGGCACCAGGGCAATGCCGCGCAACCTGAGCGTGACGGGCTCCACGAAGGCCATGCTCAGCTCCTCGGCGGTCCGTATTTGCGCTTGTACCAAGCGCTCGCGAGCTGAACCCCGGCACCACCGCCGAGTCCGATCAGCAGAATGCCGAAAATCGCGTTGTTGCTGTAGCCGGCGGCGCCGAAGGCATCGAGGCCCAGCGCGAGGCCAAGCCAGCGGCCGAGCAGGGCGCCCAGCACGAACAGCACCGCCTGCGCCAGGCCGAGCAGAAGGAGCTGGCGGGTCGGAGGACTCGTCGGCTTCATCGGTTGTGCCGCTGCATGAAGACGAGCTTCTCGAACAGCGTGACGTCTTGCTCGTTCTTGAGCAGCGCGCCCACCAGCGGCGGCACCGCGACCTTGTCGTCCTTGCTCTGCAGCGCCTCGAGCGGGATGTCTTCGGCCACCAGCAGCTTGAGCCAGTCGAGCAATTCGGACGTCGATGGCTTCTTCTTCAGGCCGGGCAGGTTGCGCACGTCGTAGAAGGTTTTCATGGCCGCCGCCAGCAGTTCCTGCTTGAGGCCCGGGAAATGCACCGCCACGATGCTCTTCATCGTCTCCGCATCGGGGAACTTGATGTAGTGAAAGAAGCAGCGGCGCAGGAACGCGTCGGGCAGTTCTTTCTCGTTGTTCGAGGTGATGAACACCACCGGCCGATGCTTCGCGCGGATCAGCTCGCGCGTCTCGTAGCAGTAGAACTCCATGCGGTCGATCTCGCGCAGCAGGTCGTTCGGGAATTCGATGTCGGCCTTGTCGATCTCGTCGATCAGCAGGGCGACGGGCGCGTCTGCGGTGAAGGCCTGCCACAGCACGCCGCGCACGATGTAGTTGTGGATGTCCTTCACGCGCTCGCCGCCGTCCACGTCCTTGAGCTGCGAATCGCGAAGCCGGCTCACCGCGTCGTATTCATACAGGCCCTGCTGCGCCTTGGTGGTCGACTTGATGTGCCACTGGAGCAGCGGCAGGCCGAGCGCCTGCGCAACCTCTTCGGCCAGCATCGTCTTGCCGGTGCCCGGCTCGCCCTTGACCAGCAGCGGTCGCTTGAGCGTGATGGCGGCATTGACCGCGAGCATCAGGTCCTGGGTAGCGACGTAGTTTTCTGAACCCTTGAATTTCATGGATGGCTTGAGCGGATGGGATGAAGACGGGACACCATCGATCTGCGTTGCGCGTGGACCTGTGTGCCTTGCGGAGCAGGCTGCCAAGAGCCCCCGCATATAATCGAACGCTGCTTTGAAACCTGTTTCTCCACGAGATTGTGCGCGCAAAATGAACAAGTTGTTGACCACGATATTCGCCCTCGCTGTCGCTTGCGTGACGGTCTCGGCCCAAGCCCAGAACGTCACCGGCAGCGTCGAAAACGGTGGCAAGAAAATCGCGATGTGCATCGGCTGCCATGGCATCCTCGGCTACCAGGCAAGCTTTCCCGAAGTGCACAAGGTGCCGATGATCGCGGGTCAGAGCGCCACCTACCTTGCCGCGGCGCTCACGGCCTACAAGGGCGGCGAGCGCAAGCATCCGACCATGCGCGCCGTTGCCGACACGCTGACCGAGCAGGACATCGCCGATCTGTCCGCCTATTACAGCCAGCTCGGCATCCAGGAGGGCGATGCGCCGCCGGTAACCGCCGCCAGGCAGCCGAGCGAGCGCGTTCAGGCCCTCATTTCGCGCGACAAGGACAACGCCTGCACCAAGTGCCATGGCGCGAACTTCAACACCCCGAACGACGGCACAGTGCCCAAGTTGGCCGGCCAGCATGCCGACTATCTTTATGTGGCGCTCAAGTCTTACAAGGTCGATCGCAACGCCAAGCTCGGCCGCGCGAACGGCGTGATGTCCGGGCAGGCCAAGAAGTTCAGCAACGACGAGCTGAAGGATCTTGCAAAGTACATCAGCGCGCTGCCTGGCGAGGTGAAGACGGTGCCCGAGTCGCGCTTCCATCGTTCCAACTGACAAGGCGCCGCCCGCAAGCACGAAGCCCGCGACTGCGGGCTTCGTCGTTTCTGCCGATGGTGAGGGCTCTATACGTCGAAGAACACCGTTTCCTCGGCGCCCTGCATGCGGATGTCGAAGCGGTAGCTGAGGGCGCCTCCCGCTTCGCTGCGCTGTGCAATCAGCGTCTGGCGGCGCGCGGCCGGCACGCTGGCAAGCACCGCATCTTGCGCATTGGCCTGGGCATCATCGCCGAAGTACACCCGGGTGAACGTGTGCAGCAGCAGGCCGCGCATCAACACGATCACATTGATGTGCGGCGCTTCGCCGGCTGCTTCGGCGCCGGGCTTGACGGTGTGGAACACGAAGCGGTTCTGCGCATCTGTGCCGGTGCCGACGCGGCCGAAGGCGCGAAAGCCAATGGCACGTGCCTCGTGCGCCGATTTCGGATAGGCGCCAGTGCCGTCCGGCTGGCTGATCTCGATCAGTGCATCGCCGATGGGTTGGCCATCGCCGTCGAAAACCCGGCCTTCGAGCCGGATGCGCTCGCCGCGGGCTCCGTCCAGCGCGAGCACCGCGTCGAAAGGCTGGTCGAACGCATAGCCGTACTGGGTGGCGGTCAGGCCGTAGGCGAAGTATGGGCCGACGGTCTGCGAAGGGGTCTGGCCGAAGTCGGCCTCGAGTGCGCTCATCATGGTCGGGTGCTCCTCAACGGATTTCGAACGGCGTTTCGTCTGCGCCGCGCAGCACGATGTCGAACACGTAGCCGAGCGCGTAGTCTTCTTCGGTGACGTCGAGGCTGAAGTCGGAGATCAGCCGGTTGCGTACCTTCTCCGGCGTTCCCGTGATCATCGGGTCGTACTGCAGCAGAGGGTCGCCGGGAAAGTACATCTGCGTCACCAGCCGGCTCGCGAAGTGCTGCCCGAACAGCGAAAGGTGGATGTGTTGCGGCCGCCACGCGTTGGCATGGTTGCCCCACGGGTAGGCGCCCGGCTTGACGGTG
>JBBJMS010000108.1:0-11705 GCA_037720315.1 Variovorax sp. | reverse complement strand
GGCAGCGCCTACAAGGCGATTGAGCCGGCGCCGGGCCGCTACGTCAAGGCGCGCGCCTGACGTCCATCACTTTTTCAATCCAAGTCTCGGAGAGCACACCATGGAAGACATCGTCATCGTTTCAGCCGCACGCACAGCGGTGGGCAAGTTCGGTGGGTCGCTGGCCGGCATTGCGGCCACCGAACTCGGCGCCATCGTCATCAGGGAAGTGCTGGCGCGGGCCAAGGTCGGCAACGACCAGATCGGCGAAGTCATCATGGGGCAGGTTCTCGCCGCGGGCAGCGGTCAGAACCCTGCGCGCCAGGCGCTGTTGAAAAGCGGCGTCGCCATGGAAACGCCGGCGCTCACGATCAATGCGGTTTGCGGCTCCGGCCTGAAAGCCGTGATGCTGGCGGCGCAAGCCGTGGCCACCGGCGACAGCGAGATCGTCATCGCCGGCGGGCAGGAGAGCATGAGCATGGCGCCGCACGTATTGCCCAACTCGCGCAACGGCCAGCGCATGGGCGACTGGAAGCTGGTCGACACCATGATCGTCGACGGCCTGTGGGACGTATACAACCAGTACCACATGGGCATCACCGCAGAGAACGTGGCCAAGAAGTACGACATCAGCCGCGCGGCGCAGGACGAGCTGGCGCTCGGCAGCCAGACCAAGGCCGCGGCGGCGCAGGACGCGGGCAAGTTCAAGGACGAGATCGTCGCCGTCGACATTCCCCAGAAGAAGGGCGATCCGGTCGTCTTCGACAAGGACGAGTTCATCAACCGCAAGACCAGCGCCGAAGGCCTGGCCGGCTTGCGGCCGGCATTCGACAAGGCCGGCGGCGTGACGGCGGGCAATGCCTCGGGTCTCAACGACGGCGCAGCCGCTGTGATGGTGATGACGGCGAAGAAGGCCGCTGCCCTGGGTTTGAAGCCGCTCGGGCGCATTGCAAGCTATGCGAGCACCGGCCTCGATCCGGCGTTCATGGGCATGGGCCCTGTGCCAGCCTCGCAAAAGGCACTGCAGCGCGCGGGCTGGAAGCCGCAAGAGCTCGACGTGCTCGAGATCAACGAAGCCTTCGCCGCACAGGCCTGCGCCGTGCATCGCGAGATGGGCTGGGACGTGAACAAGGTCAATGTGAACGGTGGCGCGATCGCGATCGGCCATCCGATCGGCGCATCCGGCTGCCGCATCCTTGTGACGCTGCTGCACGAGATGCAGCGCCAGAACGCGAAGAAGGGCATCGCCTCTCTTTGCATCGGCGGCGGCATGGGCGTGGCGCTCACCATCGAGCGCTGAGTGACACCCCGTTGCAATCGGGGGCTCAGTGTTTTCCTGAGCCGGGCGCACAGACGAATTCGCTAAAGTGATCAGCGTCTGTTCGGCACGTCAAATCAAGGAACACTCATGAGCAAAAAAGTTGCGTACGTCACGGGGGGCATGGGGGGCATCGGAACGGCCATCTGCCAGCGCCTGCACAAGGACGGTTGCACCGTCATCGCCGGTTGCGGCCCCACGCGGGACCATGCGAAATGGCTGGGTGAACAGAAGGCCGCGGGCTTCGAGTTCCATGCGTCGGTCGGGAATGTGGGCGACTGGCAGTCGACAGTCGAAGCCTTCGCCAAGTCAAAGGCAGAGCACGGAAGCATCGACGTGCTGGTCAACAACGCCGGTATCACGCGCGACCGCATGTTCCTCAAGATGACCCCCGAAGACTGGAGCGCGGTGATCGAAACCAACCTCAACAGCATGTTCAATGTCACCAAGCAGGTGGTCGGCGACATGGTCGAAAAAGGTTGGGGCCGCATCATCAACATCAGCTCGGTCAACGGCGCCAAAGGCCAGGCGGGCCAGACCAACTATTCGGCCGCCAAGGCGGGGATGCATGGGTTCACGATGGCTCTGGCGCAAGAACTCGCCGCCAAGGGCGTCACGGTGAATACGGTGAGCCCGGGCTACATCGGCACCGACATGGTCAAGGCGATCCGCCAGGAAGTGCTAGACAAGATAGTGGGCACCATCCCGGTCAAGCGGCTCGGCGAGCCGAGCGAGATCGCTTCGATCATCTCGTGGCTGGCGACAGACGAAGGCGGTTATTCCACCGGCGCCGATTTCTCGGTCAACGGCGGCTTGCACATGCATTGAGGCATCTGCCAATGCGCTTCTGCGCCACGCAAAGACCCGCCGAAGCGGGTCTTTTCTTTTGCGGGTTGCGCAATGCAATCGATGCCCCACAGTGTTTCATTGATCAGCACGTCGCAGCTGGGTTGGGCCTTGCGCTCGTGCTTGGCTTTCTGGCGGTGCGGCTCCGGCTGCCGGCGCTCGTCGGCTACCTGCTCGCGGGCGTGATCCTCAGCCCTTTCACACCCGGCTTCGTCGCGGACGCGAGCATTGCCGCGCAACTCGCCGAAATCGGCGTGATGCTGTTGATGTTCGGCGTCGGGCTGCATTTTCGCTCGACGATCTGCTTGCCGTCCGCAAGATCGCAGTGCCTGGAGCGATCGTGCAGATGGCGGTGGCGACGCTTCTCGGCGGCGCGTTGGCCACTTGGTGGGGGTGGAGCGTCGGCGGGGCGCTGGTGTTCGGTCTGGCGCTGTCGGTGGCCAGCACGGTGGTGCTCCTGCGGGCGCTTGAAAGCCCTCTTTCCCTGGGTTCTCTGGCAAGTCACGCGCACCGGCTCGCGCGAGCTGTTCACGCTGTGCGTGGTCGCGGCTGCGGTCAGCATCGCATTCGCGTCGGCCGCGCTGTTCGGCGCGTCCTTCGCGCTCGGTGCCTTTTTTGCGGGCATGGTAATGCGCGAATCGGAGTTCAGCCATCGCGCGGCCCAGGAATCGCTGCCGTTGCGGGAAGCATTCGCTGTCTTGTTTTTCGTTTCCGTCGGCATGCTGTTCAACCCGGCGGTACTGCTGGAGCGGCCACTGCAGGTGCTCGCCGTGGTGCTCGTGATCGTGGTCGGGAAGTCTGTCGCCGCCTGCGCGTTGGTGCTGCTGCTGCGCTACCCGTTGGGAACTGCGCTGACGGTGAGTGCGAGTCTGGCGCAGATCGGCGAGTTCTCGTTCATCCTTGTTGCGCTGGGTGCTTCGCTCGGGCTGCTGCCCGCCAAAGGGCAGAGCCTCCTGCTGGCTGGCGCATTAATTTCGATTGCCACCAACCCGCTCTGGTTCAGCCTGATCGAGCCGCTGCAAAAATGGCTGCATGCCCATTCGTCGTTGGCGCGGGGGCTTGCGCTGCGGAAGGACCCGCTGGCCGAACTGCCCATGAGCACCGAAGCCAGGTATCTGTCTCGCCAAGTGGTACTGGTCGGCTATGGCAGGGTGGGGCGGCGCATTGCAGCGGAACTGGCTGCACACGATGTCCCGTTCGTCGTGGCGGAGCAGAACCGCGAACTGTTCGAGAGTCTGCGCCGTGCCGGAATGGCCGCGGTATGGGGTGACGCAGCCGATCCGGCGGTTTTGATCCAGGCTCACATCGCCCGCGCTCGCGTGCTCGTGGTTGCCACCGCCGATGCCTTGAATGTGCGGCAGATGATCGAAACGGCACGCACGTTGAACCCTGGGATCGAAACCGTGATTCGCAGCCACAACGAAGCGGAAGCGCGTCTGCTCACCGAAGAAACATCTGCCACGGTTCTGCTGGGTGAGCATGAACTTGCGCAGGCTATGGCGCGCGCCGTGCTCAGTCCGGCAGTGCCTGGGTAGCGCACCCGTTTCGAGCCAGCGCGTCCCTCAACGCTCAAAGGTCTTCGATGACCAGTGTCCGGTAGCGTTGGGCAATCGAATACGGGACCTCGCGTACGGCCTGCATCAGCCGCTCTGCCGCGGCCTCGTTTTTGGTCTTAACGAGCAGCCCCGTATGCCCATCGCGTGCCAGCTTGGTATAGGCCCGTACGGTGGCCGCGTCGGTTCCAGCCGACGGAAGAGGCTCGTCTGCGTCGCCGACTGTCGGTGTAATTTGCGAGAGGATGGTTTGCGGAGGAATGAGATAGACCTCGTCTCCGCTGAAACCGCCTTCGATCAGCCGATGGCCCACGCGGCTTGCGTCTTCCGCATTCGGAAACATCACCATCGAATGGCCGGACGGGTAGAACGCGCCGCCCAGTGTGGCAATCATGTTGGACTCGAGAACTAGGTGCTTCATGGCTCCTCCAGCAATGGTTTTGATAAGCCTTTCAGCTTAGGTGCGACCGAAGCATGGGGCTGTAGGAAAAGCCTGGAAGCTGTGATCGTCGTCGTTGTGCAATTGAGCGCATTTAAACCTTGCAAATCTAATTACCATTTGTCACATTTACTGTGAACTGTGAAATTGTGGTTAGGCGCAGCAGCAGAGGTTGAATACGATTGAGTTTCCACTCGATAACTTCCGCCTAAACCCATGTCGCCATTGCGAAATATCGCACTTACCGTTCACGAACTTGAAGATGGCGAGTTCTACTGGGTATTGATGGAAGCAACCGACTACGCAATGGAAGATGCGCTTCCCTATCTGCCGCTCGAGGCGGCAAGCGATCCGCAGGCCACCTACGCCAACGCTTTGGTGGCGGGGGTCGCAGCGATTCGCAAGATGTTCGGCAAGGACGGCCCTCGCGGCTGAGTAACGAGTCTGGGGAAAGCATGCGGAAATCAGGAACGGCACTTGCCGCAGGCGCTTTGGGTCTGGCAACCCTTGGATGGTTCTATCGGCCTGCGACATCGCTGGAATGGGCCGCGTGGGTACAGGCAGGCGGCGTGCTCGCGGCGATTGGCTGTGCGCTGCGACTGCAGGCAGCGTCCTCGCGGCAGCACCTGCGCCAGGCCGCGCAGGTCGCGGCAATTTTTGCGACCAACATGCACTGGGTGTTTCGTGAACTGAACGACGCCTGCGGCAAACGCAGCTGGCCCGATTACACGGTGCACCGACGCATCCTCGACGAGATCCTTGCGCAGGGCCGCGAGGTGACGCTGCAGTTGCTGGACGGCAGGTCGCTTGCCATGGTGAGCAGTCTTCGCACCATCGCGGTTGAGGCGCTCGAAATCAGCGAGCCGCATACCGAGTCCGGCAACTGGTCCCACTTGCAGATCTACTTCGACAAGCGTTTGCCGAGCATCGCGGCCTGGCTGTCCGCGACCGGCCATCCACCAGAGAGCAGCGGGCCGACGGATTACGTGGGGCTTCGCACGTCTTTTGGCCAACTAGGAGGTCGGTAGAAGTGTGGGCAGCGGGTGCTGCCTGTCAGTGCGCCCCGTGTCCCGCTTGCGGCGGCAGCCACCTGCGCCACCACGGCCGTTTGGGCTGTGATGCGCCTGCCGCAGCGCCGGCCATGAGTTCTGCGGCCATCGATGCTCGTACACGTTCCCTGAGAGCCGTCTCGTAGGCATGAGCCGGAGCACGGGCGCTGCGGTCCCCGCGAAGCGCGAGCCGCCTCCATTCTTGTGCGTGCTCTGCAAGCTCTGTGTCTGTCAGATCGTCGGGATGGGGCAGTTTCTGCGTCATGCTGGACCGGATTGTGCCGCGGCGTGAGCAACCGGGCACTTTTTCAGTACTTGTCAGTGGTCTCCTACCAACAAGATGTCGAGGCATCGCCTTCAACAAATTAACCTGGAAGTACTACATGTAATTACAATCGGCTACATGAACCCCTATGTCGAGTCTCACCATCCGTTTTCAGGTTCAGGGCAGCGCCGGAATGACGAACCCCGCTCATGGCGGCTCGTCATCTGCGCACTGGCATCGCTGTCGGTGTTTGCTGCTTGCATCGGAGGCTGGTGGCATTACCGGCCGATCTGGGAGATCGAAGCCCGGGTGAAGGCGATCCTTCCGGCGCACGAAAGGGCGCGCTTTTCAAACGTCACCTTCGACAAAAGCACGAACACCGGCTGTGGCTACGTGGATGCTGAAGATCGCGGTGGCCGGTCGCGCGGCAAAACGCACTTCATTCTGCTGCCGGACGGGAGCCTTAAATTCGATCCCAAGGACCGTGTGCAGGGAACCACCTTGCAGCAGCTTGAAAGCGTTAGAAATCACGCCGAATACCTGGCGCTGGTCTATTCACGCTGCCCGCCGGTATAGCGCGTCCGCGGTTCTTGCGGCGTCAACCCAACCAGTTCGCGAGTGATGCGAGCGACAGGAAAAATGCAACCACCAGTGCGACGATGAACGCAGCTTTCTGCCACACATACGGCTCGCGCGCGCGGTAGTCTGCGCTGGGCCGGCGGCGAAGGAAGCCGGGGCGCGGCCGGTCCGGCTTCTCTGTCCACCAGCCGAAGTTAGTATCTGATCCTGAATCCATAATTTAATACTAACGTACTAGATGCTGGGACGACTTCCCCGGGGAACAGCTCATCTCGCAAAGTAGCGATTAGTTAACGAAAGTATGCGTTTGTTGTAGCGTGCATCGAGCGATCTGGCCAAAGTACCGGGATGCCGAAGCAGCGAAAATGCAGCCCCGCACACTGTTCGACGCCTTCCGCCAATCCTCATGAACCAGCAGGCCAGAACCCCGATCCTCTCGGTCGCCCCGATGATGGATTGGACCGATCGCCACTGCCGATACTTCCATCGGCTCTTGACTCGGCATGCGCTTCTCTACACCGAGATGGTGACTACCGGTGCGCTACTGCACGGTGACGTTTCCCGTCACCTCGCATTCAATCCCGAAGAGCATTCCGTCGCGCTCCAACTCGGCGGCAGCGAGCCGGCCGACCTTGCGCACTGCGCGAAGCTCGGCGAGGCCTGGGGCTATGACGAGATCAACCTCAACTGCGGTTGCCCGAGCGAGCGCGTGCAGCGTGGGGCTTTCGGTGCCTGCCTGATGAACGAGCCGCAGCTCGTCGCCGACTGCGTGAAGGCGATGGTCGATGCCGTCGCCGTGCCTATCACCGTGAAGCATCGCATCGGCATCGACAAGACTGAAAGCTATGAGTTCGTGCGCGACTTTGTCGGCGCCGTGAGCGAGGCGGGCTGCAGCACCTTCATCGTCCATGCGCGCAATGCCTGGCTCAAAGGGCTGTCGCCAAAGCAGAACCGCGAGGTGCCGCCACTGCGCTATGAGCTCGTGCACCGGCTCAAGCACGACTTTCCCGCGTTGCGGTTCGCAATCAACGGAGGCTTCGACGACGACATGCAGATGCGCGCGCACCTTCGCCTCCTGGATGGTGTGATGGTCGGGCGCGAGGCTTACCGCAACCCGTGGTGGCTGGCGCAGTGGGACGCCGCGTTCTTCGGTGAAGCGCCTTCCACGCTCACGCGAGAAGAAGTCGAGGCAAGCATGTGCGACTACATGGCGCGCGAAGCCGTCGAACACGGCACGCCGTGGTCGACCATTGCGCGCCACATGCTGGGCTTGCGCAACGGCCTACCCGGAGCTCGCCACTGGCGGCAAGTGTGGAGCGACCACAAGCGCAAGGGACAGGCGCCGCACGCTGTGATGGGCATCGCGCACGAAAAGGTGCAGCAGGCACGGGAATTGGCTTGAGTGGCTCTGCCACGCTCAGGCCGCTGCCTCCAGCCCGTTGCGAAAGTGCTGCTGCATGCGCGCCATTGCATTCGCAGGATCACGGGCCCTGATCGCCGCCATCACGGCGCGGTGCTCCTTCAGCGATTCGGCGATGCGGCCCGATTTCAGCAACGAGTTGTGGCGGTTGAGCTTCATCACCTTGCGCAGGTCTGCCACCGTCTGGTCGCGCCATCGGTTGTCGGCGATGGCGAGCAGGCGCATGTGAAAACGCTCGTTCACCGCGAAGAAATGCGCGCGGTCGACCTTGCCGGGCGCGGCAGCGGCTTCGAGTTCGGCATGGAGGCCGGCGAGTTCGTCGAGTTCGGCATCGGACGCGCGCTGGGCGACCACGCCCGCAGCATCGCTTTCGAGCAAGCCGAGCAGGTGGTACACGTCGGCCAGATCCTTCTCCGACACTTCGGTCACGTAGGCCCCGCGGCGGACCTTCATCGTCACCAGACCTTCGGCGGCGAGCACCTTCAGCGCTTCGCGCAGCGGCGTGCGGCTGATGCCGTAGGCCTCGGCCAGCTTCAGCTCGTCGATCCAGCTGCCGGGCTCGAGCTCGCGATTGAATATGTGCTGGCGCAGGAGCTCTGCAACTTCCTCATAAAGCGCGCGCGGAGTGAGGGTGAGGGCGGACATGCCTGGAATGTACCGCAAACGCCGCATTTGAATTAATAATTACAGCGGGTTAGACTCTCCCACAACACCCTCATCCGCAGCTCTTCCCCGCTGCACGATTTCGCAAAGCGGCGCCCATGAGCAAATCCGAACCGATCTTTCAAACCTCGACGCTGGACGACTGGGCCAAAGCCGCAGCCAGGTCCGCGCCCGGCGGCGACGTGAGCGCGCTGAACTGGCTCACGCCCGACGGCATCACTGTCAAGCCGCTCTACACCGCGGCCGACTTGCAGGGCTTGAAGTACACCGATACGCTGCCGGGGTTCGAGCCCTACTTGCGCGGACCGCAGGCCACCATGTATGCGGTGCGTCCCTGGACCATCCGGCAGTACGCGGGCTTTTCGACCGCCGAGGAATCGAACGACTTCTACCGCAAGGCGCTGGCTGCGGGTGGGCAGGGTGTCAGCGTCGCCTTCGACCTGGCGACGCACCGCGGCTACGACAGCGACCATCCGCGCGTGACCGGCGACGTCGGCAAGGCCGGCGTGGCGATCGACAGCGTCGAGGACATGAAGATCCTCTTCGACCGAATCCCGCTCGACAAGGTCAGCATCTCGATGACGATGAACGGCGCCGTGCTGCCGGTGCTTGCCGGCTATATCGTGGCGGCGGAGGAGCAGGGCGTTGCGCAAGAACAGTTGTCGGGGACCATCCAGAACGACATCCTCAAGGAGTTCATGGTTCGCAACACCTACATCTTTCCCCCCGAGCCGTCGATGCGCATCATCGGCGACATCATCGAGTACACGGCGCAGAAGATGCCGAAGTTCAACTCGATATCGATCAGCGGCTATCACATGCAGGAGGCTGGCGCGAACCAGGCGCTCGAACTCGCCTTCACGCTGGCTGACGGCAAGGAGTATGTGAAGACGGCGTTGGCCAAGGGGCTCGATGTCGACGGCTTTGCCGGGCGCCTGAGCTTCTTCTGGGCCATCGGCATGAACTTCTACCTCGAAGTAGCCAAGATGCGCGCGGCGCGCCTGCTGTGGTGCCGCATCATGAAGGAGT
The DNA here is from genome assembly GCA_037720315.1 of Variovorax sp. Lineage (GTDB taxonomy): Bacteria > Pseudomonadota > Gammaproteobacteria > Burkholderiales > Burkholderiaceae_C > Variovorax. The sequence goes on along the minus strand of JBBJMS010000108.1, from coordinate 2,565 downwards.
TCAATCCGAAGAACCCCAAGAGCCTGATGCTGCGCACGCATTGCCAGACATCCGGCTGGAGTCTGACCGAGCAGGATCCGTACAACAACGTGGTGCGCACCACGATCGAGGCCATGGCCGCGGTCTTCGGCGGCACGCAGAGTCTGCATACCAACGCGCTCGACGAAGCCATCGCGCTGCCGACCGAGTTCAGCTCGCGCATTGCGCGCAACACGCAGCTCATCATTCAGGAAGAGACCCATATCACCAGCGTGATCGATCCCTGGGCCGGCAGCTACATGATGGAAACGCTCACCCAGGACATGGCCGATGCCGCCTGGACGCTGATCGAGGAAGTCGAAGCGATGGGCGGCATGACGCGCGCGGTCGACAGCGGCTGGGCCAAACTGAAGATCGAGGCTGCCGCCGCCGACAAGCAGGCACGCATCGATTCGGGCCGGGACGTGATCGTCGGCGTCAACAAGTACCGGCTCGAGACCGAAGACACGCACGACTTCCTGCAGATCGACAACGTCCGAGTGCGCGACGGCCAGATCGCCAAGCTCAAGGCCATCCGCGAGAAGCGCGACAGCGTCGCAGTGCAGGCTGCGCTCGACGCGCTCACGGCGGCTGCAGAAAGCGGCAAGGGCAACCTGCTCGAACTCAGCATTCAGGCGGTGCGCCTTCGTGCCACCGTTGGCGAGATCAGCGATGCACTCGAAAAGACCTACGGCCGGCACCGCGCCGACACGCAGAAGGTCACCGGCGTCTATGCCGCGGCCTATGACTCGGCCGAAGGCTGGGAGGCGTTGCAGCAGGAGATTGCCGCGTTTGCCGAAGCGCAGGGCCGGCGGCCGCGGGTGATGATTTCAAAGCTGGGACAGGACGGGCACGATCGCGGCGCCAAGGTCGTCGCCACCGCCTTCGCCGACCTCGGCTTCGACGTCGACATCGGCCCGCTGTTCCAGACGCCGGAAGAGTGCGCGCGGCAGGCGATCGAAAACGACGTGCACGCAGTTGGCGTGAGCACCCTCGCCGCGGGCCACAAGACGCTGGTGCCGGCAATCATCGAGGAGCTGAAGAAGCAGGGCGCCGACGACATCATCGTGTTCGTCGGTGGCGTGATTCCGCGCCAGGACTACGAGTTCTTGTACGAAGCCGGCGTGAAGGGCATCTATGGTCCCGGCACGCCGATTCCGGCCAGCGCCAAGGATGTGCTCGAACAGATTCGCGCGGCGGTTGCGGCCTGAACATGCGGGTGGCCCGAACCCCCGTGACGCTGCAAGCGTTGACGACGGCCGATGGCCCGGCGCAGCGTCGCGCGGTCGCCAAGGCGATCACGCTGCTCGAATCCACGCGCGCCGATCACCGCGCGCAGGCGGACGAACTGCTCACGGCTTTGTTGCCACACACCGGCAAGTCATTGCGTCTTGGCATCTCCGGTGTGCCCGGCGTCGGCAAGTCGACCTTCATCGAAGGACTGGGCCTTTATCTGATCGATCAGGGGCACCGCGTCGCTGTGCTGACGATCGACCCGTCGTCCACCGTGTCCGGCGGCTCGATCCTCGGCGACAAGACGCGCATGGAAAAGCTGTCGGTGCACGAGCGCGCCTACATCCGACCGAGCCCGTCGTCGGGCACTCTCGGCGGCGTGGCCGAGAAGACGCGCGAGGCGATGCTGGTGTGCGAAGCGGCGGGCTACGACATCGTGATCGTCGAGACCGTGGGCGTCGGCCAGAGCGAAACCGCTGTCTCCGGCATGACCGACATGTTCGTGCTCATGCAACTGCCCAACGCCGGCGACGACCTGCAGGCAATCAAGAAAGGCGTGATGGAACTGGCCGACCTGGTTGTCATCAACAAGGCCGACATCGACAAGGACGCCGCGACGCGCGCGCAGGCCCAGATCACGTCGGCGCTGCGGCTCTTCGGGCATCACGGCAATCCGGCGCATGCGCAAGCCATGCATGCGGCCCATGCAGCACCCGGCTCGCCCGAAGCGGAAGTCCGCTTCTGGTTGCCGAAGGTGATTCAGCTGAGCGCGCTGTTGGGTACTGGTGTCGACGCGTTCTGGGCTGCGGTGTTGCGGTTCCAGGCGCTCCAGGCCGCCAACGGCCGGCTCGTCACCCGCCGCGAAAAGCAGGCGCTCGCGTGGATGTGGGAACGCATCGACGCAGGACTAAAGCAGGACTTTCGTCAGCATCCCCGGGTGCGCGAGTTGCTGCCGCACGCTCTCACGCAGGTGGCTGCCGGCACGCTGCCGGCCTCGACCGCCGCACGCAATTTGCTCGCCGCGCAAGCGGGGCGAGCACAGACCCACACTTCAAACGGGACGAAATGAAAGAGATTCTCGAACAACTCGAAAAGCGGCGCGCCCAGGCGCGGCTCGGCGGCGGACAGAAGCGCATCGACGCGCAGCACGCCAAGGGCAAGCTGACGGCGCGCGAACGCATCGAGCTTTTGCTGGACGACAACACCTTCGAAGAGTGGGACATGTTCGTCGAGCACCGGTCGAGCGACTTCGGCATGGCCGACAACAAGATCCCGGGCGACGGCGTCGTCACCGGCTACGGCATGATCAACGGC
>JBBJMS010000107.1:0-11767 GCA_037720315.1 Variovorax sp. | reverse complement strand
CGGCCAGACGAACGCGCCGCCGAGGCCGCCGGTTTGCACCTTCATGGCCTGGCCGACACCTTCGACGATCTTCGGGTCGACCTGCGTGAGCTCGCCGCCGCCGGACTGCGCTGCGATCTGGATCTGGCAGGTGTTCTCGAAGGTGTACATCGAGAGAAAGGCGTCGGCGACGGTCTTGCCGCAGGTCAGGAGGCCGTGGTTGCGCAGCATCAGGAAGTTGGCGCGGCCCAGGTTGGCCGCAAGGCGCGGCTTTTCGTCGTCGCGGAAGGCCACGCCTTCATACCCGTGGTAAGCAAGCGAAGCCAGAACGAAGGTCGATTGCTGGCTGATCGGCAGCACGCCATTCTTCTGCGCGCTCACCGCGATGCCGGCGCGCGTGTGGGTGTGCATCACGCACTGGATGTCCTCGCGCGCGGCGTGCACGGCGCTGTGAATCACGAAGCCGGCCGGGTTGACCGGGTAGGGCGACTCGATCACCTTGTTGCAGTTCTCGTCGACCTTAATCAGGCTCGACGCGGTGATCTCGTCGAACATCAGCCCGTAGGGGTTGATCAGGAAGTGGTGTTCCGGTCCCGGCACGCGCGCGCTGATGTGCGTGAAGACCAGGTCGCTCCAGCCGTAAAGTGCCACCAGCCGGTAGCAGGCGGCAAGGTCGACGCGCAGCTGCCATTCTTCGGCGGATACGAGCTTCTGGATTTCGGGTTGGGCGATGGCGTTCATGGTGCGGGTCTCCGGTGGGTGCGGCGCCCACTGTAGACCCAGTGCTCGCCGGGCGGGTGTCAGGAAGTTGACACGCCCGCCCGCCCTCAGCGCAACACTCGCCCGTCCGCCGTGATGCTGATCAGGTCGATGCTGCGCGCCGGGTCGCGAAGGCCTGGGCGCAGGTTGATGCGAAAGCCACCGACGTCGTAGTCCGTCATGCCGGCCATGACGCGCTGCAGGCTGGCGGGCGTGAAGCCGCGGCCGGCGCGGCGGATGGCTTCGGCGGCGGCCTTGGCGGCGATGAAGCCTTCGAGGCCTTCGTACGAAGCGGTCTGGTCGGAGTTTTCGACCGCGCCGAGGTATTCCTTGACGATCGGTATCGCCGACAGGCGCGGCGAGGGTACGACCTGGGAGATGACGATGACGCCGATGTCCTTGCCGAGCGCGGCGTAGAGCGGGTCGATGCCGACGATCGAAAAGGCCATGAAGCTGCCGCCGTAGCCGCTCTTGCGCAGCTTGCGGATCACGTTGGCGGTGGTGCCCGAAAGCGACACCAGCACGATCGCCTGCGGCGACTGCTTCTGCACGGCGGCGAGCGCGGCATCGAACTTGTCGCCGGCAGCCGGCACCAGCGCGGTCGCGACCAATGGCGCGAGCTTCTGGTCGGCCACGGTCTGCTGCACGGCGGCGAGGCCGGCACGCCCCATGGCATCGTCGTCGCCGACAAGGGCAATGCGGGTCTGCCCCACGGTGGCGCACTGCCGCACGATCTTGAAGGCCTCGTCGGCCATGCTGGGGCGCACATGGAACACGTTCGCATGTGTCGCGCCGCGCAGGCTGTCGGACGCGGCAAAAGGTGCAAACAGCAGCGTGCCCTGCTGCGCCGCAGCGGCGGCACCCGCATCGCTACTGGCCGTTCGATCGATAAATTTAGCAACTTCGATGCAAAGTGCGAAGGGCGTAAGTCACGCCGAGCCCAAGTAAGCCCTCGATTGCGGGATTCGCAATGCTGTATTGCACGATGCGCGCCGTATCCAAGTCAACCATTGCCGCGTATCTCGAAGGCACCGCGATTCCGCATACGGGTTGTCGTGCGCTGTTTTCGAAAACTATCCACTTTTGAGGTGACGCCGATGAAATTTCAAAGACAACCCGTTCAAGCCTGCGTTTTGCTACTGTGCGCAGCAGCGGCCGGCGGCGCATTCGCGTCCAGCCACCGCGAAGCGCCTTCGATCGCGGGCATGCCGAAGCTCGATGCGACCGACTTCTACATGTTCCGCAGCTATGAGCCCAACCGCCAGGACTTCGTGACGCTGATTGCGGACTACCAGCCCGACCAGAGCGCCTACGGCGGCCCGAACTACTTCACGATGGACCCGAACGGGCTTTACGAGATCCATCTCGATACCGACGGCGACGCGGTCGAGAACATCACCTTTCAATTCAAGTTCAAGAACACGCTGCGCGACATCCAACTGCCGGTTGGCGGCAAGCAGGTGTCGATACCGCTGGTGCAGGCCGGTGGCATCTCGGCGCCCAACCAGGCGACCAGCAACCTGCGGGAGACCTTCACCGTGAACGTGGTGCGGGGCGACCGCCGCCGCGGCACCGTGCAGCCGGTCACGATGGCCGGCGGCGGGGCGGAATTCGACAAACCCACCGACAACATCGGCAACAAGACTTTCGGCAGCCCGACCGGCTATGCCACCTACGCCAACCAGCACATCTACGCCGTGAACATTCCCGGCTGCGCGACCCCCGGGCGCGTATTCGTAGGCCAGCGCAAGGACCCATTCAAGGTGGCTCTCGGCCAGATCTTCGACCTGATCAACCTCAACCCGCTCGGCGCGCCGAACGCGAACCCTGACGCGCTGGCCGACAAGAACGTGACCACGCTCGCGATGGAAGTGCCGATCGCCTGCGTCACCACTGCCGGCAGTCCGATCGTCGGTGGCTGGACCAGCGCCAGCGTGCGCCAGGGCCGCCTGATCGCCAGCCCGCCCAAGAGCGGCCACGGCACGACGTCGCTGAACGGCGGCGCATGGGCACAGGTTTCGCGTCTGGGCATGCCGCTGGTGAACGAAGTGGTGATCGGCCTGAAGGACAAGGACAAGTTCAACAGCTCCAAGCCCAAGGACGACGGCCAGTTCGCCGACTACGTGACCAATCCGACGCTGCCGGCGCTGATCCAGACGCTGTTCCGAGTGCGCCCGCGCCTACCAACTTCCCGCGTACCGACCTGGTTGCCGCGTTCCTTACCGGCATCGAGGGCGTGAACAAGCCGGCCAACGTGAAGGCCTCCGAAATGCTGCGCTTGAACACCAGCATCGCGCCGACGCCCAAGGCCTCGCAGAATGCGCTGGGCGTGCTCGCGGCCGACAACGCCGGCTTCCCGAACGGACGCCGTCCGGGTGACGACATCGTCGACGCGGAACTCCGCGTGGCCATGGGCGTGCTGTGCGTGGCCACGGGCGCAGGCGATACTCTGAAGGTCGGCTGCAAGCCCGGAGACGCTCCGGCTGGCGGCGCGGCGTTGACCGACGGCGCGGCGCAGAGCCCGGCTGACTTCCCGGATACCTTCCCGTACCTGAATACGCCGCTGCCCGGCGCACAGTGAGGAGATGCGAATGAACCGCAAGATCTATCGGATAGCCGCACCTTTGCTGGCGGCGGTGCTCATCGCCGGCTGCGGCGGTGGCGGGGGCGGCGGGGGAGGCTTTCCTCCGGTCGGCACCGCGCCGCCGGGGGCGAGCGACCCCTACGACACCTTCATGGCCTACGTGAAGGGGCTGGTCGAGTCGATGCTTGACACCGCCGAGCCGGCGGATGTCGCGGCCTACGATCCGGCGCCGACGTCGGACACCAAAGAGCCGGTCGCCACGCAGTGATGACCGGGGCAAGCATGCCGGTGCGGGCCATCGTTCGATGGCTCCTGCCGGCATGCGCTGCCCTCGGCATGCTCGGCTTCGCGCAAGCGCAGCCGCGCGTGCCGGCCAGCGACGAGGTCATCGTTGAGACCCTTCCTTTCGTCGCCGGCTGGGCGCGCGAGGAGCGGCGGCTGCGGCGCGAGCTCGCCCAGCGGCCGCGCGACGAAAGCGTGGCCATTGCCGCCGCGCAGGCCTATCTCGAATTGGCGCGTTCGCAAGGCGATGCACGCTACGCCGGCCGCGCGATGGGCGCGCTGCAGGCTTGGGAGCCGGTTTCCGCCGAAAGCACACCGGCTTCGGTGCTCGTCATGCATGCGACGGTGGCGCAGTTCCTGCACGATTTCGACGGCGCCGAAGCCACCTTGAAGATGGCTTTGGCACGCGAGCCGTCGAACGCGCAAGCCTGGATCACCCTGGCCACCATACTGCGTGTGCGCGGCCGCTATGCCGAATCCGACACCGCATGCCGCTCGCTCGCCCGTGTCGGCCCGGCCTTGTACGGTGTCGCCTGCCTGGCCGAGAACGCGGGCCTTCGCGGCGACCATGTCGCTGCCCGGACGGCGTTGCAGGGGCTCCTGGCCGACGCCGCCCTGCAGGGCCCGCGCAATGCCGGCACTCGCCAATGGCTCCTGACCAGCGTGGCCGAGATCGAAGAACTCGCCGGCCGCCCGGCGGCGGCCGATGCGGCCTACCGGCAGGCTCTGGATGCCGAGCGCTCGGGTTACCTGCTGCTCGCCTACAGCGACTTTCTCCAGCGCCGCGGCCGTGCGGTCGAGGTCGCGGCCCTGCTCGCCAAGGAGCCGCGCAGCGACGCCGTGCTGCTGCGGCTGGCAGCGGCGCACCGAAGCGGCCCTGGTCAACCGACATCGCCGGAAGCGCGCGAACTGCAGGCGCGCTTCGAAGCGGCGGCGGTCCGGCCCGGCACGGCGGCAGTGCACGCGCGGGAAGAAGCGCTGTTCGCACTCGACGTGCAGGACGATCCGCAGCAGGCACTCGCGCTGGCGCGGCTCAACGTCCAATTGCAGCGCGAGCCGATCGACCTCCTGGTGTTCGCGCGTGCGGCCGTCGCGGCGCACGACGAAGCGGCGCGTCGCGAGGTGAAGGCGCTGCTGCAACGCATCGGGCTGAAGGACGCGCGCATCGATGCAATCCTCTGACGTATCCATGCGGCCGGCCATCGCAGATCGGCGCCGGTGCTGGCAGCGCACCTGCGCCGCCGCGCTGCTCTGCATCGGACTGGCGGCCGCGGCGCTCCCGGCGCTGGCTCACAAGGCGAGCGATGCGTACCTGCAGCTCCATCGCGGCGCAGACAACATGCTGGCCGCACGCTGGGACATCGCACTGCGCGACCTCGATGCGACGCTCGACCTCGACGCCAACGCCGACCGCAAGCTGAGCTGGGGCGAAGTCCGCACTCGACTGGACGACATCCAGGCCTACGCGATGGCGCGCCTGCGTTTCCAGCAGGGCCGCTGCGCGCTGGCACCGTCCGAGCCGGCGGCCGTGGAAGACCGCGTCGACGGGGCTTATCTCGTACTGCGGCTGCAGGGCCGCTGCGAGCCGGCCGCCACGCTGGAGCTGGACTACCGCCTTTTTCGCGAGATCGACCCCACCCACCGCGGACTGCTGCGCATCGCATCCGACGGCGGCGCGGCCGCTGCCGTGCGCTCCCTCGACCCCGCGGGCGGGCCGGTCACCGTCGCCTGGCCCGGCGAGGTTGCGGCAATCGCGTCCGCAGCCGCGCCGGGGGCAGCCGCTGCACCGGCCGCTCCGGCTGAAGGACGCGGCTTCTTCCGCGACGGCGTGCATCACATCCTGATCGGCTACGACCATGTGCTGTTCCTGATCTGCCTGATGCTTCCTGCCGTGCTGCGACGCCGGGACGGCGGCTGGCATCCGGTGGCGAACTGGCGCGAAGCCGTCTGGCCGATGGTCGCGCTGGTCACGATGTTCACCGTCGCGCACTCGATCACGCTGGCGCTGGCGAGCTTCAAGCTGATCACGATCTCGCCGCGGGTGATCGAGCCGGCCATCGCGATCACCATCATCGTGGCGGCACTCGACAACCTCTATCCGGTGCTGCGCGGCCGGCGCAAGCTGTTCGCTTTCCTGTTCGGCCTGATCCACGGCTTCGGCTTTGCCAGCGTGCTCGGCGAACTGGAGCTTCCGGCGCTCGGCTTCGCTTCTGCCTTGTTCCAGTTCAACCTGGGCGTCGAGGCCGGTCAACTGGTGATCGTGAGCGTCGCGCTGGCTGTGCTTCTGGCACTGCGCGGCTGGCGCGGCTACCAACCGGTTGTGTTGAAGGCAGGCTCGGTGCTGGCCATGGTGCTTGCCGCGCTTTGGCTGGCCGAGCGATTGTTCGACGTCCAGCTTCTCCCGGCTTAGAACGCAGTCGTTTTTGAATCGTTAACGTTTGTATCGCCACCGTGCAATTTGCACGCGGCGAAAACCCGTTCCGCTGTCACCATGCCTCCTGGCCTCGGAAGTTCCGTGGAGTGACATGAAGCAAAACCAATCTGACATCGACCTGCTTGAACAAGCGCTTGCCGCCATCGAAAACGTGCTCGCGCGCGCCGACAGCGAACTGCAAGGCGCTCCCTACCACGGACCCACCGCCCACTCTCTGCTGGAAGAACTGAACGAGCCGCCCCAGAGCGCGGAGCAGGAATTTCGCGCCAGTGCAGCGCAGTCGGCCATCAACGTCTGCTTGAGTTCGGCGGCGGCGTTGATCGACGTCAGCCAAGCGCTCATGAATCGCCGCACCGACCGCACGCCGCACGATCTGGAGCGGGAGTGGAAGACGCTGATCACCCACACCAAGACGGCCAGCCGGTCGGCCTACCGGGCGGCGCTGATCATGACGGCCCAGAGGCATGTGCTGGCCGCCCAGGGGAACTGCGCCGCCGACGAAGTTCCCTGCGCCGCGCACTGACACCGGTTCGCCATGAAAGTGGTGTGCCAACGCTGCAATACCGAAAACCGGGCCATTGCCAAGTTCTGCATCGAATGCGTGAGCGCGTTGCCGACGATTTCCGGACTGCCGGACTTCGCGCCGACCGAGCCTGCGCAGCCACGTTTGCCGTCCTGGAGGCCACGCCGCGGGGCAGCGCGCACGGCATCAAGCGCGCCGGCTCTGGCGCCGGGCGATGGAACGGCCGTCACGACGGTGCGCGAACGCCGGGGCCTGTGGTTCAGCATCGCGGCCTTCGTCATCGCACTGCTGATCGGCGCGGCCGGCTGGCTGCTCGCCGGTGCGGGTGCGCTGTACATCTACCGGGCGGCACCGGTAGGCACGACGGCAGCAGCCGCGTCCGAGGCCTCCGCGCCTGCGCCCATGGCCGCAGCGCCCGCGCTCCCACCCGCACCCGCACCAGCACCCGCACCAGCACCCGCACCAGCACCCGCACCCGCACCCGCACCAGCACCCGCACCAGCACCCGCACCAGCACCCGTCGTGCAAGCCGCCCCGCCTTTGCCAGTGGCTGCGAAGCCGGCGCCGGTGCCTGCGCCAAAGGCAAAAACCCCTGCCGCTCCCGCATCGGTTCCGGCGCCGCCTGCGCGGCCGCGCGCGGCAGCCGAACCGGGCGCAGCCTGCGTGGGCATGAATTTCGTTTCGGCCGCGCGGTGCATGGCCCAGCAGTGCCAGGACGCACGCTTCAACGCGAATCCGCAATGCGAAGCCGTGCGCCGGCAGCAGCGGCTGGATGAAGAGCGGCGCAATCCGCCGATGGCTAATTAGGTTCGCTTGAACACCACGTCCCAGACCCCGTGGCCCAGCTTCAGCCCGCGGTTCTCGAACTTGGTGAGCGGCCGGTACGCCGGCTTGGGCGCGAAGCCGCCGGCCGCCGTGTTGCGCAGCAGCAGCTCGTTCGACAGCACCGCAAGCATCTGATCGGCATAGGGCTCCCAATCGGTCGCGCAATGCAGCACGCCGCCCGGTGCCAGCCGGCGCGCCAGCTTTTCGACGAAAGGCGACTGGATCAGCCGGCGCTTGTTGTGCCTGGCCTTGTGCCACGGGTCGGGGAAAAACACATGCACCCCCGCGAGCACGCCGTGCGGCAGCATGTGGTCGATGACGTCGACCGCATCGTGGGCGCAGATGCGTATGTTGCCCAGCTGCAGTTCGCCGATGCGCTTGAGCAGCGCGCCGACACCTGGCTCGTGCACCTCGCAGCAAAGAAAATTGGTCTCGGGCTTCAGCGCCGCGATGTGCGCGGTGGCCTCGCCCATGCCGAAGCCGATTTCGAGCACGGTCGGTGCGGTGCGGCCGAAGGCTGAGCTCAGGTCCAGCGCTTCGGCCTGGTAGGGCAGCAGGAACAGCGGTCCGAGTTCGGCGAACGCGCGGGCCTGGCCGTCGGTGGTTCGGCCGGCGCGGCGTACGAAGCTCTTCAGGCGGCGGTGCAGGGGATGCGGCAATGCGTCGCCGGAAGCAAGGGTGGCATCGTCGGGTGCGGGGTCGGTATCTGGCTGGTTCATCACGGGCGCGGATTGTAGAGAGCGCGCCAGCCGGCAATCCATCCGGCCAGCGCGCCTGCAGGGTTCGAAGCCGTCGTCGGCGCGATCCCGAGCACATCGGCCGCCGCGTCGAGTGCGGCCAATGCAGCGGCGGGTGTTGCCGTGTCGATCGGCGCCGCGCCGTTCTGCTTGGAAAGCTTTTCGCCGTCGATGCCACGCACCAGCGGCGTGTGCAGGTAGCTGGGCGTGGGCAGGCCGAGCGCACGCTGCAGCAGAATCTGCCGCGCGGTGTTGTCGGCCAGGTCTTCGCCGCGCACGACGTCGGTCACGCCCTGTTCGGCATCGTCGACCACCACCGCCAACTGGTAGGCCCACGGACCGTCGGCGCGCCGCAGCACGAAGTCGCCGACCTGCTGCCCGACGTTTTGCTGCTGCGGGCCGAGCCGGCGGTCGCTCCAGTGCAAGGTGTGCTCCGGCCATGCGGCTTCGAGCTTCGTCGTGGCGAAGCGCCAGGCCCGCGCCGGCTTGTCGTGCAGGCCGTTGCGGCAAGTGCCCGGATACACCCGTTCGGCATGTCGCTCGTGCGGTTCGCCGATGCGGGCGAGTGCGTCGTCGATGTTTTTGCGCGAGCAGCTGCACGGGTAGGCGAGTCCCGATGTCTTCAACCGCTCGAGCGTCGCCTGGTAGAGATGGCTTCGTTGCGTCTGCCAGACCGGCGCCGCGTCTGGCACGAGGCCGCAATGCCCGAGCTGCAACAACATCCGCTCGCCGATGCCCGGCAGGCAGCGCTCGGTGTCGGCGTCTTCGATGCGGACCAGCCATCGCGCTTCGGGTCCGCGGGCGCGCACGTCGAGCCAGCTGGCCAGCGCCGCGGCGAGCGAGCCGGCATGCAGCGGGCCGGTGGGAGAGGGCGCGAATCGCCCGATCCGGATCACGCCACCTTGAGCGCCAGCGAGAGGCCGGAAAGAAACGCGTCTTCCACGCGATGGCCGGTGCACCAGTCGCCGGCGATGCCGATGCGGGACTTGGCGTCCCACAGATGCGGTGCGCCGATCGGCACCTGGGTCTGCGCTTCGGTCCAGCAGCGCGTCTGCACATGCGAGGGCGCGGCGCGGATGCCGGTGATCTCGGCGAACGCGCGAAGCAGCTTGGCCTCGACGCGTGCGGCATCGTCGCGCAGGTGCTCCTGCGACCACACCGGGCTGGCCTGGAGCGTCCAGCGCTCGATTCGATCGCGGCCGGGCTTGGACGATTCGCGCGCCAGCCAGGCCACCCGATGGTGCGTGCTGCGCGCGGCATTCCACTGCGGCCCGAGGTGCGACAGCGTAGGCTGGTTGGCCTGCGGGAACGCGATCATGAGGGTCCAGCAGGGCGCGATGCGCACCGCTTCGATCTTCTGGCTGAGCACGGCCGACAGCTTGCCGTCGCCGAGTAGGGCGCGGGTGCGTGCCGGTGGCGCAGCGAGCAGCACCGCATCGAAACCCGAATAGACATGCCGCGAATCGTCCGTGCCGATGGTGCGCAGCTGCCAACGCTTGCCGTCGAGCGCATCGGGCTCGATGTGCGTGACCTGCGTCTGCGTCAGGAGCGCATCGCCCAGCGGCAATGCCCAGTGCGCGACCAGCGCATCCATGCCGGGCTGCGCGACCCAGTGCGATTCGCGCGAGGGCAGGGCGGCTTCGGCCACGCGGCCATGTGCGTCGAGCACGCGCACGAGGTTGGCGCTCCAGGGCTTGCAGAGTTGCGGCGCCACTTCGAGCGCACGCGCAAAGCGCGGGTCGCGCACGGTGAAGTACTGCGCGCCGCTGTCGAACTTGCCGAAGGGCGTGGATTCGCTCGCCATGCGGCCGCCGGCTGCGGCTTCGCGCTCGAACACCGTCACGCGATGGCCGGCCTGCACCAGCGTGCGAGCGCAGGCCACGCCGGCAATGCCCGCGCCCACGACGGCGTAGTGGCGCGACGTGCTGGATCGGTGGCGGTCGGCAGTGGGGCGTGTGGTCATGGCAATGTCTCTTTGTAGGGTGGCGCTCAGAGCGACTCTAACCGGCGCATGCGTTCAGAAGCTTCGGTGGCGTTCGAGCAGGGCACGGCGCGTCGTGGCGTGGTCGAGCTGTTCCAGCCACCACTTGAGTGCGCGTCCCGGCTTGCCGGCGGTGCGTTCGCGCCATGCGCAATGCATGTTGGCTACGGGCGGCGCGCGTTCGGTAGTGCGCTCGACGAGGTGGCCGGCTTCGATGTAGGGCCGCGCCATCGGCTCGGGCAGGAAGCCGCCGCCGAGGCCGCGCAGTTGCGCAGCCAGCTTGGCCTGCATGGTCGGCACCGTCAGCACGTCCTGGCCTCCGACGAGGTTGACCGTCATGGCCTGCCCGGCGCGCGAGGAATCGGCCGCGGCCACGGCGCGGTGCAGGCGCAGCACGTTGTCGGACAGCGCTGCCTCGAGGCGGGCCAGCGGATGGTGCGGCGCCACGGCATAGACGAAGGCAAGCTGCCCCAGGGGCGGCTGCGGATGCCGGTAGCGCCGAACGCGAGGCTGGAGGCATCGAGCACCGCGCCGATGGCGAGATCGGCCTCGCCGCTGGCCAGTGCCTCGATGGTGCCGAGCAGCGTCTCGTCGCGCAGCTTGAGGCGGGTGGGCGGATCGAGCGCATAGAACGCGGTGGCGAGGTCGAGCACCGGATCGCGCGCGATGACGCTGTCGACCGCGATCGTCAGCATCGGCTCCCAGCCCGTCGCCACGCGGCGCACCCGGTTGGCCACCGCATCGATCTCGCCCAGCAGCCACGCGGCTTCGCGCAGCAATTCGGCGCCGGCCTCGGTCAGCCGCGCTTGGCGTGCGCTGCGGTCGAACAACAGCACGTCGAGAGCATCTCGATCTGTCGCACCCGATAGCTCAGCGCACTCGGCACCAGGCCGAGCCGGCGCGCCGCGGCCGCGAAGCTGCCGGTGCTCGCCACTGTCTGCAGCATCGAAAGCGCATCGGGCGTGAGCACTTCGCGGGCGGTCGGCATGGCTTTTGATTGATCAAAAAAATCGAATGATGCCATCAAAGCCAAACGCTTTCGAAGAGGCTCGCGCGGCCTAAAGTTCTTCACATCCGCTGCGCATCCGGCGCGGCATTTCGAGAGCCCTAAGCCATAGGCCGAGGGCAGGAGTCCAACGATGTTGCAAGTCCGTAAATCACAAGAACGCGGCTACGCCGATCACGGCTGGCTGCGGTCCTTTCACAGTTTCTCGTTTGCCGGCTACTACGATCCGGCCCACATGGGTTTCGGCAACCTGCGCGTGATCAACGAAGACCGCGTGGCCGCGGGCGCCGGCTTCGGCACGCACGGGCACAAGGACATGGAAATCATCAGCTACGTGCTGTCGGGCGAACTCGCGCACAAGGACAGCATGGGGAACGTGGAAACCATTCCGCCGGGCGACGTGCAGCGCATGAGCGCATGAGCGCGGGCCGCGGCGTGACGCACAGCGAGTTCAACCACAAGGCCGACGAGACCACGCACTTCCTGCAGATCTGGATCGAGCCGAACGTGCGCGGCATCGCGCCCGGCTACGAGCAAAAGAACTTTTCGGACGCCGACAAGCGCGGCCGGCTGCGGCTGGTCGCTTCGCCCGACGGCGCCGATGGGTCGGTGCTGGTGCATGCGGATGCACGCATCTATGCCGGGCTGCTGGACGGC
>JBBJMS010000106.1:0-11792 GCA_037720315.1 Variovorax sp. | reverse complement strand
CGCCCGCCGGCGGGCTTCAGCGATCATCCGCTGCTGACGCCACGCGGCGCGATGTTCGTCGGCACGCATGGCCAGGAGGCCCTGCTCGAGGAGCATTGGGGTGTGCTGCGCGCCGTCACGCCCGATGCCCGCCGCCTGAGCGCCGAAGAGGCGCATGCCATGGTGCCAGTGTTGCGGCCCGACCTGCTGATCGGCGCGGTCTACGAGCCCGACGCGTCAGACATGGATGTCCACGCCATCCACCAGGGCTACCTGCGCGGCATGCGTCAGGCTGGCGGCACGCTGGTCTGCAATGCCCCGGTCACGGCCATGGCGCGCACGGACGCCGGATGGCGCGTCGAAGCCGGCGGCACCGTCTATGAGGCGCCGGTGGTGCTCAACGCCGCCGGCGCCTGGGTCGACACCATCGCCGCGCTGGCCGGTGCCGAACCGCTGGGCATCGAGCCAAGGCGACGCTCGGCCTTCATCTTCGCAGCGCCCGCGGGCACGGATGCCGCGGCCTGGCCGATGGCCATCGGCGCTGAAGAGGACTGGTATTTCAAGCCTGACGCGGGCATGCTGCTCGGCTCGCCCGCGAATGCCGACCCGGTTGCGCCGCAAGACATCCAACCCGAGGAGATGGACATTGCCATCGCCATCCAAAAGCTGGAGGAAGTCAGTACGCTGACCATCCGCCGCCCCACGCGCACCTGGGCCGGCCTGCGTTCCTTCGTGGCCGACGGCGATCTGGTCGGCGGCTTCGACCCCGAAGTGCCGGGCTTCTTCTGGGTCGCGGCACAGGGCGGCTACGGCATCCAGACCTCGGCCGCGATGGGCGAGGCCTGCGCCGCGCTCGCACGCGGCCTGCCGATTCCCGAGCACATCGCGGCCTTCGGGCTCACGGCCGAGATGCTGAGCCCGGCGCGCCTGGCGACCAAGCAAGCGGCTGCCGAACCCGACCGCAGCGCTGCGTAATACCCGCTGCGCTGCGCATCCTGAACCACTTCTCCACTCCAAGTCCACCATGCGTGTCTTCAGCGCTTCCCTCGCCACCGAGACCAACACTTTCGGCCCGATGCCGACCGGGCTCGCATCCTTCAAAGACCGAGGCTACTACCCGGCAGGCCGGCATCCCGACCAGATCACGCTGTTCTCCGGCCCGCTGTGGGCCGCGCGCATACGCGGTAAGGAAGCGGGCTGGACCCTGATCGAAGGCATGGTGGCCGGTGCGCAACCCAGCGGCATCACGACGCGCCACGCTTACGAGAGTCTGCGCGACGAACTGCTGGCCGACCTAAAGGGAGCGCTCCCGGTGGACATGGTGGTGCTCGGCCTGCATGGCGCCATGGTGGCAGACGGCTACGACGACTGCGAAGGCGACCTGTTGCAGCGCGTGCGCGCTCTCGTCGGCCCCAGCGTGGTCGTCGGCGCGGAGCTCGACCCGCACAACCACCTGACCCCCGCGATGGTCAACAGCACAGACCTGCTGATCTCCTTCAAGGAATATCCGCACACCGACGTGCTCGAACGCGGGCTCGAGGTGGTCGACCTGTGCGCCGCAATGGTCCGCAAGGAGATCCACCCGGTCGCCGCGGTGGTCGACTGCGAAATGATCGTCACCATGCACACCTCGCGCGAGCCGGCGCGCGGCTTCGTCGACAAACTGCAGTCGCTCGAAGGCCGGGACGGCGTGCTGTCCATCTCCGTCACGCACGGCTTCGCGTGGGGCGACGTACCCGAGATGGGTACCAAGCTCATCGTCTACACCGACGGCGATCAAGCCATGGCCGACCGCCTGGCGCGCGAACTGGCCGACGAGCTGATTGCCATGCGGCACAGACTAACCGTGAACTACCCCGACATCGACACCTCGCTCGATCAGGCGCTGGCGTTCGATGGCGGCCCCGTAGTGTTGGCCGACGGCGCCGACAACCCGGGCGGCGGGGCGGCGAGCGATTCCACGTTCATCCTTCGTCGCATGGTCGAGCGCGGTATCCGCAACGCAGCCATCGGTCCGCTCTGGGACCCGATCGCGGTGCGCATCGCCTTCGATGCTGGCCAGGGCGCGCGCCTGGCGATGCGCCTGGGCGGCAAGATCAGTCCGCTGTCGGGCGACCCGATCGATCTCATGTGCACCGTGAAGGCGCTGTACGCCGACATGGTGATGACCGGCTTGGCCAATGCGCCCACCCCACTCGGCGACTGCGCCCTGCTGGAAGCCGACGGCATCGAGATCGTGCTGATCACGCTGCGCAATCAAGCCATGGGCACCGACATGTTCACGCAGCTGGGCTGCGACCTGGCGACTAAGAAGTTCGTCGTCGTGAAGTCCTCCCAGCACTTCTACGCCTCGTTCTCGCAGGTCGCCAGACACGTGATCTACGCTGGCGCGCCGGGCGCGGTCACGCTCGACCTCCGCACGTTGCCCTACCAAAAGGCACGCCGGCCCAAGTGGCCGATCGATGTCGCCGCTGCCTGAGCCGCACCCCCCTTTCTTGCACCACCTCACCGGAGAACCGCAGATGAACCGACGCATGCTTGCCGCCCTCACCCTGGGCACCCTCGCCATAGCGAGTGCCAGCCTCCCGGTGCTGGCGCAGACCAAGACGCTGAAGGTCGTGGCCCACGCCGACCTGAAGATCCTCGACCCGACCTTCACCACCGCCTACATCTCGCGCAACTTCGGCTACATGGTCTACGACACCTTGTTCGCCCAAGACGCAAGCGGCAAGCCACAGCCGCAGATGGTCGAGAAGTACACGACCTCGAAGGACGGAAAGAAGTGGAGCTTCACGTTGCGCCCGGGTCTCAAGTTCTCCGACGGCACCCCGGTGACCTCAGCCGACGCCGTGGCCTCGCTGCAGCGCTGGGGCGCGCGTGACAGCCTGGGCCGCGCCATGGGCAATGCCGGTGCCGACTGGAAGGCCGTCGATGCACGCAACTTCACGCTGACGCTCGATGAGCCTTTTGGCATGGTGCTCGATGCGCTGGCCAAGCCCTCAGGTTTTCCGCCGGTGGTGTTGCCCGAACGCTTGGCCAAGTTGCCCGCTACCTCGCCGATGTCCGAAGTACTGGGCTCCGGGCCCTTCATCTTCAAGCGCGACGAATGGGTGCCGGGCAACAAGGCCGTTTTCGTGCGCAACCCGAACTACGTCGCGCGCACTGAACCGGCCAGCGGCCTCTCGGGCAGCAAGAAGAGCAAATTCGATCGCGTCGAATGGCTCTACCTGCCGGATGCCAACAGCGCCATTGCGGCGCTCAAGCGCGGCGAGGTCGACATTGTTGAGCAGGTGCCACCGGATTACATCGCCCCGCTTCGCACCGACAGCAGCATCAAGGTGGGCTCGGGCGGCTCGTACCAGGGCTTCCTGGTGCTCAACCAACTGTTCCCGCCCTTCAACAACGCCAAGGCACGCCAAGCGCTGCTGATGGCGACAAACCAGGAGAAGTTCACCGCCGCGATGGGCTACCCGCTGGACATGCGTGTGACCTACTGCGCCACCTACTTCATCTGCGGCGGTCCCAATGAGACCGCCGCCGGCGCCGAGCCTTTCCGCATGCCGAATGTGGCCAAGGCCAAGCAGCTGCTGGCCGAATCGGGCTACAAGGGCGAAAAGGTGGTGCTGCTGGTGCCGACCGACGTGACCTACCTCAACGCCGAAGCGCTGATGGCCGCGCAGACCATGCGCAGCATCGGCATGAACGTCGACCTGCAGAACTCCGACTGGGCATCGATCGGTGCACGTCGCGCCAAGAAGGACGCGCCCGAGGCCGGCGGCTGGAACATGTACGTCACGGTGGCCGGCGAGTTCGACGTCAATTCGCCCATCACCAACGCCTACCTGAGCGCGGCGTGCGGCAACAGCCTGCCGGGCTGGCCTTGCGACAAGCCGCTGGACGAGCTGCGCACTGCATGGATCAAGGAAACCAACGCCGCCAAGCGTAAGGAGTTGCTCGACGCCTTCCAGACCCGCGCCTACGAGGCTGTGCCTTACGTGAACGCAGGTCAGTACTCGGCGGCCTACGCGGCACGCGCCAGCCTGAAGGGCCTCGACAAGCTGTGGGCCGGCATGCCGGTGGTCTGGGCGCTCGACAAATAAGGGCGGCCGACCGAAGCACGACAAGACATGGGCTATTTACTCCGACGACTGGCAGCGACGCTCCCAGTGATGGCTGTGGTGGCCGTGGTCGTGTTTCTGCTGATTCACCTATCGCCGGGCGATCCTGCCGCATTGATCGCCGGCGACCTAGCGACCGGCGAGGACATCGCCAAACTTCGCGTCGCGCTGGGCCTCGACAAGCCGCTGTGGCAGCAGTTCATGCTGTGGCTCGGCCGCCTCGCGACAGGTGACCTCGGCACCTCGATCTTTACGCAGGTGCCGGTCTCCCAGCTGCTGGCGCAGCGGCTGGAACCCACGGCCTCCATCGCCGCACTGACCATACTGCTCACGCTGCTCGTCGCTGTGCCGCTGGGCACGCTGGCGGCGTACCGCGCTGGCAGCTGGGTCGACCGGCTGGTGATGCTGTTCGCCGTACTGGCTTTCTCGCTGCCGGTGTTCCTGGTGGGCTATCTGCTGGTCTATGTCTTCGCAATCCAGCTGCCCTGGTTTCCGGTCCAGGGCTACTCGCGTTTCGCCGACGGCCCGGCGGCCTGGCTGCGCGGGCTGGTACTGCCTTGCGTCAATCTCGCCCTCGTGTACACCGCCCTCGTGACGCGCATGACACGTGCCACCGTGCTTGAGGTGCTGCACGAGGACTACATCCGCACCGCCCGCGCCAAGGGGCTGGGCGTGCTGCCCGTGCTCATGCATGCGCTGCGCAATGCCGCCATTCCGATCGCCACCACCCTCGGCGTCGGCATCGCACTGCTGATCGGCGGCGTGGTAGTGACGGAAACCGTCTTCGCCATTCCCGGCGTCGGCCGGCTGGTGATCGATTCGGTGCAGCGCCACGATTACCCAGTGATCCAAAGCGTGCTGCTGATCTCGGCCGGCGTGTACGTGCTGATCAACCTGCTGATCGACCTGAGCTACCGCCTGTTCGATCCGCGAATCCAGTACTGAAATGTCCGCATTGCCCACGACTCCCACTGCGGCGGCCCCTCCCGAAGACGCCCCTTTCGTGCCGCCGCGCTTCCGGTGGGCGCGCAAGCACCCCACGCTGATCGTCGGCGCGTTGCTGCTGATCGCCATCGCGGCACTGTCGCTGGCCGCCCCCTGGATCGCCACCCACGACCCACAGGACATGGACGTGCTCGCGCGCATGCAGCCCGCCTCCACCGAGCACTGGTTCGGCACCGACGCGCTGGGCCGCGACGTTTTCAGTCGCGCCATCTGGGGCGGCCGCGTGTCGATGATCGTCGGACTCTCGGTCGGCGCACTGGCCACTGTCCTGGGCGTGCTGTTGGGCCTCGCGGCCGGCTTCGTGCGCTGGGCCGATTCCTTCATCATGCGGGTGATGGACGGCCTCCTGGCCATTCCCGGCATCCTTTGGCCATCGCGCTGATGGCGGTGACACAGGCCTGCCTCGACCGTGATCGTGGCCATCACCGTGCCCGAGATACCGCGCGTGGTGCGACTGGTGCGCTCGCTGTCGCTCACGCTGCGCGAACAGCTCTTTGTCGAGGCCGCGCATGCGGTGGGCACGCGGCTGCCGGTGATCTTGGCGCGCCATGTGGTGCCCAACATGGTGGCGCCGCTGATCGTGCAGGCCACCTTCGTCGCTGCCGCCGCGGTACTGACAGAAGCCGCGCTATCGTTCCTTGGCGTGGGCGTGCCGGCGCAGACGCCGAGCTGGGGCAACATGATGGCCGAGGGCCGAAACTTCGTTGCTGTGGCCTTCCACATCATCTTGTACCCCGGCATCCTGCTGGCGGCGACGGTGCTGGCGATCAACATGCTGGGCGACGGCTTGCGCGATGCGCTCGACCCGCGCCTCGCACGACAACTCTGATGAGCGGGAATCCACGATGAGTACATTGTCCCGCGCCGCCCTTGCCACCGGCGAGCCGCTGCTGGAGGTCGACGACCTCCGGACCCACTTCGACACGCTCACCGGCCCGGCGCGCTCTGTCGATGGCGTGAGCTACACCGTGCGCGCCGGCCAGACGCTGGGCGTGGTCGGCGAGTCCGGCTGCGGCAAGAGCGTGACGGCACTCTCGATCTTGCGCCTGCTACCCACGCCGCCTGCTCGCATCAGCGGCCAGGTCCGGCTGCGCGGCACCGATCTGCTGCAGCTCAGCGAGCGCGAGATGCGCCAAATCCGCGGCAACCGCATCTCGATGATTTTCCAGGAGCCGATGACCTCGCTCAACCCGGTGCTCACCGTGGGCAGGCAGATCGCCGAGACGGTTCAGGTGCACCAAGGCGCGAGCCGTGCCGAAGCGCTCAAGCGCGCGGTCGAGATGCTGCGTGTCGTGCAGATCCCCGAGCCGGAGCGCCGCGTCAACGAGTACCCGCACCAGCTTTCGGGCGGCATGCGGCAGCGCGTCATGATCGCTCTAGCTCTGGCCTGTAACCCCGAGGTGCTGATTGCCGACGAGCCGACCACCGCCCTCGACGTGACCATCCAGGCGCAAATCCTCGAGCTGATCCGCGGCTTGCAAAAGGAGCTGGGCATGGGCGTGGTCATGATCACGCACGACCTCGGCGTGGTGGCGGAGAGCTGTGACCGCGTGGTCGTGATGTACGCCGGCCGCAAGGTCGAAGAGGCGGACGTGGTCGACCTGTTCGACCGGCCGCTGCACCCCTACACGCGCGCTTTGATGGCATCGATGCCGTCGATGAACACGCACACGAAACGGTTGGCCGAGATTCCGGGGCTAGTGCCTTCGCCGCAGGAGCCGCGGCGAGGTTGCTCGTTCGCGGCCCGCTGCGGCTACGCGAACGCGCGCTGCCGCAGCGAGATCCCGCTGCTGACCCAGCACGGGGGCAACCATGTGGCGGCATGCTTTGCGGTCGAGGAAGGCCGCATCGAAACGGCAGAGGAAACGACCGCATGAGCGCCACCCTGGGCCCCACCGCGACGCTGCTGAAGGTGACGCAGCTCAAGAAACACTACATGGCGCCCAAGCGCTGGCTCGCGCCGCAAAAGCCACCGATCCAGGCGGTGGACGGCGTGTCGTTTACCGTTGCTCGCGGCGAGACGCTGTCGCTGGTCGGCGAATCGGGCTGCGGCAAGACGACCACCGCCAAGTCGGTGATGCGGCTGATCGAGCCAACCTCGGGCTCGGTGCAACTCGACGGCGAAGAACTGCTGACGCTCAGTGCCGAGCAGATGCGCCTGAGACGGCGCGACGTCCAGATCATCTTCCAGGACCCCTATGCCTCGCTAAGCCCTCGCTTGATGGCCGGCGAGATCGTGGCAGAGCCACTGAAGAATTTCGGCATGAGGTTGGCCGCCGAGCGGCGCGAGCGCGTTCAGTGGCTCTTCAGCAAGGTTGGCCTGCGGCCCGAGGCCGCGAAAAACTACCCGCACGAGTTCTCCGGAGGGCAGCGGCAGCGCTTGGGCATCGCACGGGCGCTCGCACTCAACCCGAAGCTCATCGTCTGCGACGAGCCGGTGTCGGCGCTCGACGTGTCGGTACAGGCACAGGTGGTGAATCTGTTGATGGACCTGCAGGCCGAGTTTGGCATCGCCTACCTCTTCGTCGCGCACGACTTGGCAGTGGTGCGCCACATCAGCGACCGCGTGGCCGTGATGTACCTCGGCCACATCGTCGAAGTGGCCGACCGCGACACGCTCTTCTCGGCACCGCGCCATCCGTACACGGAGATCCTGCTGTCGGCGGTGCCGGTGCCCAACCCGCGCACGCCCGCCAAGCGGGTGCTGCTGCAGGGCGACCCACCCAGCCCCGCCAACCCGCCGAGTGGCTGCCGCTTTCACACGCGCTGCCCGCTAGCGCAGGACCTCTGCAAGACGCAGACGCCGGCATTGACCGCCCGGCCCTCAGAGGCGGCCAGTGGTCACCAAGTGGCCTGCCATTTCCGCTAGCCGGTTCACCTCTGAAAGGACTGACATGAGCATCCCACCCACTCACTACGACCTGCTGATCCGCGGCGGCACTGTCATCGACGGTACCAAAGCGCCGCGTTTCGGCGCCGATGTCGGCGTCATCGCCGGACGCATCGCCGCCATCGGCGATCTCGCAGGCCATACCGCCGATGAGAGCCTCGACGCCGTCGGCCGCATCGTCGCGCCCGGCTTCATCGACTCGCACACGCACGACGACCAAGCCGTACTGTCGCAGTCGGCCATGCCCTTCAAGGTGTCGCAGGGCGTCACCACCGTGGTGGCCGGCAACTGCGGCATCAGCGCGGCGCCGCTGCGCGAAGACATGGACCTGCCTATGCCGCTCAGCCTGATCGATTCGCCGGCCAAAGGCCGCTTCCACCTTCAAGGCCTACCTCGATGCGTTGCGCTCGGCGCCCTCGTCGGTCAACGTCGCCGCCATGGTCGGCCACTCGACCCTTCGCGCCGTGACCATGGGTAACCGCGACCTTGACCGCGTAGCGACCGTCGAGGAGATCGCCGCCATGCAGGCGCTGGTCGAAGAAGCGATGCAGGCGGGCGCGATCGGCTTGTCGACTGGCACCTTCTACCCGCCAGCCGTGAAGGCGACGACCGAAGAAATCATCGAGGTCTGCCGCCCACTCACTGCGCGAAAGGCACTCTACGTGACGCACATGCGCGACGAGGCCGAGAAGGTGATGGACTCGCTGGAAGAAACCTTCCGAATCGGCCGCGAGCTCGACGTGCCGGTGGTGGTTTCGCACCACAAGCTGCAGAACACGCCCAACTTCGGCAAGAGCCAGGTCACGCTGCCCTTCATCGCGGAAACGATGAAACACCAGTGCGTGTCGCTCGACTGCTATCCATACACCGCCGGCTCGACCATGATCCGCACTGATCGCGGCATGCTCGACGGCCGCGTGCTGATCGCCGCCAGCGAGCCGCACCCCGAGTGCGCGGGCCGCGACCTCGACGATATCGCCAAGGAATGGGGTGTGGCGAAGGACGAGGCGGCGCGCCGCCTGCAGCCCGGCAGCGCCATCTATTTCCTGATGGACGAGAACGACGTGCAGCGCATCCTCGCCTTCGACGAAACCATGATCGGCTCCGACGGCATCCCCGTCGGCGGGAGCCCGCACCCTCGGCTGTGGGGCACTTTCCCGCGCGTTCTCGGCCACTACAGCCGCGACATCGGCCTCTTCCCGCTGGAGACGGCTGTGTGGAAGATGAGCGGCCTGACGGCACGCAACTTTGGCCTGCACGAGCGCGGCACGCTGAAGGTCGGTCACTACGCGGACATCGTGATTTTCGATGCCGCCACGGTGCGAGATGCGGCGAACTACAAGACCCCAACGCTGCCCGCTGAGGGCATCGACACCGTGATCGTCAACGGCGTCGTCACCTGGCAACACGGCGCGCACACCGGTGCGCGTGCCGGTCAAGTCATCACGCGCAAAAATCGGGAGATCGCATGAGCGAAATTAAACGTTTTCCTACGCCGCTACCCGTGCCTTTCTCGAAGGCAGTCCGCGCGGGCGGCTTCCTCTTCTTGTCGGGCGTGCTTGCGATGGATGCGCAGGCGAACATCGTCGCAGGCGGCATCCAGGTGCAGACCAAGTTCGTGCTCGAACGCATCGCGCAGGAGCTGGAAGAATGCGGCGCGAAGATGAGCGACGTGGTGCGCACCTCCATCTGGCTGGCCGATCTCAACGAGTTCGCGGTATTCAACGACGAATACGCCAAGCACTTTGCTGGCGCCCTGCCCTCGCGGTCCACCGTTGAGGCAAAGCTCTACAAGGACGCACGGGTGGAGATCGAAGTGCAGGCTTGGGTGGGCCGGTAGCGGCCCAGATCCAGCCGCGAAGAGCCGGAGTTCATCTGCGAAACGACGACGAAGGCTGCCGAACCGCGCGCTGCTGCCGGCCTCTCATCGGTCTTGTTGCCTGGGAGGCGCTCACGCGCAATCTGCTCGATGGCAACGTGCCCGTGGACAACAACCATTGCGAGAATCTGATTCGTCCCTGGGCGATGGCTTGTTCATAGTGCCCCACTTCGTTAAGTGCTTGAAAACATTGAGATCTGGTTCTCGGAAAAACCTGACACGGGCGATCTATTCGGGCGACGGCGTCGATCACCCGTTGATCCAGCAGATCGCTCGCGCGAATCTGATAAGGCGCGCGCGGAACGACCTGCTCGGCGGGCAGCAATCCTTCTTTGATGAGGCGTCGAATTCGGTGGTTGTTGACGCCGAGCTTGGCGGCTGCCTCTGACATGGTCAGCCACTCGCCATCCTTGTGCGCCGAGCGGTAGGCGCGGATGTCGTTGACCATGCGCACGGAGCTCACGCGGTTTTGCCGAAATCGAGCTTGATGCTCCCGCATCGTTAATTCTATCGATCATGCCACATGGCTTGATATATGGCAAGTAAAGCCATATACTTTGATACATGGCAACTCAACAAGCATCCGCACCTCGACCCACCGCTCGCATCGGCTGGAACAATCGTGTTCAAACTGTGTCAATCCCGGTGGACTTCCGGTTTCCGGAGTCCGTGCGGGAGGTCTTCATCCGTCGCGAGGGTGAGAGTGTCATATTGACGCCGCGCCCTGCTGACTGGAGCGGCTTCTTCGCATCGAGCGCCAGGGCTTCGGCAGACTACATGGCTGATGCAGAGCGCATGCCGGCTCAGGAGCGGTCATTTTGACGGCGCCGCTCTATATGCTTGATACAGACACTTGTATTTTCTTGATGCGCGGCGAAGTCCCCGCCCTGGCGACGCGTGTGCAGGAAGTCCCTCTGCAACAGCAAGTGATGTCCGTTGTGACGTTCGCGGAGTTGACGTATGGGGTGAAAGCATCGGCAGCCGCCAAACGTAAGCAGAACCAAGCCGCGCTCGACACCCTGGCGATGTATCTGGCCGTTGTGCCGTGGCCTCAAGAGGCCGCGCAACATTACGCCGAGATTCGCCTGGATCTGAAAAAGCGTGGTGCGCAACTCGGCGCAGCTGATTTGATGATCGCAGCACACGCTCGCGTGATGGACGCCATCATGGTAACCAACAACACAAAGGACTTCGGCCGGGTCAGAGGTCTGCAGGTAGAGAACTGGGTCAAGTAGAGATGGGAAACAGCAGAGAAAATGTTTGTCTGGAAAGTGCCACGAAGATAATCTTTCTTGAGAACAGCCATCAAGCGTCGGCCAGCTCCTCGTGACGCTCGATCTTGGCTAGGATGGGTTCGATATCGTCCTTGATGTGCGCCACGTCGTAATCGAGTTGCAGACCCACCCAAAAAGCGTCGCTCATCCCAAAAAAACGGGACAACCGAAGACCCGTGTTCGGCGTAATGGCTCGTGTCCCAGCAACAATCTCGCCTACCGCGCGCTGTGAAACAGAGCTGGCCCCATTCGTTTGAACAGATCTTGATACTTTTTAAGTGGATTCTGCGGGGTCAGGCTGCCTTGGCCGAAGGCCATGGCAGCGAGTCGAAGTACACCACATCGGGTGTGCGGGCCTGCAGGCTCGAGTGCGGCCTGCGGGTGTTGTAGAACTCGATGTACCGACCGATTCCGGCGCGCGCCTGGCTCACGCTCTCGTAGGCATGCAGGTACACCTCCTCGTACTTGATCGAGCGCCACAGCCGCTCGATAAACACGTTGTCGCGCCAGCAGCCTTTGCCGTCCATCGAGATGCGGATGCCGTGGTCCATGAGTAGGCCCGTGAAGGCTGCACTCGTGAATTGACTGCCTTGGGATGATCTGCAAAACTGGCCCGAGCCTTGCATGATTTGATTCCATGATTTCCA
>JBBJMS010000017.1:0-33316 GCA_037720315.1 Variovorax sp. | reverse complement strand
GCTGCGGCCGGCGCAACGCCGAGGCTTTGCCTTGCCGGGTTGTCGTTCTCGGTCAAGGACCTGTTCGACATCGCCGGACAGCCGACGCCAGCGGGCTCGCTCGTGCTGGGCCACGCGCCGGCGGCCAGTACCGACGCCACCGCAGTTGCACGTCTACGGGCAGCAGGCGGTGTGCTGATCGGCCGTACCAACATGACCGAGTTTGCGTTTTCGGGCGTCGGCATCAATCCGCACCACGGCACGCCTGCCAACGCGAGCGATCCGGCAACGCCGCGCATTCCGGGCGGCTCGTCCTCGGGCGCGGCGGTGTCGGTGGCGACCGGTGCGGCCTTCATCGGTCTGGGCTCCGACACCGGCGGTTCGATCCGCATCCCGGCCGCGCTGAATGGCATCGTCGGCTTCAAGAGCACTGCACGCCTCGTTCCACTCGATGGCGCGCTGCCGCTATCGACCACGCTCGACACCGTTTGCGCAATGACCCGGTCCGTGCGCGACGCAGTCACCGCGCACCAGATCCTCGCCGCCCGACGCGTTAGCGCGGGCACTGCACCGCTGTCTGCATACCGACTGGCCGTCGTCAAAGACGTCTTTTTCGATGACATCGCGCCCGCCGTGGCCACGGCGTTCGACCGAACGATGCGAACCCTGCGCGCGGCCGGCGCACTTATCGAAGAGATTGCGCTGCCCGAACTGGCTGATCTCACATCGATCAACGCGACCGGTGGCTTCTCGGCCGCGGAAGCCTATGCCTGGCACCGCCTGCTGCTGGAGCGCAGCGGCGCAGGCTACGACCCGCGCGTGGCGCAGCGCATCCTGAAAGGCGCCGGCATGAAAGCGCACGAATACATCGAACTCGTGCGTGCCCGCCGCGGCTGGATCGGGCGCATGGAAAAGGCGCTCGCCGGATTCGACGCGGTCGTGTCGCCGACCGTCCCCGTCACCGCACCTGCCATCGCAAGCGTTGCACCGGGCGAGGCGCGCGACGAAGCTTTCTTCCGCCTCAATTCGCTGCTGCTGCGCAATCCCTCCATCGTCAACATGCTGGACGGCTGCGCGATCTCGCTGCCCTGCCATGCAGTGGGCGAGTTGCCGGTCGGACTGATGCTCTGGCATGCCGCCCTACACGACGACGCGGTCCTCGCGATTGCCATGCAAACCGAACGCTCGCTACAAAGAAACCAATGAAAATCGCGATCGTTGGCGCCGGAATCATCGGCGTCACCACCGCCTGGGAATTGGTTTCGGACGGACACGAGGTGACCGTATTCGAGCGCCGCGGCGCCGCTGCCGAAGAATCCAGTTTCGCCAATGCGGGCGTGGTTGCGCCGGGTTATGTAACGCCATGGGCCGGACCCGGCATGCGGGCAAAGGTGCTTCGCTCACTGCTGTCCAAACACGGCGCGATCAAGTTGCGCTGGCCGCTCTCCATGAGCGACATGTCGTGGATGACGCGCTGGCAGCGCGCGTGCGAACTTGAAACCTTCGTGGCAAACCGCACCCGGATGCAGCGCCTGGCCTTCTACAGCCGCAACCGGCTGCACGAGATCACCGAAGCACGCGAATTGAACTATGAGCGATCCGAAGGCTTGCTCGTCTTGCTGCGATCCAAGCGCGACAGGAAACTAGTGCAAGCCGGACTCGACGTGCTCCGCATGGCGGGCAGCGCATTCCGCGAGATCGATGCGGACGAAGCACGCAAGATCGAGCCCGCCCTCAGCGCCGACACGGCGCTGGCAGGCGCGATCCATCTGCCGGATGACGAGGTCGCCAACTGCCGGCAGTTCGCATTGCTCCTCAAGCGGGAGGCCGAGGCATTGGGTGCGCAATTCCACTTCAACTGCGACCTTGCACCCCTGCGCCGCGCGGCACCGACCGAAGTGGCGCTCGCGAGCGGATCGGAAGGGCACCGCTTCGACGCGGTGGTGATGTGCGCAGGCGTCGCCTCGGCGAGGCTATTGCGCCCGCTTGGCCTGCGCTTACCGCTGGCTTCCGTCTATGGCCATTCGGTCAGCGCCAACGTCCGCGAGCCGCTCAATGCACCGCGCAGCGCCGTCATGGACGAGCGCTACAAGGTGGCGATTTCCCGGTTTGGCTTGCGGGTGCGGGTAGCCGGCAGCGCCGAGCTGGGCGGGTCGCTCGGCGCGATGCACCCCGCGGCACTGCAAACCCTCTACAAAGTGCTGCACGACTGGTTCCCGGGCGCCGTCACCTTGCAAGCAGGCGTGCAGCAATGGAAAGGCGCCCGGCCGATGCTGCCCGATGGTCCACCCGTCATCGGCCCGAGTGGCGTGCCGGGCGTCTGGCTGAATCTGGGGCACGGCTCGAGCGGCTGGGCGCTGTCGTGCGGCAGTGCGCGGGTGTTGGCCGACAGAATGGCCGGACGCGATGCCGGCATCGATCTCGACGGATTGGGAATCGAGCGGCTGCTGGGCCAACGCTGAGCTTGCGGCCACGAATCCCATGCAGCGCATCACCAGCGACACCCCCGCCGACCTGTTCGACATCGCCGCATCGCGCCGCATCGAACAGGCAGCCGCGGCGAGGTTGGTGCCACACGCGCTGATGCGCAGCGCAGGCTTGGCGGTGGCGCGGCTCGCCATGGCCATCGCGCCCCATTCACGCACGATCTGGATCGCCTGCGGGCCCGGCAACAATGGCGGCGATGGCTTCGAAGCCGCAGTGCAGTTGCAGCAGCGCGGCTTTGCGCCGGTCGTCACCCGCCTCGGCAACGAGGACCGGTTGCCTGCGGATGCGCGCAACGCGCTCGAGCGAGCCCGGACCGCCGGGGTGCTGTTCGCGGATGCGCCGCCGCCGCGCTTCGATCTGGTAATCGACGCCTTGCTCGGCATTGGCGCCACGCGGCAGCCTGATGAAGCAATGGCGGATTGGCTGCGATGCATGCACGCCGCCCCGGCGTTGGTGCTGAGCGTCGATGTGCCGTCCGGGCTGAATGCGGACACGGGCGTGCTGGCGACAGACTATCTGGCGTCATCGACGCCCAGGCTCATCAGCGCGCCGTGCATGCCTCTGCCTGCTGACACTCAAGCCGGGTCTTTTCGCGGCCGAGGGCCGCGATGCGGCCGGCGAGGTGTGGTTCGACGACCTCGGAATCGATGCGCGGCCGCAGCAGCCGGCGGCACGATTGGCGGGCGTGCCGCAAGTACTGCCGCGTCGACATGCATCGCACAAGGGAAGCTACGGCGACGTTGCCGTCATCGGCGGGGCACCCGGCATGGTCGGTGCCGCTTTGCTGGCAGCGCAGGCCGCGCTCTATGCCGGTGCGGGCCGCGTGTTCGTCGCGCCGCTCGATGCCGGAGTTCCGATGTTCGATCTCGAACGGCCCGAGTTGATGTTTCGGCTTCCGCAAACGCTCGACGTGCAGGCAATGACAGTCGTTTGCGGCTGCGGCGGTGGCGCCGTTGTGAGCGAGGTCCTGCCGCGGGTGCTGCGTATGGCACGTTCGCTCGTGCTGGATGCCGATGCGCTCAACGCCGTGGCGACCGACCTCGCGCTGCAGCGGCTGCTGTGTGAACGCACGGCGGCAGACCGTGCCACGGTGCTCACGCCGCATCCGCTGGAGGCAGCGCGGCTGCTGGGCATCAGCACGGCCGACGTGCAGGCCGACCGCCTGCGCGCAGCGCGGCTGCTGGTGGAGCGCTTCGGCGCTGCAGTGGTGCTCAAGGGCTCCGGCAGCGTGATCGCGGCAAAGGGCGAGACGCCGGTTATCAACATGACGGGCAATGCACGCCTTGCCACGGCCGGCACTGGCGACGTGCTGGCCGGCATGATCGGCGCAGCGCTGGCGGCCGGTGAGGCGCAGATGACGGCCGCATGTGCCGCGGTGTGGCGGCATGGCGAGCTGGCCGATCGGTGGCCCAGTGATCGGCCGCTCACCGCATCCGCATTGGCACGGGGCTGAGAAGGCCCGCCTATCCGCGCCCGACGAAGGGCATCTTGGTCGCCATGATCGTGTGGAACAGCACGTTGGCTTCAAGCGGCAAGTTGGCCATGTAAAGCACCGACTGCCCGACGATCGACACGTCGATCACCGGCTCGATCCCGATCTCGCCGTTCGCCTGCGGCACGCCCTTGGTCATACGAGCTGCAAGTTCGGTCATCGCGTTGCCGACGTCGACTTGCCCCACCGCGATGTCGTACTTGCGCCCGTCGAGGGAAGACGTTTTCGTCAGTCCCTCGACCGCATGCTTGGTCGCTGTGTAGGCTATCGAATTGGGACGGGGCGTGGTCGCGGAGATCGACCCGTTGTTGATGATGCGGCCGCCCCTCGGCGTCTGCGCCTTCATCGTGCGGAAGGCCTGCTGGATGCAATAGAACATCCCGCTCAAGTTGATGTCGACCACGCCGCGCCATTGCTCAGGCGTCCAGTCTTCGAAAGAACCGGGCGGGTTGCCGACACCGGCGTTGTTGAACAGCAGGTCGACACGGCCAAAACGCTCGACTGCAGCGGCAAACAGCGCCTGTACCGATTCGGCACTGGCCACGTCGGTGGGCACGGCAAAGGCGCGCGCGCCGGCGCCGGACTTGTCGGCGACCTGCGCGAGCGGCTCGAGCCTGCGTCCGGCCAGCACCACGCTCCAGCCATCGGCGAGCAAGGCCAGCGCGGCCGAACGGCCGATGCCGGTGCCCGCGCCGGTGACGATTGCAATGCGCCCTTCGTTTCGAACATTCATCTTCGGTTCTCCTTCAACGGCGCGGTTTGCGCCCTTTCATCTTGTTGGCAGCCTTCTTGACCGCAGACCTGAAGGCCTGCATCGCCGATTGCGGCTGGGCGGCATCGGCGGTTTCGCCGCGCTCCACGACAACCTCGGTCTTGTTGCGCGGACTGCGCTTGCCAGAGCTCTTGCGGGGTGCATCGCCGGTCGCAGCGCCCTTGTCCTTCATGGCGCGCACCTGCAGTTCTTCGCCCTCGCGCACCAGACGGAAATCGATCTTGCGGCCATCCAGATCGACCCGGCTTACCTGCACCCGAACCCGCGTGCCGATGGCATAACGAATGCCTGTGCGCTCGCCGCGCAGCTCCTGGCGCTGCTCGTCGAACTTGAAGTATTCGCCGCCCAGTTCGGTGATGTGGACCAGCCCTTCGACATACATTGCATCGAGCGTCACAAAAATACCGAAGGTCGTTGCGGCACTCACCACGCCGCCGTACTCCTCGCCGAGATGCTCGCGCATGTACTTGCATTTGAGCCAGGCTTCGACGTCGCGGCTGGCTTCGTCTGCGCGTCGCTCGTTGGCACTGCAGTGCAGGCCGGCGGCTTCCCACGCGAGCACTTCCTTGGTGGGCGCCACCGTCGCCTTCTGCGGCTTGTTGGTCGGAGCTTTAACTCGCGCCGCGAGCCGCTTCGCGAGCTTGGCATGCGCCTCGCCGGGGGTCGGCAGCATCGGCAATTGGTACTTGATCTTGCCTAGGATCGCCTTGATGACGCGATGCACCAGCAGGTCCGGATAGCGCCGGATCGGGCTGGTGAAGTGCGTGTAAGCCTCGTAGGCAAGACCGAAGTGGCCCGCATTGATCGGCGTGTAGATCGCCTGCTGCATCGAGCGCAGCAGCATGGTGTGTATTTGCTGCGCGTCCGGGCGCTCTTTGGTCGCCTCGGCAATGGCCTGGAACTCGCCGGGCTTCGGGTCGTCGGTGATCGACAGGCCCACACCCATTGCCTTAAGGTAGCCGCGCAGGATTTCCTTCTTCTCGGGCGTGGGGCCTTCGTGTACGCGGTACAGCCCCGGATGCTTGCCCTCGGCGATGAAGTCGGCGCTGCAGACATTGGCGGCGAGCATGGCCTCTTCGATCAACCGGTGCGCCTCGTTGCGCGTGCGCGGCACGATCTTTTCGATACGGCCGGCGTCGTCGCAAATGATCTGTGTTTCCGTCGTTTCGAAGTCGACCGCACCCCGTTTGCTGCGCTGCTTGAGCAACGCGCGGTACACGTCGGCGAGGTTCAGAAGATCCTTGACGCGGTCCTTGCGCTTGGCCGCTTCGGGTCCTCGCGTGTTGCCGAGAATCGCAGCGACTTCGGTGTACGTGAATCGGGCGTGGCTCCACATCACCGCTGGGTAGAACTGGTAGGCATAGAGCTCACCATCAGCCGCGACCAGCATGTCGCAAACCATGCACAGGCGCTCCACTTCGGGATTGAGCGAGCACAGGCCATTCGACAGCTTCTCCGGCAGCATCGGAATCACGCGGCGCGGGAAGTAGACGCTGGTGGCCCGGTCGTATGCGTCGATGTCGATGGCAGAACCCGTCTGCACATAAGAGCTGACGTCGGCAATCGCGACCAGCAGGCGCCAGCCCTTGCCTCGGCCGACCTTGGCAGGCTCGCAATACACCGCATCGTCGAAGTCGCGCGCGTCTTCGCCATCGATGGTGACCAAAGGGACGTCGGTCAGATCGATTCGGCCCTTCTTGTCGGCGGGCCGTACCTTGTCGGGCAGAGCCTTCGCGTCGGCCAGACACGCCTCGGAGAACTCGTGCGGTACTCCGTACTTGCGCACCGCGATCTCGATCTCCATGCCCGGGTCGTCGATCTCGCCGAGCACCTCCTTCACCCGGCCAACGGGCTGGCCGAAGAGCGCAGGCGGCTCGGTCAACTGCACCACCACCACCTGCCCGACCTTCGCAGGTCCTGTCGCGCCCTTGGGAATCAGGACATCCTGACCATACCGCTTGTCTTCAGGCGCAACGAGCCAGATGCCACCTTCGTGAAGCAGGCGGCCGATGATCGGCTGCTCGGGGCGCTCGATAATCTCGACCACGCGGCCTTCGGGTCGCCCGCGGCGGTCTTGCCGCACCACGCGCGCCTTGACGCGGTCCTTGTGCAGCACCGCGCGCATCTCGTTGGGGGGTAGGTAAATGTCGGCATCGCCGTCGTCGCGTTGCACGAAACCATGGCCATCGCGATGGCCTTGCACCATGCCTTCGATCTCGTCCAGCAGGCCGCTGGGTTGGCTATTATTTTTGATATGATCGCTCTCTTTCCTGAAATTCAAAACGCGCTGCGAGGACTTGTTTCAAGCAGCATGTGGGCCCAGATGGCGGAATTGGTAGACGCACTAGTTTCAGGTACTAGCGAGTAACATCGTGGAGGTTCGAGTCCTCTTCTGGGCACCAGTTTAATAAACCCCGTGCGGGGTTCTCGATTCAAGCCACCGGTTTCCGGTGGCTTTTTTCTTGGCCGCTCGCCCATCAGATGGGAAGTGCGACCAGATCGTGGCCTTCGGTGCCGACCACGCGAGCACGCGTGAAATCGCCGACCTTCAACGTCTTGCTGATTTTTTCGGGCGGCAGCAGTCGCACGATCCCGTCGATCTCAGGCGCATCGGCATAGCTGCGGCCGATCCCGCCCTTGCGACCCATGCCCGGCGCAGAATCCACCAGCACCTGCATCGTGGCGCCCACTCGCCTGTGCAGCTTGGCGATCGATACCGCTTCCGCCACTTCCATGAATCGCGCGCGCCGAGCTTCACGCTCGGCGGCAGGCAACATGCCGGGAATGTCGTTAGCGGCTGCACCCTGAACGGGGCTGTAGGCGAAGCAGCCTGCGCGGTCGATTTCCGCCTCGCGAACGAACTTCAGCAAATGCTCGAACTCTGCCTCGGTTTCGCCGGGAAAACCTGCAATGAAAGTGCTGCGGATCACCAGTTCAGGGCACACCTCGCGCCAGCGCGCGATCCGCTCAAGGTTCTTCTCACCGCTTGCCGGACGCTTCATGCGCCGCAGCACGTCGGGATGGCTGTGCTGAAGCGGCACATCTAGGTACGGCAGCACTTGCCCACTGGCCATCAGCGGAATGATCTCGTCGACGCTCGGGTACGGGTAGACATAGTGCAACCGCACCCAGGCACCGAAGGGTTCGGCGATTTCGCCCAGCGCGCGCACCAACTCGAGCATGCGCGTCTTCACTGGCTTACCGTCCCAGAAGCCCGTTCGGTACTTCAGGTCGACGCCGTACGCCGACGGATCCTGGCTGATCACCAGCAGCTCCTTCACGCCGCCCTCGAAAAGCGCTTTGCTCTCGCTCAGCACGTCGCCGATGGGCCGGGACACGAGATCGCCTCGCATCGAGGGAATGATGCAGAAGGTGCAACGGTGATTGCATCCCTCGCTGATTTTCAGGTATGCGTAATGCCGCGGCGTCAGCTTGAGGCCAGCGATGCCGAAGGTCTGCGGAACAAGGTCAATGAACGGGTCGTGCGGCTTCGGAAGGTTCAAGTGCACCGCGTCCATGACTTCCTGGGTCGCATGTGGGCCGGTCACTGCAAGCACGCTCGGGTGCATCTGACGCACCAGGTTGCCGCCCTGCTCGCCGGTCTTCGCACCCAGGCAGCCGGTCACGATCACGCGGCCGTTTTCGGCCAAGGCCTCGCCGATGGTGTCGAGGCTTTCCTTCACGGCATCATCGATGAAGCCGCATGTGTTGACGATCACCAGGTCGGCGCCTTCGAAGGTCTTGGAGGTTTGATAACCCTCGGCACTGAGCTGCGTCAGTATCAGTTCGGAATCGGTCAGCGCCTTGGGGCATCCGAGGCTCACAAAGCCGACTTTGGGGGCCGCCAGCGCGGCACTTCGTTCAGGGGAGACTACTTCGCTCATATCCCCACATTGTCCCAGCTATCGGCCAGAGCACCGGGATCAGGGTCGCTTGATGCCAAACGCGCCCATTACCTGCTCGGTGTTCTTGTGCATCTGGTCCTGCATTTGCAAGAACACGTTTTTGGACTGCTCGACGTAGTTGCCCATCAATCCCTGCAGCATCGGCGACTGCATCGTCATGAAACGGGCCCACATCTCGGGCGTAAGCCCTTCAGCCTTTTCAGTCAGTTGCGCCTGCACTTCCGTCATCGCTTGCACGTTCTTCTCCAGATACGGGCCCATGTAGCTTTGCATCGCCTGCCCGTAGAAACGGATGATGTTGCCCAGCACCTGCTCGGTGAACATCGGTGCGCCGCCCGCTTCCTCTTCGAGAATGATCTGCAGCAGAATGCTGCGCGTGAGATCGTCGCCGCTCTTCGCATCGCGCACCAAAAACGGCGCCTTGTCCATGACCAGCTGCTTGACCTGCGCCAGTGTGATGTACGTGGAGGTTTCCGTGTCGTAGAGCCTTCGGTTCGGATACTTCTTGATCACCCGCTGCACCGGTTTGGCACCGGATTTCTTGCTCTGCACTACCGACTCCTTCAGGTTTCACGCCATGGGGCGAGAACAATTCTAGGGAGCGGCTTTGCTGCGCCGCGCCAACGTTTACCCTGATCGCGAAGCTTCAATCCAGCGTGGTGGTGTATTCGGCGCCGCATACCTTGCAGACCGCCGACTCGGGTCGGTCCTCAGTGGTTTCGCGGAAGTGCAATGGGCTCTTGATGCCATTGAAAACCCAGCACCGCGGGCAGTGTTCCTGACCGACCAAGGGCAGATAACCCCGAGCCCGCTGCTCGGCACGCTCGCGCGTGACCGGCGCGCCTTGCCGAACCGTGCGCGCCACATCTTCCGCCGCCATGGTCCCGGCGCGGCCGTTCGTTCGATCATTGAGGCCGTACACCACCCGTGCAAACTCGAGCGGAGCCTGGCGCAGCAGGGCTGCGAGCCGAAGTTCCACGAGCGCCGGATCGATCTCAGCCGCAGGCGTGTTCATCGGGTCCCTGAGTCAGATGCTTTGAAAAGGCGGGCGATCAAGTTACCACATTCGACGGCTGATACGCCAGCCTGCAAAGGCGATATGCCAGTGGCGACGTGGCGAAATTGCAATGCGAAAGGTTGGATGCGCAAAGCGCCCCTCGGTTAAGCGGACGCTGCGAATCGAAAGAATTTGGTAGGCGCGATTGGACTCGAACCAACGACCCCCACCATGTCAAGGTGGTGCTCTAACCAGCTGAGCTACGCGCCTAAGGATGTGTCCGAGAGGCCGAATTGTAGCAGGGCGTGGACCGCCTTTTCAGCGGCGCCGTGCGGATCGCACACCATCCACCGCCGCGACCACGCGGAGCACCTGATTGAGTCTCGCGGCATCGCCGATCTCGATCGTGAAGGTCATCCAGGCGGTGCCCTTCACCGATTGCGTCTGCACGCCAATGACGTTCATCTTCTCGCGCGCGAATACATCGGAGATGTCGCGCAGCAGGCCCTGACGGTCCGCCGCTTCGACCGCCACATCGACCGCGTACACCGAGCCCGCGTCTGCCTTCTGTTCGCCCCATTCGACGTCGATCACCCGCTCCACGTTGCGGCTGGCCATCTGGCGAAAGTTGCTGCAGTCGCCGCGATGGATGCTGACGCCGTGGCCCCGAGTCACGAAGCCGCCGATGACATCGGGTGGTGCCGGCTTGCAGCACTTGGCGAGCTGCGTCATCAGCGAAGAAACCCCGACCACCAGCACGCCACCCTTGCCTTCGTTCCCGCCGGCACGCGCCTTCTTGATGATGACGCCGTCGTCTGGACCCGGCGGGGGTTCCGGCGGACGCAGCAGCGTCTCGATGTTGCGCAGCGAGAACTCGTCCTTGCCCACCACCTCGAACAGGTTGTCGGCGGACTTGAAACCCAGCTGCGAAGCAAGATCGTCCAGCTTGACCGCCGTCTTGCCTTCGCGCTGCAGCACCTTCTCGACGGCTTCGCGGCCGCGAGCCACCGTCTCGTGCGTGCTCTGCGCGTTGAACCAGGCCCTGACCTTGGCGCGTGCGCGGTGGCTCGCCAGATAGCCGAGCTCTGCGTTGAGCCAGTCGCGCGACGGGCCGCCTTCCTTGGCGGCGACGATCTCGACCGTCTGCCCGTTTTGCAGCGGCGTATTGAGCGGCAGCATGGCACCATCGACGCGCGCGCCGCGGCAACGGTGGCCCAGGCTGGTATGCACGGTGTAGGCGAAGTCGACCGCGGTCGAGCCCTGCGGCAATTCGACGATCGCCGCATCGGGCGTCAGCACATAGATGCGGTCGTCGAAAAGGCCCTGCCCCTGCTCGCCGCCCGATAGGTCGCGCTCCCATGCGAGCAGTTGCCGCAACACAGCAATCTTGGCATCGTATTCGCCGCTCGCCCAGACGCCTGCATACCCTTTGTGACCGGCTTCCTTGTAGGCCCAGTGCGCAGCGACGCCGTGCTCGGCATGGTCGTGCATCTCCTCGGTCCGGATCTGGATCTCGATCGGCTTGCCGGCGTGGCCGTCCACCACATCGCGCACGACCGTGTGGAGAGACTGGTAGCCATTCGGCTTGGGTCGCGCGATGTAGTCGTCGAACTCCGCGTCGAGAGGCCGAAAATTCGAGTGCACCAATGCCAGCGCGCCGTAGCAATCCTTGACGTTGGCCACCACCACGCGCAGCGCCATGATGTCGAACACCTGTGCGAAGTCGAGCGACTTGCCGCGCATCTTCTTGACGATGCTGAAGATGTTCTTCGGCCTTCCCTGCACCGTAGCCTTGACGCCTTCCGCGCTCAGCTGCTGTTCGAGGCGCGCGCGCAATTGCTCGACATAGCCCTCGCGCTCGACGCGCTTCTCGTCCAGGAGCTGCGCAATCAGCTTGTAGGTTTCGGGCTCCAAAAAGCGGAACGAAAGGTCTTCGATCTCCCACTTGACCTGCCAGATTCCCAGGCGGTTCGCGAGCGGCGCGAACACCTGCAAGGACTCGCGCGCAACGCCCTCGGGCACCGGCCGCTTGCTGGCGGCCGCATGGCGCAGCGTCTGCAGGCGCGATGCGAGCCGCAGCATCACCACGCGCAAGTCGCGCGAGAACGCGAGCAGCATCTTGCGCACGTTCTCGGTCTGGGTGCCCGCACCGTCCGCCAGATGGATGCTGGCCGTCGCCGAACGCGCCTGCTTCTGTACGTGGACGAGCTTGGTGGTTTCCACCGCGAGCGCGGCGAAGTTGTCGCCGAACACCTTGGCGATCACCTCCTGCGGCCGGTTCAGGTGCTGGCATGAATAAACCAGATAGCTGGCCGCCTGCATCGCCTCGGAACCGCCCATCGCCGCAACGATGGCAGCCACCGCATCGGCGTGTGCAAGCGTGTTCTCGCCAGTGTCGAGCGTCTCGTCGGCGATCAGCGGCTGTGCGAATGCCCGCGCCCGCGAGAGCATGTTCTCGACGGCGGGCACCCGATCGGCAGTCGCAGCTGAGAGCGGGTAGTCCACAACGACGGAGCCGGACAGCGAAAGATTGGGCTGCTCGCGCTTCAATGGGTCGCCCCCTCCCGGGCAGCGTGATGGAGGGCAGGACCGGTCATGGAGCAGGGAAAATCGCGATGAAGATAATGGGCTCGTTGCATCCTAAATCATCCGGAGATTGGTAATCATGCTCAAAGGCAAAACCGCGCTTGTAACGGGGTCCACCAGTGGCATCGGCCTCGGTATCGCCAAGGCGCTCGCGCAGCAGGGAGCGAACATCGTGCTCAACGGCTTCGGCGACGCCGAAGGTCCGACGGCGCACATCGCTGCGCTCGGCGTGCAGGTCGCGCATCACGGCGCCGACATGAGCATGCCGCAGCAGATCGAAGAGATGATGACGTTCGCCGCCGGCAGATTCGGCTGCGTCGACATCCTCGTCAACAATGCCGGCATCCAGCACGTCGCCAAGATCGAGGACTTTCCGGTTGAGCGCTGGGATGCCGTGATAGCCATCAATCTCACAAGCGCCTTTCACACCACACGGCTTGCGGTGCCCGCGATGCGCGAGGCCAACTGGGGCCGAATCATCAACGTCGCATCGGCGCATGGGCTGGTGGCATCTGCGCAGAAGTCGGCGTATGTAGCGGCCAAGCACGGCATCGTCGGCCTGACCAAGGCAGTGGCGCTCGAAACCGCAACCACAGGAATCACGAGCAACGCCATCTGTCCAGGCTGGGTCCTCACGCCGCTGGTACAAAAGCAAATCGACGACCGCTCGTCGAGCGCAGGCATATCGGTCACGCAGGCGCAGAACGACTTGCTCGGCGAGAAGCAGCCGTCGCTGCAATTCACCACGGTCGAACAACTTGGCGGCCTCGCCGTCTTTCTTTGCTCGGCTGCAGCCGACCAGGTTCGCGGGGTCGCGTGGCAGGTCGACGGCGGCTGGACGGCTCAGTAGCCGGCCAGAGCTACTTCAGCTGTACCGACCCGGAGACGTTGACCACCACGCTGGTCTTGCCGGCTTCGACCGGCACCGGCATGTCGGACGCCATCTTCGACGAGGCTTCCATCGCCATCATGCGGGGTCGTAGCGGCCCGCCCTGGTTGGCGTTGACTGACACCTCGCGCAAGGTGTACCCCGCAAACCCGAAGCCCTTGGCGAGCTCGTCTGCTTTTTGCTTGAAGTTGCCGATGGCGATCGTTTGGGCTTCGGCTTCGACCTTGGCGCGCTGCTCACGGCTCAGGCCGAAGCCGATGTTGCCGATCATCAGGGTCGTGATGCGGCCCGCCGTCTGGGTGATGCGCGGAAAGTCCCTGCCCTCCAGAACCAGTTCGGTCGATCCCTGCCAGCCGTTGATCTTCCCGTCCCGGGTGTAGCGCGGCGACAGACTGAAATTGCCGCTGCGCACGTCCAGTTGCCCGGGTTCGGCGCTCTTGCGCGCCTCGATCAGTGCGGCATCGAGCGCAGTCTTGAGTTGCGTCTGCACCGTCGTGGCATCGACCGCATCGCGCGTGGTGCTGAGCGTCATGCTCAGCAGATCCTGCTGCACTTCCACGGTGCCGGTGGCCGACAGCTGCAGTACGTTATGCGGCGGCGCCCACGGCGTGCCTTGGGCCCAAGATGCGCCGGCCGCGCTCATCAACACGGCGCAAGCCGCGATTCGTCTGACATTGTTCAAAACAAGAAACCCCAAGTAAAAAGGAAGCGAGCGCCTCACTGAGCCGGGCGCGGCGCCCGCACCGCGCGGGTCGACAGCGGCGTCACAACCAGCCGCTGCGTCGACTGCGATTGTGCCGACCGGACAAGCTCAGCCCGCGGCTCCCACTGCTGGCGCACTTGCTGCCGCAGTTCCGCCAACTCGGCCGGTGTCAGCCTCCGTCCAGCCGCAGCTTCGACGCGCTTGACCTCCGCGCGCTGACCGGCTCGGTGGGCTTCGGCGGCGCTTCGCGCTTCGATGCGGGTCCGCTGCTCTGCCCCGCGGCTCGTGGCCACGGGCTCGGCAAAGGCTGAAACCGCGGACCACGTGAGCAAAAAAGGGACTCTGAGAACGATCGATTTCATGGTTGCGCGGTGGGGAAGGAATTCGACTGTGCCATCGCAGTGCGAAGCAAGAACTCCTCAACCGCGTGCGCCCGCAAGTTTTGTAACTTAGTGTCAGTACATTGGGAAAAGCCGCTCAATGGGTCTGCAACACCTTCAGAATCGGCGCTGTTACAAATTCAGCGTTGCAGAAATGAATCAAACTCCCGCCCGCACAGACAAGATCGTGATCGTCGACGACGACGCGAGAATCCGCGACCTGCTGCGCCGCTATCTGACCCAGGAGGGTTTCGAGGTCATCGTCGCGGAAGACGGGAAGGCGCTCAATCGCATCCTGTTGCGCGACACCGTCGACCTCATCGTCCTCGACCTGATGATGCCGGGCGAAGACGGCCTCTCGGTCTGCCGTCGCCTCCGGGCAGCCAACGATCGCACCCCGATCATCATGCTCACCGCCAAGGGCGAAGACGTCGACCGCATCGTCGGCCTCGAGGTCGGCGCCGACGACTATCTGGGCAAGCCGTTCAATCCGCGGGAACTGCTCGCGCGCGTGCATGCCGTGCTGCGCCGTCGGCCGCCGCTGGAAGCGCCGGGCGCTCCGTCGACCGACAACGAAACGGTGAACTTCGGGCCGTTCAGCTTCGACCTTGGCTCGCGCACGCTCAAGAAGGACGGCGAAGAGCTGTCGCTGACCACCGGCGAGTTCGCCATGCTGAAGGCACTGGTGCGCCATCCGCGTCAACCATTGTCCCGCGAGAAGCTGGCGCAACTGGCGCGTGGGCGCGAGTTCGAGCCGTTCGACCGCAGCCTGGACGTGCAGATCTCGCGCCTGCGCAAGCTGGTCGAGTCCGATGCGGCAGCGCCCCGCTACATCCAGACCTGTGGGGCGTCGGCTACGTGTTCGTGCCGGACGGCACGACTTAAAGCGCTGAGCAGCGTGGCTGCCATCGGCCCCAAGTCGACACTGCCCAGCCCATTCTGGCGAAGACGGCCAGCAGGTCACCCTGCCGAGCCCGCTGGAGGGTCTCGGGCAATCCCGGCGCAGGCCGAGGCTCCAGCTCGGCCTGAGTCTTTTCTGGCGCACCTTCGTCTTGCTGGTGCTGCTGCTGGCCGGCTGCACCGTGGCTTGGCTGCAGACCTTTCGCGCTCTCGAATACGAGCCGCGCGCGCTGCAAACCGCTCACCAGATCGCTTCGCTCGTCAACCTGACGCGCGCGGCGCTGGTGTATTCGGACGCGATCACCCGCGTGTCGCTGATCAAGACGCTGGCCGACCAGGAGGGCGTTCGCATCCTGCCGCGCGAGCCGAGCGATCGCTTCCTGCCCTACACCACCGGCGCGCTCGACCAGCGCGTCACCGACGAGCTGACCGACCGCCTGGGCGCAGGCACCACCGTCGCCAGCCGGGTCAATGACGAGCCCGGACTGTGGATCGGCTTCACCATCGAGAGCGACATGTACTGGCTGCTGCTCGATCCGACGCGCTTCACCCGCGTCGGCGGGCGCACCTGGCTGGTCTGGCTGGCAACGACGATGGTACTGTCGCTGGCAGGTGCAGCACTGATCACTCGCCTGATCAACCGCCCGCTCAAGCAGCTGTCGCGGGCCACGCTGCAGGTGCGCGAAGGCGAATACGAAGCGCATCGGCTCGATGAACGTGCCCGCACCAACGAAATTCGCGCGGTGAACGTGGGCTTCAACCGCATGGCCGATCAGCTTGCCAAGATCGAACAGGACAGAGCGGTGATGCTGGCCGGCATTTCGCACGACCTTCGCACGCCGCTCGCGCGGCTGCGGCTCGAAACCGAGATGAGCGTCGCCGACGAGGATGCACGCGAACACATGGCGGCCGACATCGCGCAGCTCGACGCGATCATCGACAAGTTCCTCGACTACGCGCGTCCCGATCACGTCGACTTCAAGCCCGTGCTGCTGCGCGACGTGATCGATGCCTGTACCTATGCGGTGCAGGACCACGAAGACATCAAGATCACGGTCGACGTGCCGGCCGACCTGCGCGTCATGGCCGACGAGGTCGAGCTGCAGCGGGTCATCTCAAACCTGGTCGAGAACGCACGTCGCTACGGGAAGACACCCGCCACCGGCGTCGCCGACGTCACGATTCAGGCGCAGGCGCACAACGACGCGGTGCTGATCAAGGTGCGCGACTACGGCGCCGGCGTTGCCCCGGCAATGCTGTCGCAGCTCAGCAAGCCTTTCTTCCGCGGCGACGTGGCCCGCACTTCCGCGGCAGGCGCCGGACTCGGCCTGTCGATCGTGACCAAGAACATCGAGCGCATGGGCGGCACGTTCGCGCTCACCAGCACGCCGGGGCGCGGCCTCGCGGCGCACATCCGCATGCCGCGAGCGGCGGGGATCAGGGGCGAGACCACGTCGGTGAAGACCGGCAAGCCGGCCAAGCAGTAGCCGCTCAGCGGTGGAGCAGCACGACGGCGCGCGCTTCCATCGCCCTGCCCTCGCCCACGGGCCCGAGCTTTTCTGCGGTCTTCGCCTTGACGTTGACCTGTGCCGCCGGAACGTCGAGCGCAGCCGCGATGCGCTCGCACATCGCCGGAATATGCGGCGCGAGCTTCGGCGCCTGGGCGATCACGGTGCTGTCGACGTTGCCGATGCGCCAGCCCACCGCCCGCACGCGGCGCGCGGCTTCGGTCAGCAGCGCGGCCGAGTCGGCGCCGCGGAACTGCGGATCGGTGTCGGGAAAGTGTCGCCCGATGTCGCCGAG
Source organism: Variovorax sp. (assembly GCA_037720315.1). Lineage (GTDB taxonomy): Bacteria > Pseudomonadota > Gammaproteobacteria > Burkholderiales > Burkholderiaceae_C > Variovorax. The sequence continues at coordinate 16,423 of JBBJMS010000017.1, read as the reverse complement.
CCCGGCCGCACCGAGCAACGCATCGGTGATCGCATGCAGAAGCACGTCGGCATCCGAATGGCCCAAGAGCCCGGTGCCATGCGGCACTTCCACGCCGCCCAGGATCAACTTGCGGCCCGCCACCAGTTGATGGATGTCCCAGCCCTCTCCGACGCGGATGTCGAAGGCAGTCATGGTGTGATGCGCCGGCTGTACAAGACCGCTTCTGCCAATGCGAAATCTTCCAGGTAGGTGAGCTTCAGGTTTTGCGCGCTGCCGGGCACCAGCAGCGGCGCCAGTCCGATCGCCTCGATGGCGCCGGCCTCATCGGTCACCGCATCGCCCGCGCGCTCCAGCGCATCGAGCAGCATGCCGATGCGGAACATCTGCGGTGTCTGGGCCAGCCACTTGTCGGCCCGGGTCAGCGTGCTCGCGACTCGGCCTTCCGGCGATGCGACCTTCAGCGTGTCCGCCAGCCGATGCGCCAGCAGGCCGCCGACGGCGTCATGCTCGCAGGCGGCGATCAGGGCCTCGATCTGGCTCGGCATGACCAGGCAGCGCGCCGCATCGTGCACCAGCACCCAGTCGTGCGGGCCGGCGCCCGTGCGGCGCAGCGCCTGCAAGCCGTTGCGCACCGTGGCGGCGCGCGTGGCGGCGCCCACATGCAGCAGATGTTCGCCCGCGCCGGGAAAGTGCGGCAACGCGGCTTCGACCTCGCGATCCTCCGGCGACACGGCGATGGCGATGCCGGCGAAGCGGTCGGCCAGGGCCCTGAACGCCTCCAGCGTGTGCCACACCATCGGCCGGCCTGCAACCTGCTGGTATTGCTTGGAGCCCGAGCCGCCCGCGCGGCTGCCCGATCCGGCGCACGGGATGAGTACGAAAAGGCGCGAAGCGTTCATGGGGCCGCCATTCTAGAATCGGCCATCACACCCCGCGCTGCACGGCGCGGGGTGTTCTGCATTTTTCAGGCACTCCATGGATCTCCCCCATCTCGCTGCGGGCAAGCGCTTCACGCTGCCGCGACCTCCGCTCACCGCCGACGCGCTGCTCCTGGCGCAGCTGGCGCAGCGCGAAAAAGCCGCTGGCCATGCCACCGCCGTCTTCACGGCCGACGCCAACGATGCGCAGCGCCTCATCGACGAGTTGGCCTTCTTCGCGCCCGACCTGCGCTGCGCGCTGTTTCCTGACTGGGAAACACTGCCCTACGACAGCTTCTCGCCGCACCAGGACCTGATCAGCGAGCGGCTCGCCACGCTCTGGCGCATCAGCCAGAAAGAAGCCGACGTGGTGCTGGTGCCAGCCACGACGGCGCTCTATCGTCTTGCGCCGCCCTCCTTTCTGGCCGGCTACACCTTCCAGTTCAAGAGCGGGCAAAAGCTCGAGGAAGCCAAGTTCAAGGCCCAACTCACACTCGCCGGCTACAGCCATGTCACCCAGGTGGTGAGCCCGGGCGAATACGCCGTGCGCGGCGGCTTGATCGACCTGTTTCCGATGGGCTCGCCGGTGCCGTTCCGGGTTGACCTGTTCGACGACGAGATCGACTCGATCCGCACCTTCGACCCTGACACGCAGCGCAGCCTCTACCCGGTGCCCGAAGTGCGGCTCCTGCCCGGACGCGAGTTCCCGATGGACGATGACGCCCGGGCGCGCTTTCGCAGCCGCTGGCGCGAACTGCTCGAAGGCGATCCGACGCGCAGCCTCGTCTACAAGGACATCGGCAACGGCGTCGCCACCGCCGGCATCGAGTACTACCTGCCGCTCTTCTTCGACGAAACGGCGACGGTGTTCGACTACCTCGGCGCGCAGACCACGGTGGTGCTGCACGGCGATCTGGAGCCGGCGTTCCAGCACTTCTGGCAGGACACCGGCGAGCGCTATCGCCTGGTGCGCGACGACCCCGAACGCCCGGCGCTGCCGCCGGAAGCGCTGTTCCTGAGCGCCGAGCAGTTCTACCAATGCGCCAAGCCGCATGCGCAACTGGCCGTGCGGGGCGGGGCAAGCGCCGATGCGCCCTATGCCGAGTTCGACCTGCTGCCGCCCTTCGCGGTCATGCGCGGCGCCGACGATCCGCTGGTCAAGTTCAAGGACCACATCCGCACCACCGCGCACCGCGTGCTGCTGATCGCCGAAAGCGCTGGGCGCCGCGAGAGCCTGCTCGACTTCCTGCGCGCGAGTGGCGTCAGCCCGCCCGCATTCGAGTCGCTGGCCGAGTTCGAAGCGTCGGGCGACGAGAAGATCGGCCTTGCCACCGGCGCGCTCGCGGCAGGCTTTGCATGGCGCGAGCGCGGCATCGACTTCGTCACCGAAACCGAGCTCTTCGCGACCGCGCCCAGCACCCGCCGGCGCAACAAGAAGCAGGAGCAGGTGAGCGATGTCGAGGCCCTGATCAAGGACCTGAGCGAGCTCGCCATCGGCGATCCGGTCGTGCATTCGGCGCACGGCATCGGCCGCTACCGGGGGCTGGTCAACATGGATCTCGGCCAAGGCTTCGATGCAGACGGCAAGCCGTTGATGCAGGAGATGCTGCATCTCGAATATGCCGACAAGGCCACGCTCTACGTTCCCGTTTCGCAACTGCACCAGATCAGCCGCTACACCGGCGTCAGCGCCGACGAGGCGCCGCTGCACCGGCTCGGCTCCGGCCAGTGGGAAAAGGCCAAGCGCAAGGCGGCCGAGCAGGTGCGCGATTCCGCCGCCGAGCTGCTCAACATCTACGCCCGGCGCGCCGCGCGCGAGGGCCATGCGTTCCGCTTCTCGGCCGGCGACTACGAGGTGTTCGCCAATGACTTCGGCTTCGACGAAACGGCCGACCAGAAGGCGGCGATCCATGCCGTGATCCAGGACATGATCTCGCCCCAGCCGATGGACCGGCTGATCTGCGGCGACGTCGGCTTCGGTAAGACCGAGGTTGCGCTGCGTGCCGCCTTCGTCGCCGTTACCGGGGGCAAGCAGGTCGCGTTTCTCGCGCCCACCACGCTGCTGGCCGAACAGCACCACCAGACGCTGATGGACCGTTTCTCCAAGTGGCCGGTGAAGGTGGCCGAGATGAGCCGTTTTCGCTCGGCGAAAGAAATCACCGCCGCCGCCAAGGGCCTGGCCGAAGGCACCATCGACATCGTGGTCGGCACGCACAAGTTGCTGTCGGCATCGGTCAAGTTCGCCAACCTGGGCCTGCTCATCATCGACGAGGAGCATCGCTTCGGCGTGCGCCACAAGGAGGCGATGAAGGCGATGCGCGCCGAGGTCGATGTGCTCACGCTCACCGCCACGCCGATTCCGCGCACGCTCGGCATGGCGCTCGAAGGCTTGCGCGACAGGCGTGATCGCCACCGCGCCGCAGCGCCGGCTCGCCATCAAGACCTTCGTGCGCAACGAAGGCACCGGCGTCATCCGCGAAGCCGTGCTGCGCGAGCTCAAGCGCGGCGGGCAGGTCTACTTCCTGCACAACGAGGTCGAGACGATCCAGAACCGCCGCCAGAAACTGGAAGAAATCCTGCCCGAGGCGCGCATCGCCGTTGCCCATGGCCAGATGCCCGAGCGCGAACTCGAGCGCGTGATGCGCGACTTCGTTGCACAGCTACAACCTGCTCCTGTGCTCGACCATCATCGAGACCGGCATCGACGTGCCCACCGCCAACACCATCGTGATGAGCCGCGCCGACAAGTTCGGTCTGGCCCAGCTGCACCAGTTGCGGCCGCTGTCGGGCGCAGCCACCACCAAGCCTAGCCTACCTGATGGTGCCCGACACCGAAGGCCTGACCAAGCGGGCGGCGCAGCGGCTCGACGCCATCCAGCAGATGGAAGAACTCGGCTCTGGCTTCTACCTGGCCATGCACGACCTCGAAATTCGCGGCGCCGGCGAGGTGCTGGGCGAGAGCCAGAGCGGCAACATGATGGAGATCGGCTTCCAGCTCTACAACGAGATGCTGGCCGAGGCGGTGCGCTCGCTCAAGGAAGGCAAGGAGCCGGACCTGCTGTCGCCACTGTCGGTGACGACCGAGATCAACCTGCACGCACCCGCCCTGCTGCCCGAGGACTATTGCGGCGACGTGCATCTGCGTCTGTCGTTCTACAAGAAGCTGGCCACGGCGAAGACGCCCGAGCAAATCGACGGCCTGCTGGAAGAGATCGTCGACCGCTTCGGCAAGCTGCCGCCGCAGGCGCAGACGCTGATCGACGTGCACCGCCTGCGGGTGCTGGCGCGGCCCTACGGCGTGCTCAAGGTCGATGCCGCGCCGGGCGTGATCCACATCACGTTCAAGAAAGACCCGCCGATCGACGCGATGAACATCATCAGCCTGATCCAGAAGAACAAGCACATCAAGCTCGCGGGCAATGAGAAGCTGCGCATCGAACGCGACCTCAAGGAGCCGAAGGACCGGGCGCAGATGGTGCGCGATGTCTTGCGCAGCCTCGGGCAACCCAAACAACAGGAGCCGGCTGCGGCATGACCCACCACCAAATCTCCACGGGCTTGTTCGTCACGCGATTCGAACCGCCGCTCGCGCTGGCCGACTTCAAGCTGATCGCCTTCGACATGGATTCGACGCTGATCAACATCGAGTGCATCGACGAGATTGCCGATGCGGTTGGCAAGAAGGCCGAGGTTGCCGCCATCACCGAAGCCACGATGCGCGGCGAAATCACGGACTTCAAGGAGAGCCTCCGGCGCCGCGTGGCGCTGCTGAAGGGCGCGCCGGTCGAGGCGCTGCAGCAGGTGTACGACCAGCGCCTGCGCCTCAACCCGGGCGCGGCCGAACTGGTGGCGGCCTGCAAGTCCGCCGGACTCAAGGTGCTGCTGGTGTCCGGCGGCTTCACCTTCTTCGCCAACCGGGTCAAGGACCGGCTGGGCATCGACTTCGCACGCTCCAACCTGCTCGACGAGGCCGACGGCCGCCTCACCGGCCGCCTGGTGCAGCAGTCGTGGGGCGACATCTGCGACGGCGCCGAGAAGCGGCGCACGCTGCTGGAGGTGGCGTCGCTGCTCGGCGTCTCGCCCGGCGAAACCATCGCGGTCGGCGACGGCGCCAACGACCTGCCGATGATGGCCGAGGCCGGGCTTTCGGTGGCGTACCGGGCCAAGCCCAAGGTCCGCGAGCAGGCGATGGTCGCCATCGAAGAAGGCGGGCTCAACCGCCTGCTCGAGGTGCTGCGCTGACGGGCGCCTAGAAACCGGTGTCTTCCTAAGGCAAAAACGGCGTCGGCGACATAGGGTTATCTTCGGTTTCGCGACCTGCGGTTTGGGTGATTAATTGACCTCACAAACCGAAGGAGACGACAACATGAAGCGCCGCCATTCCCTAGCTGCCATGGGTGCAGCAGTTGCCGCTGTGGCTTTTCCGCAGCTCGCCCACGCCGCCTACCCAGAGCGGCCAATCACGCTGATCGTGCCCTGGGGCGCGGGCGGCGGCACCGATGCGGTGGCCCGCATCATCGCGGCCGAGCTCGAAAAAGACTTGAAGCAGCCGATCAATGTGGTGAACCGCACCGGCGGCAGCGGCGTGGTCGGCCACCAGGCCATCGCATCGGCGGCGCCGGACGGCTACACCATCGGCATCCTCACGGTCGAGATCGGCATGATGCATCACGCCGGGTTGACCCAACTCACGGGTGCCGACTACACGCCGATCGCCTTGATGAACTTCGATGCCAACGCAGTCATGGTGCGTACCGATTCGCCGATCAAGAGCGCCAAGGAACTGCTCGACGCCGCGCGCGCCAACCCCGGCAAGATGAAGGCCAGCGGCACCGGCCAGGGCGGCATCTGGCACCTGGGCCTGGCGCAATGGCTGGTCGACAACAAGCTGCCGGGCAATGCCATCGGCTGGGTGCCGAGCCAGGGCGCCGCGCCGGGCCTGCAGGATTTGATGGCCGGCGGCATCGACGTGGTGTCGTGCTCGCTGCCCGAGGCCCGCTCGCTGATCGATGCCGACAAGGTGCGCCCGCTGATCCTGCTCGGCTCCAAGCCGGACGGCATCTTCCCCAAGGTGCCGCTCTACACCGATGCCTCGGGAAAGATGTGGAACGCCGGCGCCTGGCGCGGCATCGCGGCGCCCAAGGGCCTGCCGAAAGACATGACCGACATGCTGGCCGCCTCGCTGAAGAAAATCTTCGAGGGCAAGGGCTACCAGGACTTCCTGGCCTCGCGCGGCTTCGGCGCGCTCTATGCCGACCGAGGCGAGTTCGGCAAGTTCATGGTCGAGAAGGACGCGAGCTTCGGCGTCGCGATGAAGGCGGTGGGCATCGCCAAGTAGGCGGCGCCCGATGCGCATCCACGACAGCCTGATCGGCAGCGTGCTGCTGGCCCTGTCCCTGGCCGTGCTCTGGCACATCCAGGGTTTTCCGCCGGCGCCCGGCCAGGCTTACGGGCCGGCCGTGTTTCCGGGCATCGTTGCCGGCGGGCTCGCGCTGTGCTCAGCTGTTGTGATGTGGCAAGGGCTGCGTACTTCACAGCCCCTGCTGCTGCTTGGCGAAGGCCTGCGTTCCGGCCGGCACGTGGCGGCTTTTGTCCTGGTCATCGCCAGCATGGTGTTCTACATCCTGCTGTCGGAGAAGCTGGGCTTCGTGCTGTGCAGCGTGCTGGTGCTGTTTCTTCTGCAGTGGGCGTTCGGCGTGCAGCCGCGCGTCGCGCTGCCGGTGGCCGTGATCGCCACGCTGGTGATCCACGCCTGTTTCTACAAGCTGCTCAAGGTGCCGCTGCCCTGGGGCGTGCTGGAGCGCTGGGCATGGTGAGGAACATTTGATGGATGCCGTTTTCCTTGCGTTGCAGATGGTCGCGACGCCGACCGTGCTCGTGGTGATGCTGTTGTCGGGTCTGTTCGGCATGTTCGTCGGCGCGGTGCCCGGTCTCACCGCCACGATGGCGACCGCCTTGCTGGTGCCGATCACCTTCTTCCTGCCGCCTGTACCCGCGGTGGCCGCCATCGTCACCGCGACCGCGATGGCGATCTTCGCGGGCGACATTCCCGGCGCGCTGCTGCGCATACCGGGCACGCCGGCTTCGGCAGCCTACACCGACGAGTCCTATGCGATGACGCGCAAGGGCCAGGGCGAGACGGCATTGGGCATCGGCCTGGTGTTCTCGTGCATCGGCGGCCTGTTCGGCACGGCGGTGCTGATCGTCGCGGCGCCGGCGCTGGCCGAAGTCGCGATCAAGTTCAGCTCGTTCGAATACTTCTGGCTGGTGGTGCTGGGCCTGACCTGCGCGGTGTTCATCACCAGCGACAAGCCGCTCAAGGGCTTGATCACCTTGTTCCTCGGCCTGCTGATGGGGTCCGTGGGCCTGGAGAACCCCGCGGGGCATCCGCGCTTCACCTTCGGCAACGCCAACCTGCTCGGCGGCGTCAGCCTGATCCCCGCCATGATCGGCATGTTCGCGATCTCCGAAATCCTGCGCTTCACCGTCACCATCGACCGGATCGGCAGCTTCAAGAAGCAGATCGGCTCCGTGTTCGCCGGCATGGGCGGGCTGATCAGGAAGTATCCGAAGCAGACGCTGCGCGGCAGCGTGCTGGGCACGGCGGTCGGCATCCTGCCCGGTGCCGGCGCCGACATCGCGGCCTGGATGTCGTATGCGATGAGCCGCAAGCTGTCGAAGGAGCCGGAGAAGTTCGGCACCGGCCATCCCGAGGGTCTGGTCGAGGCCGGCGCCGCCAACAACAGCGCGCTGGCCGGCGCCTGGGTGCCGGCGCTGGTGTTCGGCATTCCGGGCGACTCGATCACAGCCATCGTGATCGGCGTGCTCTACATGAAGAACATGAACCCCGGGCCGATGATCTTCATGAACAACCCCGAGAACGTGTATGCGGTGTTCATCGTCTTCATCCTCGCCAACCTGCTGATGCTGCCGCTCGGCTGGGCCTGCATCAAGGCATCTGCGCGCATCCTGCGCATGCCGCGCAACGTGCTGATGCCGATCATCCTGGTGTTCTGCCTGGTCGGCTCGTTCGCCATCAACAACGCGCTGTTCGACCTGTGGATCCTGCTGGGCTTCGGCGTCGCCGCCTGGCTGCTCGAGGAAAACGGATTTCCGGTGGCACCCGCGATCCTCGGCCTGCTGCTCGGCAAGATGCTCGAGGAGAACTTCATCACCTCGATGATCAAGTCCGACGGCCGCTGGCTCGCCTTCGTGGAGCGTCCGATCGCAGCCGGCCTTGCTGCGTTCGTGGCCCTGGTCTGGATAGGCTCGGGCGTCCTCGCGTGGCGCAAGCAGCGCCTCCTCCTGCGCACCGCAGGCCCCTTGAAGAACGCATGAACCCGACATCCATCCGCTACGACGCCACCGCACTCTCGCACTACGCCACGCGCCTCTTGCAGCAAGCGGGCCTCTCGGAATCGATGGCGCCCACAGTGGCCGACACGCTGGTGCAGGGCGACCTGCTCGGCCACGACACCCACGGGATGGCCCTCCTGGCGGGCTATGTGAAAGAGCTCGAAAACGGCACCATGAAGCGCGAAGGCGCCCCTATCGTCGTGTCGGACCGGCCCGCCGCCGTGCTCTGGGACGGCCAGCGCCTGCCCGGGCCCTGGCTGGTGCACCAGGGACTCGACCTGCTGATGCAGCGCGCGCGCGAACTCGGCACCGCGTCGCTGGTGATCCGGCGCAGCCATCACATCGCCTGCCTCGCGGTCTACCTGCTGCGCGCGCTGGAAGACGACATGCTGCTCATGCTCGCCTGCTCCGATCCCGCCACCGCCAGCGTCGCGCCCTTCGGCGGCACGCGGGCGGTGTTCACGCCCAATCCGCTGGCGCTCGGATTCCCGCTTGCCGATGGCGGCGTGATGGTCGACATCTCCGCTTCCATCACCACCAACGGCATGAGCAACCGCAAGCACAAGGCCGGCGAACTGTTCGACGAGGAATGGCTGATCGATGCGCAGGGCAAGCCAACCCGCGACCCCGCAGCGCTTTCTGCGCAGCAGCCCGGCACCCTGCTGCCGGTCGGCGGCCTGAGCCATGGCCACAAGGGCTATGGCATGGCGCTGTTGGTCGAGGCGCTGACCGCCGGCCTGGCAGGCCACGGTCGCGCCGACGCGCCCGAGGGTTGGGGCGCGACGGTGCATCTCACGCTCCATGACCTGCAGGCCTTTGGCGGCAAGGCCGGCTTTCTGCGGCAGATGGACCATGTGGCGCAGCAATGCCGCGCCACATCCGGCGATGCGGCGCGACCGGTGCGCCTGCCCGGAGAGCGCGGGCTGCTGCGCCGCGCGCAGCAGCAGTCGCAGGGTGTGCAACTGCACCCGTCGATCGCGCCTTCGCTGCAGGCCGCAGAGCAGCGCTACGGCCTGAAGCTGGCCGACGCCCAGCGCTGAATCAAAGGGCCGCGCCGAGCCGCGCGATGCCTTCCTCGATCTTCTCGACGTTGGCAGTCGCAAAGCTGAGCCGCAGCGTCGCCGCATCGGGCTTCTCGGCGTAGAACGGCGCGCCCGGCACGAAGGCCACGAGCTTCTCGATGGCGCGCTTGGCCAGCAAATTGGCATCGGCCAGCTTGCCGCCAGCACCCGTGAGCTGGGCCCAGAAGAACAGGCCGCCGCCCGGCTGCTCGAAGGCGATGGCATCGCCGAGTTCGCGCTTCAATGCCGCACCCATCGTTTGGGCGCGCTCGCCGTAGACCTTGCGCACGTTGGCGAGCGTCGCCGGCATGCGCCCGCTCTTCAGATACTGCGCGGCGGTCGCCTGCGCAAAGGTGCTGGTGTGCGCATCGCTGAACTGCTTGCACATGGTGGCCTTCGCGAGCAGTTCGGCCGGCGCGATCATCCAGCCGATGCGCAGGCCCGGGCTCAGCACCTTGCTCAGGCTGCCGCAGTGAACGACAAGCTCGCGGCTGCCCGGCACTTGGTCGGCAAGCGACAGGATCGAAGGCGGCGGCGGCGCGCCGAAGTAGAGATCGCCATAAGGATCGTCTTCGACGACCAGCGTCTGGTGCCTCACCGCCATCTCGAGCACCTTGCGGCGCCGCTCCAGGCTCAGCATTGCGCCGCTCGGGTTGCCGAAGGTGGGGATGAGGTAGACGAACTTCGGCTTGTGCAGGGCGATGAGTTTTTCGAGCTCGTCGGTCTGCACGCCGTCGGCATCGATCGGTGCGCTGATCAGGTGCGCGCCGTACAGGCGAAAGCACTGGATCGTTGCAAGGAAGGTCGGGCCTTCGACGATCACCTTGTCGCCGGGCGAAATCAGCGTCTTGCCCAGCAGGTCGAGCGCCTGCTGGCTGCCGGTGGTGACGATCAGGCCGGTGGGATCGACGTCGACGCCCTTGCCCTTCATGAAGGCGCTGAGCTGCGTGCGCAGCGGCTCGTAGCCTTCGGTCGCGCCGTATTGCAGCGCGCCGCCCGGTTCCTCGGACAGCGCCTTCGCGCTCGCCTCTTTCAGCCCCTCGACATCGAACATCGCGCTGTCTGGAAAGCCGCCCGCGAAGCTGATGATGCCCGGCGTGCCGAGCAGCTTGAAGAGTTCGCGAATGGCGGAGGTTTCGACGTTGTCGAGGCGAGTGGCGAATTGCATGGCGGCTTCTGCAAAAAAAGTGTGGCTGCGATTGTCGCCAAGTTCCTCTTCGACGCGCTACGGCTCCTCTGCTCGCAGCCTGCGCAGCTGTTCCTGCGCGCGGTCCAGTTCGAGCCGCAGCTGACGGATCTCTTCTCTCAAGCGCTCGGCCCGTGCGGCGCGTTCTTCTTCGGGCGCGAGAGTCCCGCAACGGGTTTGCAGCGCGGTCAATTGCTGCGCGAGCTGACGCTGGCGCAGCAACTGGCCTTTGGAGCGAGCGAGGTCGATATCGCCCTCCAACGCCGTTGCGTCGGCCTTGCAGGTGGCAATCGCCCCCGGGGCCGTCGACTGGGCCGCGGCAACCGACGTAAAAGCCAGCGCAATGATCGAGAAGCAGAGTTTCATGCCCATACGGCGAGTCGGCCCCGGGAAGTAAAAGTGCAGGTTGAAAAGTGCAGTTTGCCAGTCAATGCGCGTCGAGATGGCGCACTCCCGGCCCCTACACTGCCGGCGATGAAAAAAGCAGAGATCGAACCCTTCTTCGCGACCCTGCGAGCCGCCAATCCCACACCCGAGACCGAGCTCGAATACTCCACCCCGTTCGAGCTGCTGGCTGCGGTGCTGCTGTCGGCGCAAGCGACGGACGTGGGCGTGAACAAGGCGACGCGCCGGCTGTACCCGGTCGCGAATACGCCGCAGGCCATCCTGGATCTCGGCGTGGCGGGCCTGGAGGGCTACATCAAGACCATCGGCCTCTACCGGAGCAAGGCCAAGCACTTGATGGAAGCCTGCCGCATGCTGGTCGAGCTGCACGGCGGCGAAGTACCGAAGACGCGCGCCGAGCTGGAGGCGCTGCCAGGCGTCGGACGAAAGACCGCCAACGTGGTGCTCAACGTGGCTTTCGGCGAGCCGACGATGGCGGTCGACACGCACATCTGTCGCGTCGGCAACCGCACCGGCCTGGCGCCTGGCAAGACGCCGCTCGAAGTCGAGCAGAAGCTCGAAAAGCGTGTGCCACCCGCCTATCGGCTGCATGCGCATCACTGGCTGATCCTGCACGGACGCTATGTGTGCGTGGCGCGCAAGCCGCTGTGCTGGCAGTGCACGGTGGCGCCCTGGTGCGACTTCAAGCCCAAGACACCAGCGCCCGCGGACGCACGCGGTTGAGTCAGGGCAATTCGACCGAAACGCATTCGCCGAAGGCAATCGATCGAGTTGGCCACTGGTCGGCGCGTTCGGCGCAGCGCACGCCCTGCTGCATCAGCCACACCGCGCGGATCACGCCGGCATGCGTGACCCACAGTGCATCGCGGCCGCCGCCGCGCCAACCATAGAAAGCCGATCCGACCCGCAGCATGAACTGGCGCGTGCTCTCGCCGGTGCCGCCTGCGCGCGCATCGGCGAAATCGGCCATCCAGCGGTCGAACTCGGCGCGGTCGATCGCGGTCCAGCTGCGTTCTTCCCAGGCGCCGAAATCCATCTCGGCCAGGCGTGGATCGATGTGGAGCGACAGGTCGGGTCGCAGCACCGCGATGGCATGCACGAGCGCGGCGCAGCGCTGCAGCGGCGACGAGACCAGCGCGATGTCGGCGGGCAGCTCGGCCGCAATGCGCTCGGCGAGAGCGAGCGTTGCCTCGGCAGGCACCGCCACGTCGGTGCGGCCGTAGCAAAGACCGACAGCGGCGCTGGTCCGCGCGTGGCGCACGAGCAGCAGCTTCATGCCCGAAAGGCCAGCGCGAGATAGATGGCAACTTCGCAGACCTGCTGCGTCGCACCTAATCCGTCGCCGGTGAAACCCGCCAGCCGGCGGCGCAGCAGCCGTGCCATGTAGAACGCGCCGAGCATGCACGCAACCAGGCTCGTGCCAGCCTGCAACGGGGGATGCTCGAGCAGCAGCAGTGCAGCGGCCGGCAACGAATACAGCAGGCCCACCAGCAAGGCCCGGCCAGCGATTGCATCGGCCAGCGGATTGGACTTGCTTGCCGCGCCTTCACCGCCGACGTAGGGCAACCAGCGGATCAGGAACAGCGGCGCGAGCCGCGACAGCACATGCGCACCGGCGAGCGCGGTCGCAGCAAGCATCGCGCCCTGCCCCGCGAGCGCGGCAAGCAGCGCGACCTTGAGGCCGAGCGCCAGCATCAGCGCGATCGCGCCGAAGGCGCCGATGCGCGAGTCCTTCATGATCTCCAGCGCGCGCGCGCGATCGGCCGAACCGCCCAGCCCGTCTGCGGTGTCGGCCAGGCCGTCTTCGTGGAAAGCACCGGTGAGCAGCACGGTTGCCAGCGTGGAAAGCAGCGCGGCAACTGCGGCTCCGGCAACGCCCGGCAGCATCGCCTGCGCCAGCAAGAACACACCGGCTGCAATTGCGCCCACCAGCCAGCCGACGCCCGGAAAATGCGCGGCGCTCGCACGCAGCATCGCCGGGCTGAAGCCGACCCATGCCGCCAGCCGGCCGGTGACGGGCACGCGGGTGAAGAACTGCAGCGCCAGCAGGAAGTGGCGCACGCCGTTCATGCGCGGTCTTCCCGCTGCGAAACCCCTGCCGATTCGAAACTCGCCATGTCGCGCAGGACGGCGCAGGCCGATTCGAGCAAGGGCCACGCTAGCGCGGCGCCCGAGCCTTCGCCCAGGCGCAGGTCCATGTGCAGCAGCGCATCGAGTCCGAGCGCTTCGAGCAACAGGTGATGGCCCGGCTCGGCCGACTCGTGCGCCGCCACGCAGCGCTGCACGACATGCGGGCGCAGCGCCTGCGCCACCAGCACCGCGGCGCTGGCGATGAAGCCGTCGACCACGATCACGCGCCGCTCATGCGCCGCCTGCAGCACGGCGCCTGTGAGCGTTGCGATCTCGAAACCGCCGAAGGCGGCGAGCGCGGCCAGCGGCGTGCCCGCATCGCCGTGCAACGAAAGCACCTCGCGCAGCAGACCGCGTTTACGCACCAGGCCGGCCGCGTCGAGCCCGGTGCCGGCACCGGTGCAGGCGTCGATGTCGTGGCCGGTCAGGCGCGACAGCAGCAGCGACGCGGCGGATGAATTGCCGATGCCCATTTCGCCCAGCAGCAGCGCATTGCCCGGCAGCTCGCGCACCAGCGCGATGCCATTGGCGATGGCAGCCTCGCACTGCGCGGCAGTCATGGCCGGGCCGGCCGACGCATCGGCCGTGCCGGCAGCGATCTTGCGCATGGCGAGGCCCGAGCGCGGCGCAAAGTCGTGCGCCACCCCGCAGTCCACCACCGTCAGCGCCAGCCCATGCTGGCGCGCCAGCACGCTCACGGCCGCGCCCCCGGAAAGAAAGTTCTCGACCATCTGCCAGGTCACGTCGCTCGGAAAGGCCGACACGCCGCGTGCCGCCAGGCCGTGGTCGCCGGCGCACACCAGCAGCTGCGGCGCGTCCAGCGACGGCGCGTCGGTGCCGAGGATGAGGCCGAGGCGCAGGCCCAGCGCCTCGAGCCGTCCCAGCGCGCCCACCGGCTTGGTCTTGCCGTCCAGGACGCGTTGCAGGCGCGCGGCGAGCGCAGCGTCGGCTATGTCTTCGACGGTTGGGAGTTCGAGTTTCATGCGATCAGCGAACGCAGCACGCCTGCGTCGAAGTGGTTGTCAATATGGTCCGCAAGGCCGTCAAAGACCGCATCCAGCGTGCGCGCCTCACACCGAACAGCGCCTGCAGCACCGCCGGGTCTTCGAACATTCCGTGCAGATAAAGGCCCAGCACGTTGCCCGCGGCGTTCTGCCAGCCCAGGCCGTCGGGCAGCACCGCGGCCGCATGCTGCGGCGGCCGCCATCGCCGCATGCGGCGCGGTCTGGCCGTGGTGGATTTCATAGCCGCGCATCGGCACGCCGGACAGCGCGGCCCATGCGCCGCCCAGCCTGGCGAATCGCACTTCGCGCAGGCGCACCGTCTTGTCCTGCGCGAACACAGTCACCAGCGGCAGCAGCCCGAGCCCCGGCCCGTTGCCGTCGATGCCGTGCGGGTCGATCAGCGCCTCGCCCAGCATCTGCAACCCGCCGCAAATACCGAGCACTGCACCGCCTCGCGCCGCATGCGCGGCCACCGCGCGGTCCAGCCCCTGCGCGCGCAGCCAGGCCAGGTCGCCACTGGTGTTCTTGGAGCCGGGCAGCACGATCCAGTCGGCGCCGGCCACGTCGGCCGGGCTGCGGGCCCAGCGCAGCCGAACGCCGGCGATGTTCTTGAGCGGTTGGAACTCGTCGAGGTTGCTGATGTGCGGATACACGACGACGGCCACGGTGTGCGTGACCTCGCCGCAGGAGGTGCTTCGGTCGTCGAATACGCCGTCTTCCTCGGGCAGCCCGTGCTGCCACCACATCGGAATCGTGGCGACGGTCGGGATGCCGGTCAGGTCGCGCAGCTGCTGCGGCGCCGGCGCGAGCAGCGATGCATCGCCGCGGAACTTGTTCAGCACGAAGCCGGCGATGAGCGCGCGGTCCGCCTCGGGCATCAGCGCCCAGGTTCCGTAAAGGTGCGCGAAGGCGCCGCCGCGGTCGATGTCCGTCACCAGCAGGCAGCGAGCGCCAGCATGCCGGGCAACGCGCAGGTTGACGATGTCGCTCGCCATCAGGTTGATCTCGGCGGGTGAACCCGCGCCCTCGATCACCACCACGTCGTTCGATGCGCGGAGCACATCGAGCGCCTGCGCGATCTGCGGCCAGACACGTTCGCTGCGTCCGCGCCAGGGCAGCGCCGACAGTTCGTTGCTCACCTGGCCCATCAGCACGACCTGGCTGTGCGTGTCGCGCTCGGGCTTGAGCAGCAGCGGGTTCATGCGCACGTCGGGCTCGGCGCGGGCCGCGAGCGCCTGGAAATATTGCGCGCTGCCGATCTCGCCGCCCTCCACCACGCGGGCGTTGTTGCTCATGTTCTGGGCCTTGAACGGCGCCACCTTGAAACCCTGGCGCGCATACCAGCGGCACAGCGCGGTGGCCAGCCAGCTCTTGCCGGCGCCGCTTGTGGTGCCGAGAACCATCACGCAGCGGGCCGCCTCGCGCCTCTCGTCTTGAATCATCCGTGGATTGTCGGGTACGCCAAATCGTTCACGCTTCGCCCGTCTGCGTGCAGCAGGCCTGCATCCGGGCAGCGCGGTGCTTCGTAGTTCGCTTCACAACAAGGAAGAGGAAATGAACGCCGTGCCAGTTCTACGCGACATGGCGCTCCTGATCGAGGAGCGCGACAAGGACCAGTTTTATTGGGTGCTGATCGAAGCACTCGACGACGAGGCATCGGAGGTGCTTCATTACCGCCGCTTCAGCGAGGCCACCGCGCCTCAATCGAGCTATTCGAGCGCGCTGGCGCTCGGTGCCGCCGCGCTGCGCTGCGCCGGGGATGTCGAGGCTTGAGTCGCTTCGGGGTCGCCCGCAGCCAGCCTCGTTTCCCAGCCGCCGCCCAGTGCGCGCACCAGCCCGACCGTGGCCTGGTACTGCGCCGAGCGCACCTGCAGTGCCTGGCGCCGGTTGCGCAGCTCGCTGCGCTTCGCATCGAGCAGGTCGAGCTGGCTGACCAGCCCGTTGCGGTAGCGCGAGTCGGACAGCACGGTCGCACGGCTCGCCGACGCCACCGCCCGCGCCTGCACCTGCGATTGATCCTGCAGGATGCGCAGCGACGAGAGCTGGTCCTCCACGTCCCTGAAGGCGCCGAGCACCTGCTCGCGATAGGCCGCCAATGCGCCGTCCAGCTGCGCCGACGCGCCCTGCACGCCAGCCTCTCGCCGGCCGCCGTCGAAGAGCGGCAGCGACAGCAGCGCGCCGATGCCCCATGAGCGGGCCGACCATTTGAAGAGGTCGCCGATGTCGGGCGAGGCATAGCCGCCACCACCGGTCAGCGCGATGCTCGGGAACCATGCCGCCTGCGCCACGCCGACGCGCGCCTGCGCGGCCAGCACGCTTTTCTGCGCGGCCGAAACGTCGGGCCGGCGCGTGAGCAGCATGCCGGGCACGCCGGCCGGGATC
>JBBJMS010000105.1:0-11938 GCA_037720315.1 Variovorax sp. | reverse complement strand
CCGAAAAAGCTGGCCCTGATCGGCTCGGGTGTCATCGGGCTGGAGATGGGCTCGGTCTGGCGCCGCCTGGGTGCCGAAGTGACCGTGCTCGAGGCGCTGCCGACCTTCCTGGGCGCGGTCGACGAACAGATTGCCAAGGAGGCACACAAGGCTTTCACCAAGCAAGGCCTGAAGATCGAGCTCGGCGTCAAGGTGGGTGAGATCAAGTCGGCCAAGAAGGGCGTCAGCGTTGCCTGGACCAACGCCAAGGGGGAGGCGCAAACGCTCGAGGTCGACAAGCTCATCGTGTCGATCGGCCGTGTGCCCAACACCATCGGCCTGAACGCCGAGGCGGTCGGCCTCAAGCTCGATGAGCGCGGCGCCATCGCCGTCGACGACGACTGCAAGACGAACCTCCCCAACGTGTGGGCCATCGGCGACGTGGTGCGCGGACCGATGCTGGCGCACAAGGCCGAAGAAGAGGGCGTTGCCGTGGCCGAGCGCATCGCCGGGCAGCACGGCCATGTGAACTTCAACACCATTCCATGGGTGATCTACACCTCGCCCGAAATTGCCTGGGTCGGCCAGACCGAGCAGCAGCTCAAGGCGGCGGGCCGCGCCTACAAGGCGGGCACCTTTCCGTTCATGGCCAACGGGCGCGCACGCGCACTTGGCGACACCACCGGCATGGTCAAGTTCCTGGCCGATGCCGCCACGGACGAGATCCTCGGCGTGCACATCGTCGGACCCATGGCGAGCGAGTTGATTTCCGAGGCGGTGGTAGCGATGGAGTTCAAGGCGAGCGCCGAAGACATCGCGCGCATCTGCCACGCGCATCCGTCGTTGTCGGAGGCGACCAAGGAAGCCGCCCTTGCCGTCGACAAGCGCACGCTGAATTTTTAACCACCCCCGTTGCTTGCTCACTTCGTGTAGCCGCCTCCCCCCTCCAGGGGGCGACACCGGCGGCCCGGCCAAGCCGGTTCCGCGGTGTCTCACGAACGGGCGTCGCTCCGCACGCCGCCAGGGACACGTACGCCTTTATCGATATGTCTGTTAGGGCTGCTTACGAGGCCGAGTTGACAGCGCGTGGTTACGAAAGCGACCCGGCGCAGCTGCGCGCGGTGGAAGCGCTTGACCGTTGCGCAAGCGAATGGGCCGACTACAAGGCGCAGCGTTCCAATGCGCTCAAGAAACTGATCAACCGGCCAGAGATTCCGCGCGGGGTCTACATGTACGGCGGGGTCGGGAGAGGCAAGAGCTTCCTGATGGATTGCTTCTACAACGCCGTGCCGCTGCGGCGCAAGACCCGGCTCCACTTCCACGAGTTCATGCGCGAAGTGCACCGGCAGCTGTCGGAGTTGCAGGGCACGGTGAATCCGCTCGACGAGCTCGGGCTGCGCATCTCCAGGCGCTACAAGCTGATCTGCTTCGACGAATTTCACGTTGCGGATATCACCGACGCGATGATTCTTCACCGGCTGCTGGCCGCGCTGTTCGACAACGGCGTGGGCTTCGTGACCACATCGAACTTCAAGCCCGACGACCTCTATCCGGGCGGCCTTCACCGCGACCGCATCCTGCCGGCCATCGCACTCCTGAACGAGCGCCTCGAAGTGATTGGTGTCAACAACGGCACCGACTACCGCCGCCGCACGCTGGAGCAGGTGCGGCTCTATCTCACCCCGAACGGCGCTGGGGCCGACAAGGACATGCGCGAAGCGTTCGAGCGCCTGGCCGAGAGTGCCGACGAGAACCCGGTGCTGCACATCGAATCGCGCGATATCCATGCGCGGCGGAAAGCCGGCGGCGTGGTCTGGTTCGACTTTAAGACGCTGTGCGGCGGCCCGCGATCGCAAAACGATTACCTGGAGATCGCCACCCAGTTCCACACGGTGCTGCTCTCCGATGTTCCGCACATGCCGGTGCGCATGGCATCGGAAGCCCGCCGTTTCACATGGCTGATCGACGTGTTTTACGATCGCCGCGTGAAGCTCATCATGTCTGCCGAGGTCGCGCCGGAGGCGCTGTACACGGAGGGGCCGCTTGCCCACGAGTTCCCACGCACCGTGTCCCGGCTCAACGAAATGCAGTCGGCAGAATTCCTGGCGCTGGAGCGCCGCGTCGTCGATACAGGCCTTACATGAAGAACAAAGTCGCCGCACTCCTGATCGCCTCGTTTGCGCTGCCGCTGTGGGCGCAGTCCAGCGCGACGACCGGAAGCGTCGATTTCGAGGCGGAACGAACGCGGCTGAGTGCGGAACGCGCGGCGATCGACGAGCGCTTTGCCGTCGAACAGGCCGCCTGCTACAAGCAATTTGCGGTCGAGGGCTGTCTGCAGGAAAGCCGCACGCGCCGTCGCGGACAGACTGACGACATCAAGCGGCAGGAGGCGGCAATCAACGACATCGAACGGAAGCGCCGCGGGGCCGCGCAGCTCGATCGGCTCGACCAAAAAGGTGCGGCGCCTCGGCCCCAGGATGCGGCATCGGAGCGTGACCGGTCGATGAAGTCGCAGCAGGAGCGCGAACAGCGGTCGACGGACCATGCAGCGCGTCGCGCAGCAATGGCCGCCGAGGCCGAGTCGCGGCGCCGCGAGCTCGAAGAAAGACAGCGCGCCCATGCTGAAGCACAGGCCAAGGCCGCCGCCCGCCGCGCCGAAGCACCGCGCGAACGCGCAGCCTACGAGCGAAAGTTGGAGCAGGCGCAGTCCCATCGCGAAGACCGCGAACGCCGCAATGCAGAAAGAACGAAGCCTAGCTCGGAGCCACTGCCGATCTCGCCCTGAGCCAGCGCCACGGCTGCGCCGTCGATCAGCCCGCGATCGCCGGCAGTGCCTCGAGCTTCAGGACGACGAGCGAGATGTTGTCGCCGGTGCCCCGGGCGCGCCGCCGCGCTTCCATGACCAGCAACTCGGCCGCCGCGCGAGGCGGTTGCTCGGCCAGCACCGAACCCATTTCTTCCGGTGTGAAGTAGTGCCACAGGCCGTCGCTGCAAGCCATCAGAAGATCGTCCGGTTCCAGGCGAGGCACGACATGGATATCGACCGGCGGTGGCGTGGACGTCATGCCAAGGCAACCGAGCAGGATGTTGCCTTGCGGATGGATGCTGGCTTCGTCTTCCCCGATTTCGCCGCGGTCCACCAACGCCTGAACGTACGAGTGATCCTTGGTGCGCTTCACCAGCCGGCCACGCCGGAAGTGATCGATGCGCGAGTCGCCGGCATGTATCCACGCGCAATCGCCTTCGGGATTCATCAGGAACGCGGCCAGTGTGCTGTGCGGCTCCTGTTCGCTTGAAAGCGCGGTGAGCTTGATCACCGTGTGCGCATCTTCGAGCAGTTGGCGCAGCACGCCCACCGATTCGTCGCGACCCGGCTTGTAGCGGGCGAAGAGCTGGCGCGCCGTCATCAAGACCTGGTCCGAAGCCTTGCGTCCGCCGCTGCGCCCGCCCATGCCGTCAGCCACCACGCCCAATACGCAGCCCGGTATGCGGGGATGGTTGATCAGCAAGACCTGATCCTGCTGATAGGGACGGTCGCCCTTGTGGAGCCCGGTCGCGGCGGCGAGTCGAAAGCCCTGGATCATGGGCACAGAGGCTGCGTTGGCGCGGTCTTCATGGTGTCGTGTGAGGGTAGCGAGGACGTATTATCGAGTGAAGGCAAGCCAAGCTTGACCCGCCGTTCGCTTCTTCATCGCATCGTTTCCGTTGGACTCCAAACTTTTCTCGTTTTCGTCGTATTTGGAAACCGCCTGATGGCGGCGAACAACGGCGCACTGACCGAAGGCGTGCGCGAGGCCTTCGCTGCGCACGGCGTGCTGTCGCATGCCGCAGACCAGTTCCGCGAGCGCGAGGGGCAGACCGAGATGGCGCTCGCCGTGGCGCGCACGATCGAGAACGGCGGCGTGCTTGTGGTCGAGGCAGGAACCGGGGTGGGCAAGACCTTCTCGTATCTGGTGCCTGCGCTTTTGAGTGGCGAACGCGTGCTGCTGTCCACCGCAACCAAGACGCTGCAGGACCAACTGTTCGGGCGCGATCTGCCGCGGCTGGTGGAGGCCCTGGGCCTGCCGGTGCGCACGGCTCTCCTCAAGGGACGTGCGAGCTATCTCTGCCTGCACCGGCTCGACCTGGCGCGGCACGATGCATCGCTGCCTGAGCGCGGCACCGTCCGCACGCTGGCAAAGATCGAGCAATGGTCCAAGACTACGCGCGCCGGCGACCTGGCCGAATTGCCGGGCCTGGACGAACGGTCGCCGCTCATTCCGCTGGTCACTTCCACCCGCGAGAACTGCCTCGGTGCGCAGTGCCCCCAGTTCAAGCCATGCCACGTCAACCTGGCTCGGCGCGAAGCCATGGCGGCCGACGTGGTGGTCATCAACCATCACCTGTTTTTTGCTGACCTGGCGGTGCGTGAGTCCGGCATGGCGGAATTGTTGCCAACGGTGCGCGTCGTGGTGTTCGACGAAGCTCACCAGCTCAATGAAACGGGTGTGCAGTTTCTAGGGGCGCAGCTTGGAAGCGGCCAGGCACTCGACTTTGCGCGCGACGTGCTGGCTGCAGGTCTCCAGCATGCGCGAGGGCTGGTCGATTGGCAGCAGCTGGTGGCGGCAACCGAGCGGGCCGCTCGCGAACTGCGGCTCGCGGCCGGCAAGCAGTGGCCCGGCGCCAAGTTGCGTTGGAACGATGCCTCCCCGGAGGGCGTGCCCGCGGACGCATGGCAAGTCGCGCTCGACGCGTTGCAGCATGCTTTCGACGATGCGGCGCATGCGTTAAATACGGTGAGTGAACTCTCGCCCGACTTCGTCCGCCTGCACGAACGCGCAGGGCAATTGGCCGATCGTGCGGCGCGCTTTGCCGAACCTTGTGCGCTCGGGTCGGTGCGATGGGTGGACGTGGGCACGCAACTGCGGCTGGTCGAATCGCCGCTCGATATCGCCGAAGCTGTGCGCACGCGCGTACTCAAGACCGGCTCGGCCGATGCGCAGAACAGGGACGTGCCTGGGTGTTCACGTCGGCGACGCTGGGCGACGAACCCAAGCTGCGCTGGTTCACCGAGCCCTGCGGGCTGCATGACGCCGAGGTGCTGCGCGTGCAGAGCCCCTTCGACTATGCGCAGCAGGCTGCGCTCTATGTTCCGCGCGACTTCCCGAAGCCCGGCGATCCTGCGCACAGCGCGCAAGTGGCGCAGCTCGCTGCGCGCGGTGCCGCTGTCCTCGGCGGGCGCACCCTGGTTCTCACGACCACGCTGCGCGCCTTGCGCACCATCGGCGACGCGATGCGGGAGCGGTTCGAGCTGCTCGATGCCGGCTGCCGGCCCAACGTGCTGGTGCAGGGCGAGCTGCCCAAACGGGTGCTGATGGACCGGTTCCGCGAAGGCGCTTCGAACGGCCGAGCCGGCTGCGTGCTCGTGGCCTCGGCTTCGTTTTGGGAAGGCTTCGATGCGCCGGGCGACGCGTTGCAGCTGGTTGTGATCGACAAGCTGCCATTTCCGCCGCCGAACGATCCGCTGGTGGAGGCGCGCTCGCAGCGCCTCGAGGCGCAGGGCCGCAGCGCCTTTGGCGACTATTCGCTGCCGGAAGCTGCGGTGGCGCTCAAGCAGGGGGCGGGACGGTTGATTCGGCGCGAGACTGACCGGGGCGTGCTGGCGATCTGCGACACGCGTTTGGTGGCCATGGGCTATGGGCGGCGGCTGCTTGCCGCGCTGCCACCGATGCGAAGGCTCGAAAGCGAAGCCGGGTTTGACTCGGCCATCGAAGCGCTGACGCGCTAACGGCCCAAGAGTTGAGCTACCAGAGCTTCCACCAAGGATTGTCCTTGGTCCTGAAGCCGCGTGCGACGAAATCGCTCTTCGGATAGTTGGTGCTCAGCACGCGCTTCGCATCGTCGCGCAGGTCGGTCAGCCCGAGCGCGTCGTACGACTGAACCATGATATAGAGCGCCTCTTCGAGCGCCGGAACTTCGCGGTAGTCGGCCAGCGCCAGCTGGGCGCGGTTGATCGCCGCGAGATAGGCGCCGCGCGTGTAGTAGTAGCGCGCCACATGCACTTCGTACTGCGCCAGCGAGTTGACGATGTAGTTCATGCGCTGGCGCGCGTCGGGCGTGTAGCGCGAGTCGGGGAAGCGGTTTGCCAGCTCCTTGAATGCCTCGAACGATTCCTTCGCCGCCTTCTGGTCGCGCTCCGACAGGTCCTGGCGCGTCAGGAACGCGAACATCCCGAGGTCGTCGTTGAAGTTGACAACCCCTTTGAGATAAAGCGCGTAGTCCACTGCGGGGCTTGCCGGATGCAGCTTCATGAAGCGGTCGATGGTTGCGAGGGCTGCGGGCTTTTCGCCGGCCTTGAACTGCGCATAAGCCTTGTCCAGCTGGGCTTGCTGCGCGAGCGGTGTGCCGGCAGCGCGTCCTTCGAGTTTTTCGAACAGCGGCACGGCCTTGTCGTAGGCGCCGGAATTCGATTCGTCCTTGGCTTCCGAATAGATGCGGTTGGGGCTCCAGTTCGCGGTGCGATCGACGGTGGCCGTCGAGCACCCGGCTGCGAGCCACCCGGCCGCGCACATCACGAGCCAGACGGGGGCAGCCGATAATTTGTCGCGAAACTTCACATAAGGCTTTCGTGGAACAGGTGCCCTCAATTATATCGACCGACCCCCCGCACGACCTGGCTGACGCCGCCGAGCACGACGAGGTGGCGGACTTGTCCGATGCAAGCGAGGTTCGCGATTTCGTGATCGAGCGGGCGCAGCATGGTCAGCGCCTCGACCGGGCGCTGGCTGCGTTGGTGCCGGAATTTTCCCGCAGCTATTTGCAGCAATTGATAGAAGCCGGCATGGTGATCGTGCAGGCGCGGGTGCTGACCAAGGCTTCGGCGACCGTGCGCGCCGGCGAAGCCGGGCGCATCGAACTGCGCCCGACGCCGCAAAGCCAAGCCTTCCGGCCGGAATCGATGCCGATCGCCGTGATGCACGAGGACGAGCATTTGCGCGTCATCGACAAGCCCGCCGGCCTCGTGGTGCATCCCGCGCCGGGCCACTGGAGCGGCACGTTGCTCAACGGCCTGCTGGCGCTCGATCCGAAAGCCGTGCTGCTGCCGCGCGCCGGGATCGTGCACCGGCTCGACCGCGAAACCAGCGGGCTGATGGTGGTTGCGCGCACCCGCGCGGCAATGGACGCGCTGGTTGCGCTCATCGCGGCGCGCGATGTGAAGCGCCAGTACATCGCCATGGCGCACCGCCCATGGCAGGGCGCGGCCGCCCGGCAGGTGGACGCGGCGATCGGACGAGATCCGCGCAACCGGCTGCGCATGGCGGTCGTGGACCTCGAACGTCATCCAGGCAAGCCCGCCCGCACGCTGGTCGAAGCGCTGGGCAGCAACGAGCAAGGCTGTGCCGTGCGCTGCACCCTCGAGACCGGACGCACGCACCAGATCCGCGTGCACATGGCGTCGATAGGGCACCCGCTGGTCGGCGACGGCATTTACGGCGGCGCCGCAGCAGCCGGGCTGACGCGGCAGGCGCTCCATGCGTTCAGGCTTGGATTCGTTCACCCCGTCACGCGCGTGCCCATGATGTTTCACGCTCCGCCGCCGCCTGATCTGGTGCAGGGTTTTCAGGCCTGGGGGCTGGACTACAATCGCGCCTGACGGCCCACGGGCCGCGCCGGTACCCGATGCCGGCCTTGCGTTGCAAGCGCCGCGTGCCGGCAACGCCTCTTTCCATCCTTCTGAACTAGCGCCCGTCGAGGCGCCTTTTCCTGGATACCGCGAACCATGAATACGGCGGATGCCAAGCGCATTCTCGAAACCGCCTTGATCTGTTCGACCCAGCCGTTGCCGGTGCGCGAGTTGCGCGTCCTGTTCGGCGACGAAGTGGGAGCCGACACGATCAAGTCGCTGTTGCTCGAACTGCAGGATGACTGGTCGCAGCGCGGCCTCGAACTCGTGGGCGTGGCCAGCGGATGGCGGTTTCAGAGCCGCCCTGAACTGCGCGACCACCTCGACCGGCTGCATCCCGAAAAACCGCCGCGCTACACCCGCGCCGTGCTCGAAACGCTGGCCATCATTGCCTACCGCCAACCGGTCACGAGGGGCGACATGGAAGACATCCGCGGCGTCACCATCAATTCGCTGATCCTGAAGCAGCTCGAAGACCGCAATTGGGTCGAGGTGATCGGCCATCGCGAAACGGTCGGCCGTCCGGGGCTCTATGCGACCACGCGGCAGTTCCTGGACGACCTTGGATTGGCTTCGTTGGACCAGCTGCCGCTCATCGAAACGACGGCGCAGCAGGGCTCCCTGATCGAAGCGCTGGAGCATGCCGCCGGCGCCGATCAGCCACTGTTGCCGATCGACGAGCCTGCGCCCATTTCTCTCGGGCCCGAGCTCCAGCTTGCGTCTACGTACCCGTCTCCCGTCGAGCCCGATGCCATGCCCGACGATGCAGACACAACCCCGCCCCTTCCGGAACCCGACCATGAGCCCATCCGATCCTGATGATGCAGCCACGCTGCCGGCCGAGCCTGTTTCCGAAGAACAAGCGGCGGGCACTCCCGCGCAGCCTGCGCCGGACGCCGCCGAGGCGCCACGCAAACGCCGGCCGCGCCGGCCGAAGCCCGATGCCGCCGCTGGCCCGGAAGTGCCCATGGAGCCGGTAGAAGCCGCCGCGCCGCACGCGCCAGCAGCCAATGAAGTGGCCGAGCGCGCGACCGACGAAGTCGAAGACGACCAAGACGGCGAAGACGACGAAGACGAACCCGACGAGGAAGAAGACGACCTCGACCGGGCCCGCCGCGCCGCCGAGCGCGAGCAGCGCAATGCGCCGCCGACCGAACCGATCCGCTTCGCCGATGTGATTTCGGGCCAATTCGACGCCGACGAAGAGAGCCCCGACGTGCCGCCGCTCAAGCGGGTGCTGCTGCCCGAGGCCGATTCGCCGAAGCTGCACAAGGTGCTGGCGCAGGCCGGACTCGGCTCGCGGCTCGAGATGGAGCAGCTCATCCTGCAGGGTCGCATCTCAGTGAACAACGAGCCGGCCCATATCGGCCAGCGCATCCAGTACGGCGACCAGGTCAAGATCAACGGCAAGCCGATCCGCTTTCGCATCGCGCCGCCGCCGGCGCGGGTGATCGCCTATCACAAGCCGGTGGGCGAGGTCGTCACGCACGACGACCCGCAGAACCGGCCGACGGTGTTTCGCAAGCTCCCGCGCCTGCAGCAAGGCAAGTGGCAATCGGTCGGGCGGCTCGACCTGAATACCGAAGGCCTGCTGCTCTTCACCAGTTCGGGCGAACTGGCCAACCAGTTGATGCATCCGCGCTTCGGCCTGGAGCGCGAATACGCGGTGCGCGTGCTGGGCGCCCTCAGCGGCGAAGAAAAGCAGCGCCTGCTTGCCGGCGTGCGACTGGACGACGGCATGGCGCAGTTCGGCACCATCGAGGAGGGCGGCGGCGAGGGATCGAATTGCTGGTACCGCGTCACGATTTCGGAAGGGCGTAACCGCGAGGTGCGCCGGTTGTTCGAATCGATCGGCCATGCAGTGAGCCGCCTGATCCGCATTCGCTATGGTGCGATGGTTCTTCCGCGCGGCCTCAAGCGCGGCGCCTGGATGGAACTCGACGAGCGCGACATCGGTGCCTTGTTCGAGGCAGCAGGCGGATCCGGCGAGCGAACGCAGCGCTCGGGGCCCGGTCCGCGAGGCCCGGGTCAGGAAGGCGGCGGACGCAACAACCGCAACAAGCGCCGCGGCAATCGCAATGGCGGCGGTGCGCAGGCGGGCGAGCGCGACGCGCCGATTCCGAATCCGCTGGGCAATAGCGGGGCGCCAAGGGCGGACCGCGGCATGGGCGGTGGCGGCGGCCGCGGGCCGGGGCCTTCACAGGGACGACGCGGCAACCGGGATGACCGGCAAGGCCAGCAGGGGCGCAATCGGCAGGGTGAAGATCGCCCGCCCAGCGGTGCCAATCAACCCGATCCGATGAAGACTTCGGTCGGCTACATCGGCGCCGACAGTTTCTCGCGGCAACGCAAGGATCAGCGCCAAGGTCCGCGGCGCGCGGGCCCGCCAGGCGGCAACTTCGGTGCCCAGGGCGGGCAGGGCGGCGGACGCCGGCGCGGCCGCTGAAAATCGCGCGCAGGTCGCGGTCTTTGGCCGGCTCGTCACGGGCTGGCAAGAACGCGCCGGTTAAAATCAGGGGCTTTGTCGAGCCGGTGCAGCTAGCGCTGTGCGATCGACAGAATTCATCAAGATCAGAAGCTCTCAGGAAAGCAACCCAATGGCCATCGAACGCACTCTCTCCATCATCAAGCCAGACGCAGTCGCCAAGAATGTCGTCGGCAAGATCGTCTCCCGTTTCGAGGCCGCCGGCCTGAAGATCGTTGCCGCCAAGCTGGTGCACCTGTCACGCAGCGAAGCCGAGCAGTTCTATGCCGTCCACAAGGAGCGTCCCTTTTTCAAGGACCTGGTCGAGTTCATGATTTCGGGCCCGGTGTTCGTTCAGGCGCTCG
Organism: Variovorax sp.; assembly: GCA_037720315.1. Taxonomy (GTDB): domain Bacteria; phylum Pseudomonadota; class Gammaproteobacteria; order Burkholderiales; family Burkholderiaceae_C; genus Variovorax. The sequence continues at coordinate 1,467 of JBBJMS010000105.1, read as the reverse complement.
AAGGCGAAAACGCCATCGCCAAGAACCGCGACCTGATGGGCGCGACCGATCCCAAGAAGGCTGCCGCGGGCACCATCCGCGCGGATTTCGCGGACAGCATCGACGCCAACGCGGTGCACGGCTCCGACGCCCCCGAAACGGCGCAGACCGAGATCGCCTTTTTCTTCGCTGGCCTCAACGTCTACGCACGCTGAGGACGCTTCGACCTGCGTTCCATGACCACGGCCAACCTGCTCGACCTCGACCTGGAGGGATTGGCCGCGTTCTGCGAACGGCTGGGCGAAAAGCGCTTCCGCGCGACGCAGTTGTTTCGGTGGATTCACCAGCGCGGCGCGAGCGATTTCGCACACATGACCGATCTGGCGAAATCGCTGCGCGAAAAGCTGGCGACGACGGCGCGGGTCGAGGCATTGCCCGTGATTACGCAGCATGAATCTGCAGACGGAACGATCAAGTGGCTGTTCGACGTTGGCGGCGGCAACGCCGTCGAGACGGTGTTCATCCCCGAGGCCGACCGCGGCACGCTGTGCATCTCGTCGCAGGCCGGCTGCGCCGTCGGCTGCCGTTTCTGCTCGACCGGTCACCAGGGTTTCAGCCGCAATCTGACCACGGCGGAGATCGTGGCCCAGTTGTGGTTTGCCGAGCATTTCTTGCGCAAGCACCTGCGCCGCGACGAAAGGGTGATCTCCAACGTCGTCATGATGGGCATGGGCGAGCCGCTGCAGAACTATACGGCCCTGGTGCCCGCGCTGCGCACCATGCTCGACGACAACGCCTACGGCCTCTCGCGTCGCAGGGTGACGGTGTCGACATCGGGCGTGGTGCCGATGATCGATCGTCTCGGCACCGACTGTCCCGTCGCGCTGGCGGTTTCACTGCACGCGCCCAACGATGCCTTGCGCGACGACCTGGTGCCGCTCAATCGCAAGTACCCGATCGCGGAACTGCTCCAATCGTGCCAGCGCTACCTTGCGCATGCGCCGCGGGATTTCATCACCTTCGAATACTGCATGCTCGACGGCGTCAACGACCAGCCCGAGCATGCGCGGCAACTGGTCGCTCTGGTGCGCGCCACCGGTACTTCCTGCAAGTTCAATTTGATCCCGTTCAATCCTTTTCCGGCGTCGGGCCTCCTGCGATCGCCGCAGCCACGCGTGCTGGCGTTCGCCAAGGTGCTGAGCGAGGCCGGCCTGGTGACGACCGTGCGCAAGACCCGCGGCGACGACATCGACGCTGCCTGCGGTCAACTCGCCGGCGACGTGAAGGACCGCACAGGCGCGGCCGCGCGCATGGCGCAGCGCCGCACGGTGGTTCTGCATCCGGTGCCCAAGCGGTCCGTCCCATCCACTGCGCAGGAGCAATGAACCGATGAGCAAGGTCTTTTCAACCGCGGGCAAGCGGATGGCGCAAACGTTTCTGGGCGTCGCCGCCGCTTCGTTGCTGGCTTCGTGCGCCACGCAGAACGCG
>JBBJMS010000104.1:0-12062 GCA_037720315.1 Variovorax sp. | reverse complement strand
CCGCGAAGGCGGCCGCACCGTGGGCTCGGGCGTGGTGGCGAAGATCCTCGCCTGACCGCATTTGCACAGGGGTATAGCTCAATTGGCAGAGCGTCGGTCTCCAAAACCGAAGGTTGTAGGTTCGATTCCTACTGCCCCTGCCACCTGAGGGTGGCCCCACAGAAAAGCCCGTCATAGCCTGACGGGCTTCGGCGTCTCGGAAGACGCGACGAAATGAACGCCGCAAGGCCGCAGGAACAAAGCCCAAAGATGGCCACTTCTCAAATCGAAACCGTGAGCACCGGCGCAGACAAGGCCAAGCTGGGCCTGGCCGTCGTGCTCGCGGTGGGCGCCATCGTGGCGTTCTATTTGCTCTCGCGCCAGGGCGCGCTGGTGCAGTGGGCCGCCTTGCTTGTGGGGCTTGCCGCCGCCGTCGGCGCTTTTGCGAGTTCGGAGAACGGGCGCCAGTTGTTGGCTTTCGGCCGCGATTCGTGGCGCGAGGTCAAGAAGGTCGTGTGGCCTTCCCGCAAGGAATCGATCCAGATGACGGCCTACGTGTTTGCCTTCGTCGCCGTCATGTCTCTCTTTCTTTGGCTCACCGACAAGACGCTCGAATGGGTGTTCTTTGACCTCATTCTGGGCTGGAGAAAATAATGACTGAAGACACCGTCGAAGCAACGCCCGAAGCCGTTCATCCGCTGCTGGTTCCCCCGGCCAATCCAGACCTGCGTTGGTACGTGGTGCATGCCTATTCGGGCATGGAAAAGGCGGTCGAGCGCAACATCGTCGAGCGGATCACTCGCGCCGGCATGCAGGCGAAGTTCGGCCGCATCCTGGTGCCCACGGAAGAAGTGGTCGAGATCAAAAATGGGCAGAAGCGCACCACCGAACGACGCTTCTTCCCCGGTTACGTGCTGGTCGAAATGATCATGGACGACGAAAGCTGGCACCTGGTGAAGCACACCAACAAGGTGACCGGATTCGTCGGAGGCGCGAAGAATCGGCCGGCGCCGATCTCGCAGAAGGAAGTCGAGAACATCGTCGGCCAGATGCAGCAGGGCACCGAGAAGCCGCGCCACAAGGTGGAGTTCATCGTCGGCGAGTTCGTGCGCGTCAAGGAAGGTCCGTTCACCGACTTCAACGGCACGATCGAGGATGTCAACTACGAGAAGAGCAAGGTACGCGTGTCGGTCATGATCTTCGGCCGCGCGACCCCCGTCGAACTCGAGTTCAGTCAAGTAGAGAAGACCTGAAGACAGTTTCCATCCGGCGCTTCCCGACTCGGCGCTGGACTTTGATCAAGAGTCGTCAAACCCCGGGGAGCTGCGGCTGAAAAAGCCAAGGCGTCATCACCCGCAAGGAGAAAAGTATGGCGAAAAAAATCGTCGGCTTCATCAAGCTGCAAGTGCCAGCTGGTAAGGCCAATCCATCGCCGCCGATCGGCCCCGCACTGGGCCAACGCGGTTTGAACATCATGGAATTCTGCAAGGCGTTCAACGCGCAGACCCAGGGCGTCGAGCCGGGTCTGCCGCTGCCGGTGGTCATCACCGCGTTTGCCGACAAGAGCTTCACCTTCATCATCAAGACGCCCCCGGCGGGCATCCTGATCAAGAAGGCAATCAAGATCGACAAGGGTTCGGCCCGTCCGCTCACGGACAAGGTCGGCAAGATCACGCGAGCGCAGCTCGAAGAGATCGCCAAGACCAAGATGAAGGACCTGACGGCGGCCGACCTGGATGCCGCAGTCCGCACCATCGCCGGCACTGCCCGTTCGATGGGCGTGAACGTGGAGGGCGTGTAAATGTCCAAGTTAACCAAGAAGCAAAAGGCGTTCACCGGCAAGGTCGACAGCACCAAGCTCTACCCGCTCGACAACGCGCTGGCGCTCGTCAAGGAGTGCGCGACGGCGAAGTTCGACGAGTCGATCGACGTCGCGGTTCAGCTCGGCATCGACGCCAAGAAGTCCGATCAGGTCGTGCGCGGCGCGGTCGTGCTGCCCAACGGCACCGGCAAGACCAAGCGCGTCGCGGTGTTCGCCCAAGGCGCAAAGGCCGAAGAAGCCAAGGCTGCCGGCGCCGACATCGTCGGCATGGACGATCTGGCCGCGATGGTGAAGGCTGGCGATATGCCCTTCGACGTCGTGATCGCCGCCCCTGACGCCATGCGCGTGGTCGGTACGCTGGGCCAGATCCTCGGCCCACGCGGCCTGATGCCCAACCCGAAGGTCGGCACGGTCACGCCGGATGTGGCGCAGGCGGTTCGCAATGCGAAGGCTGGCCAGGTGCAGTTTCGCGTCGACAAGGCCGGCATCGTGCACGGCACGATCGGACGTCGTTCGTTCGATACCGACAAGCTGCAGGGCAACCTGGCGGCGCTGATCGAGGCGCTGGTCAAGGCCAAGCCGGCGACCAGCAAGGGCGTGTACCTGCGCAAGGTGGCTGTGTCGTCGACGATGGGCCTGGGTGTCCGCGTGGACACGCAGACCATTTCGGCAAGCTGATAGAAATTTGCCTTGTCCTTCGGGGCGGGGCGATGTGGTGGGTCGCAGCGGCGCGCAAGCGCTGCACGAGCCATCCAAGACCGCTGGTGTGCGGGGCAACCCGCACTTAATCGCCGCATCTGGTGCGGCAACCAGCGCAGATGGCGATCCCGCTGCCGAGGAATTCGTTTCCGAAACAGTTGAGTCGCTGCATGAAGCGCGTCCGAGGCTTCGGCCGAAGGATGCATTTAAAGGAGTAGACCTTGAGTCTGAATCGCAGTGAGAAAGAAGCGGTCATCAGTGATGTGACCAGCCTCGCCGCAAAAGCTCAAACGCTCGTGCTGGCGGAATACCGTGGCATCACGGTTGCCGATATGACCAAACTGCGCAACGAAGCGCGCAGCAAGGGTGTGACTCTCAGCGTGTACAAGAACACGCTGGCACGCCGTGCTGTCGCAGGTAGCGCGTTTGAGATCGTCGGCGACCAGATGACCGGTCCGCTGATCTACGGCTTTTCCGAAGACGCTGTGGCCGCCGCGAAGGTGGTGGCCGATTTTGCGAAGACCAACGACAAGTTGGTGATTCGCGGCGGCGCTTTTGGTGGCAAGGCCCTGGACGTGGACGGCGTGAAGCAACTGGCCAACATCCCTTCGAAAGAAGTGCTGCTGGCGCAATTGCTGGGCTTGTTGCAATCCCCGATCTCGCGCACTGCCCGTGTCCTGGCCGCGCTTGCCGAGCAACGTGGTGGCGGCGAAGCACCGGCCGATGAAGCACCGGCTGCAGAAGAAGTCGCAGCGTAAGCGCGCGACTTTTGACCCAACTTATTTAGGAAACAAAAATGGCATTCGATAAAGACGCATTTCTGACCGCGCTCGACAGCATGACGGTCCTTGAGCTCAACGACCTGGTGAAAGCCATCGAAGAGAAGTTCGGCGTGAGCGCCGCAGCCATGTCGGCTCCCGCAGCCGGCGGTGGTGCCGCTGCAGCAGTCGTCGAAGAACAGACCGAGTTCAACGTCATGCTGATGGAAGCAGGCGCGAACAAGGTGTCGGCGATCAAGGCCGTGCGCGAAATCACCGGCCTGGGCCTCAAGGAAGCCAAGGACCTGGTGGAAGCCGCTCCCAAGGCAGTCAAGGAAGGCCTGTCCAAGGCAGACGCCGAGGCTGCAAAGAAGAAGCTGGAAGACGCCGGCGCCAAGGTGGAACTGAAGTAATTCGGTCTCCCTGGGGGCTGGAGTGCGCCGAAAGGCCCTTCAGCCTTTGCCGCTTTCAGAGCGCACCCGAAAACCAATAGACAGCCGGTTTTCGAGTGTCTTCTGACCCCGACTGCAGAAGACCCCTTGGTTCGGGTGATGTGCAATGCATCACCGTCCGCCAGGGCTGGTAGTGGCCAGCCGCCAAGGAGAGTGGTGCTCGAAACACCAGCCCCCAAGTCGCTGAAGATCTCAAGCTCCGGAGCTCTCATGGCCCAAACGTCCACGTACAGTTATACCGAACGCAAGCGCATCCGAAAGAACTTCGGTAACCGCGACAGCGTCGTCGAAATCCCCTACCTGCTGCAGATGCAGAAAGACGCGTACACCGCGTTCCTACAAGCGGGCATCGCACCCCAGAAGCGCACCGTGGAAGGCCTGCAGGCCGCGTTCGACGCTGCGTTCCCGATCGTCTCGCACAACGGTTTTGTCGAGATGAAGTTCCTCGAATACAACCTCGCGAAGCCGGCTTTCGACGTGCGCGAGTGCCAGACCCGGGGCCTGACCTTTGCGTCGGCCGTGCGCGCCAAGGTGCAGCTCATCATCTATGACCGCGAATCGTCGACATCGCAGTCGAAGGTGGTCAAGGAAGTGAAGGAGCAAGAGGTCTACATGGGCGAAGTTCCGCTCATGACCGAGAAGGGCTCGTTCATCATCAACGGCACCGAGCGTGTGATCGTCTCGCAGCTGCACCGTTCGCCTGGCGTGTTTTTCGAGCACGACAAGGGCAAGACGCACAGCTCGGGCAAGCTCTTGTTTTCGGCACGCGTGATTCCCTACCGCGGCTCGTGGCTCGACTTCGAGTTCGATCCGAAGGACATGCTTTATTTCCGCGTCGACCGCCGCCGCAAGATGCCGGTCACGATCCTCTTGAAGGCGATCGGCCTGAACCCGGAATCGATCCTCGCGAACTTCTTCGTGAACGACAACTTCCGCTTGATGGACAGCGGCGCGCAGATGGAGTTCGTCGCCGAGCGGCTGCGCGGTGAAGTCGCGCGTTTCGACATCACCGACAAGTCGGGCAAGGTCGTGGTTGCCAAGGACAAGCGCGTCACGGCCCGCCATACGCGTGAGTTGGAGCAGTCGAAGACCACCCACATCAGCGTGCCGGAAGACTTCCTGGTCGGCCGCGTGATCGCGCGCAACATCGTCGATGCCGACTCCGGCGAGATCCTGTCGAAAGCCAACGATGAGCTGACCGAAGCGCTGCTGAAGAAGCTGCGCGCCGCCGGCGTGCAGGACATCCAGGTCATCTACACCAATGAACTGGACCAGGGCGCCTACATCTCGCAGACCCTGCGCATCGACGAGACGGTCGACGAGTTTGCCGCCCGCGTGGCCATCTACCGCATGATGCGCCCCGGCGAGCCGCCGACGGAAGACGCCGTGCAGGCCCTGTTCCAGCGCCTGTTCTACAACCCGGACACCTACGATCTGTCGCGCGTCGGTCGCATGAAGTTCAACGCCAAGGTCGGCCGCGACGAGTCGACCGGCCCAATGGTGCTGACCAACGAGGACATCCTGGCCGTGGTCAAGATCCTGGTCGACCTGCGCAACGGCAACGGCGAAGTGGACGACATCGACCACCTCGGCAACCGCCGCGTGCGCTGCGTCGGCGAACTGGCCGAAAACCAGTACCGCACCGGACTGGCCCGCATTGAAAAGGCCGTGAAGGAGCGACTGGGCCAGGCCGAGCAAGAGCCGCTGATGCCGCACGATCTGATTAACAGCAAGCCGATCTCGGCCGCGCTGAAGGAATTCTTCGGCGCATCGCAGCTGTCGCAGTTCATGGACCAGACCAACCCGCTGTCCGAGATCACGCACAAGCGTCGTGTCTCGGCGCTTGGACCGGGCGGTTTGACGCGCGAACGCGCCGGCTTCGAAGTGCGCGACGTGCACGTCACCCACTACGGCCGCGTGTGCCCGATCGAAACGCCTGAAGGCCCGAACATCGGCCTGATCAATTCGCTCGCCCTGTACGCCCGCCTGAACGAATACGGTTTCATCGAGACGCCGTACCGCCGCGTGGTCGACAGCAAGGTCACGATGGAGATCGACTACCTGTCGGCCATCGAAGAAGGCAAGTACGTGATCGCGCAGGCGAACGCGGCGCTCGACAAGGACGGCAAGCTGACCGGCGACCTGGTGTCGGCGCGCGAAACCGGCGAGTCGATTTTGGTCGGCGCCGAGCGCGTTCAGTACATGGACGTGTCGCCGGCGCAGATCGTGTCGGTGGCGGCTTCGCTCGTGCCCTTTCTGGAACACGACGACGCGAACCGCGCGCTGATGGGCGCCAACATGCAGCGCCAGGCGGTGCCGGTGTTGCGCCCCGAGAAGGCCTTCGTCGGTACCGGCATCGAGCGCGTCTCCGCGGTCGACTCGGGCACCGTCGTAGTCGCGACCCGCGGCGGGATCGTCGACTACGTCGACGCCACCCGCATCGTGGTGCGCGTGAACGATGCCGAGGCGGCAGCCGGTGAAGTCGGGGTGGACATCTACAACCTGATCAAGTATCAGCGTTCGAACCAGAACACCAACATCCACCAGCGCCCGATCGTCAAGCGCGGCGACAAGATCGCCAAGGGCGACGTGGTGGCCGATGGCGCATCCACCGACCTGGGTGAGCTGGCCCTCGGCCAGAACATGCTGGTCGCGTTCATGCCCTGGAACGGCTACAACTTCGAGGACTCGATCCTCATCAGCGAACGCGTCATCGCCGAAGACCGCTACACCTCGATCCACATCGAGGAGCTGGTGGTCATGGCGCGCGACACCAAGCTGGGCGCCGAGGAGATCACCCGCGACATCCCGAACCTGGCGGAGAACCAGCTGGCGCGGCTCGACGAGTCGGGCATCGTCTACGTCGGCGCCGAGGTGAACCCGGGCGACACGCTGGTCGGCAAGGTGACGCCAAAGGGCGAGACGACCTTGACGCCGGAAGAAAAGCTCCTGCGAGCGATCTTCGGCGAGAAGGCGAGCGACGTGAAGGACACGTCCTTGCGCGTCGACCAGGGCACAAGCGGCACCGTCATCGACGTGCAGGTCTTCACCCGCGAAGGCATCCAGCGCGACAAGCGCGCCCAGCAGATCATCGACGACGAGCTGAAGCGCTACCGCCTCGACCTCAACGACCAGCTGCGCATCGTCGAGGCGGACGCGTTCGACCGCTTCGAGAAGCTCCTGGTCGGCAAGCCCGCCAACGGCGGCCCGAACAAGATCGCCAAGGGCACGCTCATCGACAAGGCCTACCTCGCCTCGGTCGAGAAGTACCACTGGTTCGACATCCGCCCGGCCGACGAAGACCTCGCCAACCAGCTCGAGTCGATCAAGAACTCGCTCGAGCAGACGCGCCACAGCTTCGACCTCGCCTTCGACGAGAAGAAGAAGAAGCTCACGCAGGGCGACGAGCTGCCCGCCGGGTGCTGAAGATGGTCAAGGTCTACCTGGCCGTCAAGCGCCGCCTCAGCCGGGCGACAAGATGGCCGGCCGCCACGGCAACAAGGGCGTGGTCTCGAAGGTCGTGCCGGTGGAAGACATGCCGTACATGGCCGACGGCACGCCGTGCGACATCGTGCTGAATCCGCTCGGCGTGCCGAGCCGGATGAACGTCGGCCAGGTGCTCGAGGTCACCTCGGCTGGGCCGGCAAGGGCATCGGCCAGCGCATCGGCGACATGCTGCAGAAGGAAGTGAAGATCGCCGAGATGAGGAAGTTTCTCGACGAGCTCTACAACAAGTCGGCGGCAAGACCGAGCGCCTCGACCACCTGAGCGACGCGACATCCGCGAGATGGCCGAGAACCTGAGCAAGGGCGTGCCGTTCGCGACGCCGGTGTTCGACGGCGCGGCCGAAGAAGAGATCCGCGCCATGCTCAAGCTCGCCTACCCGGACGACATCGCCAAGGCCAAGGGCCTGACCGACACCGCGCACCCAGGCGACGCTGCACGACGGCCGCACCGGCGACCCGTTCGAGCGGCCGGTGACCATCGGCTACATGCACGTGCTGAAGCTGCACCACCTGGTCGACGACAAGATGCACGCCCGCTCCACCGGCCCGTACAGCCTCGTCACCCAGCAGCCGCTCGGCGGCAAGGCCCAGTTCGGCGGCCAGCGCTTCGGCGAGATGGAGGTCTGGGCGCTGAGCCTACGGCGCCTCGTACGTCCTGCAGGAGATGCTGACGGTGAAGTCCGACGACGTGAACGGCCGCACCAAGGTGTACGAGTCGATCGTCAAGGGCGAGCACGCCATCGAAGCCGGCATGCCTGAATCGTTCAATGTCCTGGTCAAGGAAATCAGATCCTTGGGCATCGACATGGAACTCGAACGCAATTAAAGAAAGAGGAAACAGAACATGAAGGGCTTGCTTGATCTGTTCCGCCAGTTCACTCCTGATGAGCACTTCGATGCCATCAAGATCGGTCTGGCTTCCCCCGAGAAAATTCGGTCCTGGTCATTCGGCGAAGTGAAGAAGCCGGAGACCATCAACTACCGCACCTTCAAGCCGGAACGCGACGGGCTGTTCTGCGCCAAGATCTTCGGTCCGATCAAGGACTACGAGTGCCTGTGCGGCAAGTACAAGCGCCTGAAGCACCGCGGCGTCATCTGCGAGAAGTGCGGCGTCGAGGTCACGCAGACCAAGGTGCGGCGCGAGCGCATGGGGCACATCACCTGGCGGCGCCGTGCGCGCGCATCTGGTTCCTGAAGTCGCTGCCGTCGCGGCTGGGCCTGGTGCTCGACATGACGCTGCGCGACATCGAGCGCGTGCTGTACTTCGAGGCCTACGTGGTCGTCGACCCGGGCATGACGCCGCTGAAGAAGTTCTCGATCATGAGCGAGGACGACTTCGACGCCAAGCGCACCGAGTTCGGTGACGAGTTCATCGCGTTGATGGGCGCCGAAGGCGTGCACAAGCTGCGCGACGAGATCGACCTCGACGTCGAGATCGACAAGCTGCGCAACGACATGACCGGCAGCGAGTTGAAGGTCAAGAAGAACTCGAAGCGCCTGAAGGTGATGGAAGCCTTCAAGAAGTCGGGCATCAAGCCGCAGTGGATGGTGATGGAGGTGCTGCCGGTGCTGCCGCCGGACCTGCGCCCGCTCGTGCCGCTCGACGGTGGCCGCTTCGCGACCTCCGACCTGAACGACCTCTATCGCCGCGTCATCAACCGCAACAACCGCCTGGCGCGGCTGCTCGAGCTGAAGGCGCCGGAGATCATCGTCCGGAACGAAAAGCGGATGCTCCAGGAAGCGGTCATTCGCTGCTCGACAACGGCCGTCGCGGCAAGGCGATGACGGGCGCCAACAAGGCGCGCTGAAGTCGCTCGCCGACATGATCAAGGGCAAGTCGGGCGCTTCCGCCAGAACCTGCTGGGCAAGCGCGTCGACTACTCGGGCCGCTCGGTCATCGTCGTCGGCCCGACGCTCAAGCTGCACCAGTGCGGCCTGCCGAAGCTGATGGCGCTCGAGCCTTCAAGCCGTTCATCTTCTCGCGCCTCGAAGCCATGGGCATCGCGACGACGATCAAGGCGGCGAAGAAGGAAGTCGAGTCCGGCACGCCGGTGGTCTGGGACATCCTCGAGGAAGTATCAAGGAGCACCCGGTCCTGCTGAACCGCGCGCCGACGCTGCACCGCCTGGGCATCGGGCCTTCGAGCCGGTGCTGATCGAAGGCAAGGCGATCCGCTTGCATCCGCTCGTCTGCGCGGCATTCAACGCCGACTTCGACGGCGACCAGATGGCCGTCACATCCCGCTGTCGATCGAAGCGCAGATGGAAGCGCGCACGCTGATGCTGGCCTCGAACAACATCCTGTTCCCGGCCAACGGCGAGCCCGTCGATCGTGCCGTCGCAAGACGTCGTGCTCGGCCTCTACTACGCCACCCGCGGCGCATCAACGCCAAGGGCGAAGGCATCATCTTCGCCGACGTCGCCGAGGTGCAGCGCGCTCTCGACAACGAGCAGGTCGAAGTCACCGCCAAGGTCGACGGTGCGCCTACCGAGTACGAGATGGACAAGGAAGCGGCGATTTCACGGCCGTCACCAAGCTCGTCGACGACCGTCGGCCGCGCGCTGCTCGGAAATCCTGCCCAAGGCCTGCCGTTCTCGAACCTGAACCGGCGCTGAAGAAGAAGGAGATCTCCAAGCTCATCAACACCTCGTTCCGCAAGTGCGGGCTGAAGGAAACAGTCGTCTTCGCCGACAAGCTGCTGCAGGCGAGGCTTTCGCCTTGCGACGCGCCGGCATCTCGATCTGCATCGACGACATGCTGGTGCCGAAGGAAAAGCCCGGCCTGATCGAGCGCGCCGAAAAGGAAGTCAAGGAGATCGAGCAGCAGTACGTCTCGGGCCTGGTGACCTCCGGCGAGCGCTACAACAAGGTGGTCGACATCTGGGGCAAGACCGGCGACGAAGTCGGCAAGGTCATGATGGGCCAGCTCTCGAAGCAGAAGACGACCGACCGGCAACGGCAAGCAGGTCGACCAGGTCCGTTCAACTCGATCTACATGATGGCCGACTCGGGTGCGCGCGGCTCCGCCGCAGATTCGCCAGCTGGCCGGCATGCGCGGCCTGATGGCCAAGCCCGACGGCTCGATCATCGAGACGCCGATCACGGCCAACTTCCGCGAGGGCCTGAACGTCCTGCAGTACTTTCTCGACGCACGGCGCCCGGAAGGTCTGGCCGACACCGCGCTGAAGACCGCCAACTCGGGCTACCTGACGCGCCGACTCGTCGACGTGACGCAGGACCTGGTCGTGATCGAGAACGATTGCGGCACGATGAACGGCCTCAACATGCGCGCGCTGGTCGAAGGCGGCGAGGTGATCGAAAGCCTGCGCGACCGGTGCTCGGCCGCGTCCGCCGCGGTCGACGTGCTCGATCCGGAAACAGCAGCGCTGGTCGCTGCCGGGGCGAGATGCTCGACGAACACGCTCGACATGCTCGAGGCGGCGGCGGTCGACGAGGTCAAGGTGCGCACCGCGCTCACCTGCGGCACGCGCTTCGGCATCTGCGCCAAGTGCTGCGGCGTGACCTCGGTCGCGGCGGCCTGGTCAACGTCGGCGAAGCGATCGGCGTGATCGCCGCGCAGTCGATCGGCGAGCCGGGCACGCAGCTGACGATGCGCACGTTCCACATCGGAGGCGCGGCGTCGCGGGCGGCGGTGGCATCGAGCGTCGATGCCAAGTCGGACGGCACGGTCGGCTTCAACCCGACCGATGCGCTACGTGACCAACGGCAAGGGCGAGCTGGTGGTGATCTCGCGCTCCGGCGAGATCGTCATCACCGACACGCACGGCCGCGAGCGCGAGCGCCACAAGGTGCCGTACGGCGCGCTGCTGAGCATCAAGGCCGACCAGGCGGTCAAGGCCGGCACGGTGCTGGCAACTGGGACCCGCTGACCCGCCCGGTCATCACCAGAGTTGCCAAAGGAGGTTCGAGAACGTCGTGCACCGCGTCACGGTGGCCAAGCAGCTCGACGAGGTCACGGGCCTGTCGACGCTGGTGGTCATCGACCCGAAGCGGCGCGGCGCGATCAAGGTGATCCGCCCGCAGGTCAAGCTGCTCGACCCCGCCGGCAACGAAGTGAAGATCCCCGGCACCGACCACTCGGTGACGATCGCCTTCCAGGTCGGCTCGCTGATCCAAATCCGCGACGGCCAGGACCTCTCGCCGGGCGAAGTGCTGGCGCGCATTCCGGTCGAAGGCCAGAAGACGCGCGACATCACGGGCGGCCTGCCGCGCGTGGCCGAGCTCTTCGAGGCCCGCACGCCGAAGGACAAGGGCACGCTGGCCGAGATGACCGGCACGGTGTCGTTCGGCAAGGAGACCAAAGGCAAGGTTCGCCTGCAGATCACCGATCCGGAAGGCAAGGTCTACGAAGAGCTCGTGCCGAAGGAGAAGAATATCGTCGTGCACGAGGGCCAGGTGGTGAACAAGGGCGAGTCGATCGTCGACGGTCCGGCGGACCCGCAGGACATCCTTCGCCTGCTCGGCATGGAAGAGCTGGCGCGTTACATCGTCGACGAGGTGCAGGACGTCTATCGCCTCCAGGGCGTGAAGATCAACGACAAGCACATCGAGGTGATCGTTCGCCAGATGCTGCGCCGCGTGCAGATCTCCAACCCGGGCGACACCGCCTACATCCTCGGCGAGCAGGTCGAGCGTTCGGAGCTGCTCGGCAAGAATGACAAGATGCTCGCCGAAGGCAAGCTGCCGGCGACCCACATCGACGTCCTGCTCGGCATCACCAAGGCGTCGCTGTCGACCGACAGCTTCATCTCGGCGGCCTCTTTCCAGGAGACGACTCGGGTGCTCACCGAGGCGGCGATCATGGGTAAGCGCGACGAGCTGCGTGG
>JBBJMS010000103.1:0-12063 GCA_037720315.1 Variovorax sp. | reverse complement strand
GCCGGCCTGGAACGCCATGATCGGCCCCTGGCCGGTGGTGAGCATCACCGCGTGGGCGATCTCGAAGCTGCGTGCGTGGATGCGTTGCAATGCCTCGAGCAGCACGCCGACCCGGCCGTAGCGGCCTACCGCCTGCCACGCCGGCTCGGCAGCCAGTGCGGCAGCAACCAGTGCGCTGCCGTCGCATTCCGGATAGCGGATGGCGAGCGATGCGCCGAACGGCGACTTTTCCGTCGCCACCCGCGCACGTTCGCCGGGCTGGTCGAGCGGGTAGTCCTCGCCGCACAGTGCGAGCACTGCTTTCTGTCCTTCCGCCTGGGCCGATTCGCCGTAGTTCTTTGGCGAGGGCGCCTCCGGAAAGGGCGACCAGTGGCCGCGACTGGCAAGCGCCTGCAATGCACCGTCGAGCAGTGCGCGGTGTCGGTCGAAGAGGGCGTCCATGGGGTGTCCAGCATGTAGCAAGGGGGGCGAGGTCGCTAGCCTCAGGGTTAGCACCGAGCAAGACGGCTTGCGGTGCAGAGCGGCCGAATCTTATAATCTACCGGACGGTCGGTCAATTAATGACCGGCACCTCAATCCAATGAACGAACCCTTGGTACGCATCACCCAGTCGGGCCCCGTCCGAACCCTCCAGCTCAACCGGCCGGCGGCACTCAACAGCTTCACGTCGCAGCTGCATGCGGCGCTCATGACCGCGCTCGAAGAGGCGGCCGGCGACAGCGCCGTGCGCTGCGTGGTGCTCGGCGGCGCAGGCCGCGCGTTCTGTGCCGGCCAAGACCTGGCCGACCCTTTGGTCGCATCCGACAGCACGCCGGGTTCGCCGCCCAAGGACCTGGGCCATGTGATCGAGTCGCTCTATGCGCCGCTGGTGCTGCGGCTGCGTTCGATGCCGGTGCCTGTCATCGCACAGGTTCATGGCGTCGCTGCCGGCGCCGGTGCCAACCTCGCCCTGTGCTGCGACCTGGTTGTCGCCGGCCGGTCGGCGAGCTTCATCCAGGCCTTCGCCAAGATCGGCCTCGTACCCGACACCGGCGGCACCTGGCTGCTGCCGCGCCTGGTCGGGCACGCGCGCGCACTCGGGTTGGCGCTCCTGGGCGACAAGCTGCCCGCCGCCGAAGCGGCGCAGATGGGCCTGATCTGGCAATGCGTGGAAGACGAGGAACTGACCCTCACCGTCGAGAGCCTGGCCGCGCGACTGGCCGCCATGCCGCTGCGCGCGCTGGCCGCCACCCGGCAGGCAATGGCGGACGCGCAGCAGCTCGACCTGCCCTCGGCGCTGGCACGCGAGGCGCAGCTGCAGCGCGAACTCGGTGCCGCGCACGACTATCGCGAAGGCGTCGAGGCATTTCGCGCCAGGCGCCCGCCGGATTTCTCCGATCGTTGAGAGAGAGCAATCGATGCCTGACCGCACGCCACAGCAAACAGCCGACTTCGTTCGCCAGGGCATGTTCGCCCACGATCGCGCCACGCAGTCGCTCGGGATGACGATTCTCGAGGTCGCGCCCGGCCGTGCCGCACTCCACATGACCGTGCGCGAAGACATGCTCAATGGCCACCGCACCTGTCACGGCGGCTTCATCGCCGCACTGGCCGATTCCACCTTCGCCTTCGCCTGCAACTCCTACAACGAGCTCACGGTGGCATCGGGTTTCGGCATCGACTTCGTCGCGCCGGCGCACCAGGGCGACTTGCTCACCGCGCGCTGCGCCGAAATATCCAAGACCGGCCGCACCGGCGTGTACGACGTCGAGGTGCTGAACCAGCATGGCGCGCGGGTGGCGCTGTTCCGCGGCCGTTCCCACACCGTCAAAGACAAGCCGGCCGTGCCGGAGAGCAGATAAGGAAACCGCCATGCCCGTCAAACGCCCGGCGTCCGGCGATCTGGAGCCGATCGAATCCGCCAGCCGCGACGAGATCGTCGCTCTGCAGCTGCAGCGTCTGCAGGCCACGCTGCAGCGCGCCTACGACAACGTACCGCACTACCGCCAGGCCTTCGATGCCCGCGGCGTGCATCCGCGCGACCTTAAGCAGCTGAGCGACCTGGCGAAGTTTCCGTTCACCGTCAAGAAAGACCTGCGCGACAACTATCCGTTCGGCATGTTCGCCGTGCCGCGCGAGCAGGTGGCGCGCATCCATGCATCGTCCGGAACCACCGGCAAACCGACGGTGGTGGGCTACACCCGCAACGACATCGACGTCTGGGCCGACCTGGTGGCGCGCTCGATCCGCGCTGCGGGCGGCCGGCCGGGCGACATCGTGCATGTGGCCTACGGCTACGGCCTGTTCACCGGCGGGCTGGGGGCGCACTACGGCGCCGAGCGGGCAGGCTGCACCGTCATCCCGATGTCCGGCGGGCAGACCGAGAAGCAGGTGCAGCTGATCCAGGACTTCAAGCCCGACATCATCATGGTCACGCCCAGCTACATGCAGGTGATCATCGAAGAGTTCGTGCGGCAGGGCCTCGACGCACGCGCCGCCTCGCTCAAGGTCGGCATCTTCGGCGCCGAGCCCTGGACCGAAGCCATGCGGCGCGAGATCGAAGGCAAGGCCGGCCTCGATGCGGTCGACATCTACGGGTTGTCGGAAGTGATGGGCCCGGGCGTCGCGAGCGAATGCATCGAGAGCAAGGACGGCCCGGTGGTCTGGGAAGACCATTTCTTCCCCGAAATCATCAACCCCGAAACCGGCGAGCTGGTGCCCGATGGCGAGGAAGGCGAGCTTGTCTTCACCTCGCTCACCAAGCAAGCGCTGCCGATCATCCGCTACCGGACACGCGACCTGACGCGCCTGTTGCCGCCGACCGCGCGCAGCTTTCGCCGCATGGGGAAGATCGTCGGGCGCAGCGACGACATGTTGATCATCCGCGGCGTCAACGTCTTCCCGACGCAGATCGAGGAGATCGTGCTCGCGCACGACAAGCTCTCCGGCCAGTATCAGATCCGCGTCGGGCGCGAAGGCTTGCTCGACAGCGTCGAGTTGCACTGCGAAGTGCAGGCTGCGGGCGGCAGCGTCGGCGAAGCCGAGCGCGAAGAAATTGCGCGCTGGGTGCAGCACCGCGTGAAGACGATGGTGGGCATCTCGACCACCGTGCTCGTCCAGCAACCCGATTCGATCGAACGCACGCTGACCGGCAAGGCCCGACGTGTCATCGACGAAAGAACCCGATAGCGAAAGGAAGAAGCGACATGTACACACAAGCGATGGACACGATGGGCAAGGACGCCGGCGACGGCCGCGCGTCGGTGCGCTCCGCCGAAGAGATGCAGCTGCAGCAGCGCTTCGACGACCGCATCGACGCCGGCGGCTTCATCGAAGCGAAGGACTGGATGCCCGAGCACTACCGCAAGACCCTGGTGCGGCAGATCAGCCAGCACGCGCATTCCGAGATCGTCGGCATGCTGCCCGAAGGCAACTGGATCAGCCGCGCGCCCACGCTCAAACGCAAGGCGATCCTGCTGGCCAAGGTGCAGGACGAAGGGGGCCACGGCCTCTACCTCTACGCTGCCGCCGAGACGCTCGGCACCAGCCGCGACCAAATGCTCGATGCGCTGCACACCGGCAAAGCCAAGTACAGCTCGATCTTCAACTACCCGACGCTCACCTGGGCCGACATGGGCACGATCGGGTGGCTCGTCGACGGCGCCGCGATCATGAACCAGGTGCCGATCTGCAGGTGCTCGTACGCGCCCTATGCGCGCGCCATGATCCGGATCTGCCGCGAGGAAAGCTTCCATCAGCGTCAGGGCTACGAGGCCTTGCTGACGATGATGCAGCACGGCACCGATGCGCAAAAGGCGATGGTGCAGGATGCGGTGAACCGCTGGTGGTGGCCTTCCATCATGATGTTCGGCCCGCCCGACGAGCAGTCGCCCAACAGTGCGCAGTCGATGCGCTGGGGCATCAAGCGCTTTTCCAACGACGACCTGCGCCAGAAATTCATCGATGCGGCGGTCGAGCAGGCCAAGGTGCTCGGCGTGACCTTGCCCGACCCCGAACTCAAGTGGAGCGAGGAGCGCCAGGCGCACGACCACGGCCCGATCGACTGGGACGAGTTCTGGCGCGTCATCGCCGGCGACGGCCCCTGCAACCGCGAGCGGCTCGGCGCCCGGGTGGAGGCATGGGACGACGGCGCCTGGGTGCGCGAGGCGGCGCTCGCGCATGCGGCCAGGCACGAACAGCGGGAGGCTGCATGACCACCATTGCGACCGGTACCGCGACCGAACAGGAGTGGCCGCTGTGGGAAGTTTTCGTTCGCAGCAAGGCCGGGCTCGACCACAAGCACTGCGGCAGCCTCCATGCGCCGGACCCGAAGATGGCGCTGCAGATGGCGCGCGACGTGTACACCCGGCGCCAGGAAGGCTGCAGCGTCTGGGTGGTGCGCTCCGACCAGATCGTCGCCAGCGATCCCGCCGACAAGGACATGTACTTCGATCCGGCGGAAGACAAGGTGTACCGGCATCCGACTTTCTACGTGCTCCCGAAATCGGTGGACCACATGTGAACATGGCCCACCCCCGTTTATTGCTCGCTTCGCGTAGCCGAATTCCCCCTCCAGGGGGCAATACCAACGGCCCGGCAAAGCCGTTTCCGCGGTATTCCTGAAAGGGAGACTTCTGTATGTCCGTTGCATCAATCGAACTCGACCGCAGCCCCTGCGTTCAGTACCTGCTGCGCATCGCAGACACCTGCCTCATCCTGTCGCAGCGCCTGGGCGAGTGGTGCGGCCATGCGCCGGTGCTCGAAGAAGACATTGCCATGAGCAACATCGCGCTCGACCTGGTGGGCCAGGCGCGCGCGCTCCTCACCCGCGCCGGTCAGCTCGAGGGCGGCGGGCGTACGCACGACGAAGACCAGCTGGCCTTTCTGCGCGACGAGCGCGACTACTTCAACCTCACGCTGGTCGAGTTGCCGCGCGGCGACTTCGCCTTCAGCGTGCTGCGCAACGCGATGGTCGCCACGGTGCTTGGGCTGCTGTGGGAGCGGCTGGCATCGTCGAACGACCCCGAGCTCGCCGCCATCGCCGGCAAGGCGGTGAAGGAGGCGCGCTATCACCAGCAGCATTCGGCCGACTGGGTCGTGCGGCTGGGCGACGGCACCGCCGAATCGCGTGCGCGCATGGAAGCCGCGCTGCGGCAGCTGTGGCGCTACGTGCCCGAGCTGTTTGCCGCGGATGCGGTGGACGAGGAAGCTCGTTCAAGCGGCCTGGGCCCCGCATGGTCGGAGCTGCGCGAACCCTGGTTTGCGCAGATGGCAGCGATGCTGGCCGAAGCCTCGCTGGCGATGCCGGCCGACACCGCCTTCCAGAGCCACGGCAAGCGCGGCATCCACAGCGAGCACATGGGCTACATCCTGGCCGAGATGCAGCATCTGCAGCGCGCCTACCCCGGGGGCGTCTGGTGACTGTTTCCACTTCCGCGCCGACACGCCGGGAGCAGGCGTGGGAGGTGCTCGGCACCGTTCTCGACCCCGAAGTGCCGGCGTTGTCGGTGCGCGATCTCGGCATCGTGCGCGACGTGATCGAAATCGGCGGCGAACTCGAAGTCGTGCTCACGCCCACGTATTCCGGCTGCCCGGCCACCGAGGTGATCGAGCGCGACGTGCTCGAGGCCATCGAGCGAGCCGGTCTCGGCCCCGCCCATGTCACCCTGCAGCGCGCACCCGCGTGGACCACCGACTGGATCAGCGTCGAAGGAAAACGCAAGCTCACCGAATACGGCATCGCACCGCCGAGCCCGGTCGGCCCGGGTGGCGCAGTGCCGATCCGCTTCTTCGGGCGCAAGGCCGATGCACCGATTGCCTGCCCGCGCTGCGCCAGCCGCAATACCGAGCGCCTGTCGGCTTTCGGTTCCACCGCCTGTAAATCGCTCTACCGCTGCCTCGCCTGCCGCGAGCCCTTCGAATACTTCAAACCGCTATGAGCTTCGACTTCCATCCCTTGCGCGTGCGCAGGATCGAGCCCGACACCACCGAGGCGGTCATCGTTGCCTTCGACGTGCCCGACCAACTGCGCGAGGTGTTCGGCTTCACCCAGGGCCAGTACCTCACGCTGCGCAAGGACATCGACGGCCAGGACCTGCGCCGCTCCTATTCGATCTGCGCCGGCGTCGCCGACGGCGAGCTGCGCGTCGGCGTGCGCAAGGTGAAGGACGGCGTCTTCTCCAACTGGATCAACAGCGCCCTGCGCCCGGGCGACACGCTGCAGGTGATGGCGCCGCAGGGCCGCTTCTTCGTGCCGATCGAGCCCGAGGCGCGCCACCACCATCTGGGCATCGCCGGCGGCAGCGGCATCACGCCGATCCTTTCGATCATGAAGACGGTGCTTGCGCGCGAGCCGAAGAGCCGCTTCACGCTGATCTACGGCAACCGGCAGCTCAGGTCGACCATGTTCAAGGAAGAAATCGAAGATCTCAAGAACCGCTACATGACGCGGCTGGTACTGCAGCATGTGTTTTCCGACGAGCACACCGACGTGCCGCTCAACATGGGCGTGATGAACCGCGAGAAGATCGGCGAGTTCCTGCACGGCGTGGTGCCGGCGTCGCAGATCGACCATGCCTACATCTGCGGCCCGTTCCAGATGAACGACGAGGCCGAGGCGGCGCTGCTCGCGGCGCGCGTGCCCGAAGAGCGCATCCACATCGAACGCTTCGGCGTCGCCCAGCGGGCGGCAGGCGCGCAGGCGGCGGTGGATGCGGTGGTGCACGAAGCGCTGCCGGGCGACGCCGAGCAAGCGCGCATCACCATCGTGCGCGACGGTCTCTCGCGCGAAATCTCCTTCACCCGCGGGCAGCCGAGCATCCTCGACGCGGCGTCGTCCGCCGGCCTGGAGGTGCCGTACTCGTGCACTTCCGGCGTTTGCGGCACTTGCCGGGCGAAGCTGCTGGAAGGGGAAGTGCGGATGGAGCGCAACTTCGCGCTCGACAAGAATGAGGTGGCGAACGGATTCATCCTGACCTGTCAGGCCCATCCGCTGACCGAGCGCGTGGTGCTGACGTTCGACGAGCGCTGAAGCGCATTTTTCAACCAACGGAGACATAGAAGATGAAGTCTTTCACCCACCTCGGCGTGGCGCTGCTGTGCGCCATGGCATTCGCCGCGCAAGCAGACGTCAACGTCGGCGTCACCCTGTCGGCCACGGGCCCGGCCGCGTCGCTCGGCATACCCGAAAAGAACACCATTGGCCTGATGCCCAAGACCATCGGCGGGCAGACGATCAACTACATCGTGCTCGACGACGCGTCCGACACCACCGCCGCCGTGTCCAACACGCGCAAGCTGATCAGCGAGAACAAGGTCGACATCGTGATTGGCTCGACGGTCACGCCCAACTCGCTGGCCATGATCGACGTGGTTTCCGAAGCGAAGGTGCCGATGATCTCGATGGCCGCATCGGCGCGCATCGTCGAGCCGATGGACGACAAGCGCAAGTGGGTTTTCAAGACACCGCAGAACGACATCATGATGTCGCTCGCCATCGCCGAGCACATGGCCGCCAACGGCGTGAAGACGGTCGGCTTCATCGGCTTCTCCGACGCCTACGGGGAGGGTTGGTTCCAGGAGTTCGGCAAGGCTGCGGGCATCAAGAAGCTGGAAGTGATCGCGAACGAGCGCTATGCCCGCAGCGACACTTCGGTGACCGGCCAGACGCTGAAGCTGATCAGCGCCAAGCCCGATGCGGTGCTCATCGCAGGCTCCGGCACCCCGGCCGCGCTGCCGCAAAAATCGCTCAGGGAGCGCGGCTACACCGGCAAGATCTACCAGACCCACGGCGTCGCCAACGCGGACTTCCTGCGCGTCGGCGGCAAGGATGTCGAAGGCACGCTGCTGCCGTCCGGCCCGATGCTGGTGGCCGCGCAGCTGCCTGATTCGCATCCGGTCAAGAAGTCGGCAACCGCGTATGTCAGCGCCTATGAAGCGGCCAACGGCAAGGGCACGGTGTCGACCTTCGGCGGCCACGCCTGGGATGCGGGGCTGCTGATGAGCGCGGCCATTCCCGTGGCGCTGAAGACGGCGCAGCCCGGCACGCCGGCCTTTCGCGCAGCACTGCGCGATGCGCTCGAAGCGGTGAAGGACATCCCCGGCGCGCACGGCATCTTCACCATGTCGCCGACCGACCACCTGGGCCTTGACCAGCGCGCGCGCGTGATGGTCAAGGTCGAGAACGGCAACTGGAAATACCAGCCCTGATGGACGCGCAGATCGCCCTGATCCTGGGGCAGGACGGTATCGTCAACGGGGCGATCTACGGGCTGATGGCGCTGGCGCTGGTGCTGGTGTTCTCGGTCACCCGCGTCATCTTCATCCCCCAGGGCGAGTTCGTCGCCTTCAGCGCGCTGTCGATGGTCGCGCTGCAGGCGGGCCGCGTGCCCGGCACCTTGTGGCTGCTGCTCACGCTGGCGGCCGTGTCGCTGGCGCTCGAACTCTGGCGTTGGCGGCGCGGCGTTGCCGTCGATTGGCCGTCGACGCTCGCATGGTGCCTGGCGCTGCCGCTCGCGGCGTGCGCGCTGGTGCTGCTGGTTCGCCCGACGTCCGTGTTCATGCAGTTCTGACGGCGCTGGTGGTGATCGTCCCGCTCGGCCCGCTGCTCTACCGCCTGGCCTACCGGCCGCTGGTCGATGCGACCGTGCTCACGCTCCTCATCGTCTCGGTGGCGCTGCACGGCGTGCTGGTCGGCCTGGGCCTGCTCTTCTTCGGTGCCGAAGGTTCCCGCACGCCGGCCTTCTCCGACCTGCGGTTCGACGTGGGCGGCGTTCCTGTCACGGGCCAGTCGCTGGTGGTGGTGGGCGTTACCGCGGTGCTGGTGGTGGCGATGTTCCTGTTCTTCGAACGCTCGATCATCGGCAAGGCCCTGCGCGCCACCGCGATCAACCGAGTCGGCGCGCGGCTGATGGGCATTCCCACCGGCCTTTCGGGCGACCTGAGCTTTGCCCTGGCGGCGGCCATCGGTGCGGTGTCGGGCCTGCTGATCGCACCGCTGACGACCATCTACTACGACACCGGGTTCCTGATCGGACTCAAGGGTTTCGTGGCAGCCATCGTCGGGGGCCTCGCGAGCTATCCCCTGGCATTGCTCGGCGCGCTGATCGTTGGGCAGCTCGAAGCCTTCTCGTCGTTCTGGGCCAGCGCCTTCAAGGAAGTGTTCGTCTTCACGCTCATCATCCCGGTGCTCTGGTGGCGATCGCTGAAGAGCCGCCATGTGGAGGACGAGGAATGACGCGCCGGCAACTGACGCTGGCGTTCGTCGCCGCACTGGCCATCGCATGGGGCTTCCTGCCGGACTTCTCGGTCACGGTGCTCTGCTACATCGGCCTCTATGCGCTGGTGGCGGCGGGGCTGGTCATGCTCACGGGCGTGGGCGGCATGACGTCTTTCGGCCAGGCCGCTTTCGTCGGCGTGGGCGCCTACGCCACGGCGTGGGTCTGCACCTCGCCGGTGGTGGATGCCGCGTTCGGCCGATTGGTCGGCCCGGGCGTCCTGCCGTGGGTGGGGCTCCTGCTCGGCATTGCGGTGACCTTCGTCATCGCATGGGGCCTCGGTTCCATCACGCTGCGGCTGTCGGGCCACTACCTGCCGCTTTGCACCATTGCATGGGGATTGAGCTTCTACTTCCTGTTCGGCAACCTCGACTTCCTCGGCGGACATACGGGCGTGTCCGGCGTGCCGCCGATCGTCGTCGCGGGCTACTCGCTCGCGTCGCCGCGCGCGCTCGGCGTGGTCATTTGGGGCGTGCTGCTGCTCGCGCTCTGGGCGCTGCACAACCTGCTGGATTCGCGCGAGGGCCGAGCCATCCGTGCCCTGAAGGGCGGCCGCGTCATGGCCGAGTCGATGGGTGTTGACACGGCACGCTACCGGATCAAGGTGTTCGTGCTGGCGGCGCTGCTCGCTGCGGTTTCGGGCTGGCTTTACGCGCACCTGCAGCGCTTCATCAACCCGACGCCGTTCAACCTCAACATCGGCATCGAGTACCTGTTCATGGCGGTGGTCGGCGGCGCCGGCAGCGTCTGGGGCGCCGTGCTCGGTGCGCTGCTCATCACCATCGCCAAGGAGGTTGCAGGCACCTGCCGGCCCTGCTGGGCACCAGCGGCAACTTTGAAGTGATCGTCTTCGGTCTGCTGATGCTGTTTGTGCTGCAGCGCTTCGCCGACGGCCTCTGGCCGGGCGTAGCCCGCATCGGCGGCCGCTCTGCGGCCGACGCCGGTGCGCGCACCGCGCAGCACGGTGGTGCTGCCCGAACCCGGGCTGCCGCCGCGCGGCGAGCTGGTGCTGCAGGCGCGCGACGTGACCAAGCGCTTCGGCGGCCTGGTCGCGAACGACGCGGTCAGCATGGACGTGAAGGCCGGCGAGATCCATGCGCTGATCGGACCGAACGGCGCAGGCAAGAGCACCTTCTTCAACATGATCTCCGGCGTGGACGACCCGAGCTCGGGCGAGGTTCGGTTGATGGGCAAGCAGATGGCGGCACAGCCGTCGCGCGCCTTCGCGGCGCTCGGGCTAGGGCGCACGTTCCAGCATGTGCGTCTGCTCGGGCAGCGCCGCGTGATCGAGAACGTCGCGCTCGGTGCCCATCGGCGTGGACAGCGCGGATGGATCGCATCGATGCTGCGCCTCGACCGGGCCGAAGAAGCCGCCTTGCTCGCGCAGGCGCGCCGGCAGCTCGATCGCTGTGGCCTGGGCGAGTTCGCCGAGGTGCCTGCGGCTTCGCTCGCGCTCGGCCAGCAGCGTGCGGTCGAGATCGCACGGGCACTCGCAGGCCATCCGGCGGTGCTGCTCCTCGACGAGCCGGCCGCCGGCCTGCGGCACCTCGAGAAGCGCGCGCTCGCGGCCTTGCTCGATCAGCTGCGCGCCGAAGGGCTCGGCATCCTGGTCGTCGAGCACGATATGGAGTTCGTCATGAACCTGGCCGACCGCATCACCGTGCTGGAGTTCGGCGCGGTCATCGCCCGCGGCACGCCGGCCGAGGTGCAGGCCGATCCGAAGGTGCTCGATGCCTACCTCGGCGGCGTCGACGAACCGGCGTCGGAAGCGGCTCCGATGGAGAAGGCGACGTGAGCTATCCATTGCTGCAGCTCGATGACTTCTGCGTTTCCTATGGCGCGGTGGAAGCGGTCCACCACATCGCCATGCAGGTGGGCGCGGGCGAGATCGTCACCGTCATCGGCCCCAACGGCGCGGGCAAGACGACGCTGCTCTGCGCCGCCATGGGGCTCTTGCCCTCGCGCGGCAATGTCGTCCTCGACGGCTCGCGCATGGCACGCCCCAGTGTTGAGGCGATGGTCGCGCGCGGCGTCGCGCTGGTGCCTGAAAAGCGCGAGCTGTTCGGCGAGATGTCGGTCGAAGACAACCTGCTCCTCGGCGGCTTCTCGCGCTGGTGGCGCGGCGAGCGCGACCAGCGCCCGCGCATGAAGGAGGTGTTCGGCATCTTTCCGCGCCTGGAGGAACGGCGCGCGCAGCTCGCGTCCACGCTCTCGGGCGGAGAGCGGCAGATGCTCGCCATCGGCCGCGCGCTGATGGCGCGTCCCCGGCTGCTGATGCTCGACGAGCCCTCGCTCGGCCTGGCACCGCGCATCGTTCGCGAGGTGATGCAGGTCGTTTCTTCGTTGCGCCAGCACGGTGTGTCGGTGCTGCTGGTGGAGCAGAACGCGCGCGCCGCGCTGCAGGTTGCCGATCGCGCCTATGTGCTGGAGATGGGTACCGTCGCGATCGAAGGTGATGCGAAAGCGTTGTTGCACGATCGCCGCATCATCGACACCTATCTCGGCCTCGGCGGCCGCACCGAGAGCGCCGCATAGCGCCCGCGCGGCTGAACGCCAGGGATACCGCGGAACCGGCTCCGCCGGGCCGCCGGTATCGCCCCCTCGAGGGGGAGGCGCCGCAGGCGCTTCGGGGGTGGTTCATATTTTCGGCCGTTTGAAGCTCCACCAGGGCAGCAGCGCGCTCAGCGACTGCACCTCGCCGCTGGCCGCGCTTTCATAGCCCGCGAGGGTGCCGAGCCGGTGCTGCCACGCGGCGCTGCGTAGCAGGACGAGCAGCGCTTGTATCGCTGGCTTCTCCAGCGCCGATTTT
>JBBJMS010000016.1:0-33954 GCA_037720315.1 Variovorax sp. | reverse complement strand
GTCTTCGGCCAGGGCTTCTTCGTTGAGTTCGAGTTTGCCCAATCCCGCCGCGAGGCTCGCATAGGCCAGGGCGGAATAGCCGAACGCCACGCCGACATTGCGCAGCACCGTGCTGTCGGTCAGGTCGCGCTGCCAGCGGCTGATCGGCAGCTTTTCGCTCAGGTGGCGCAGGAGCGCGTTGGCCAAGCCCAGGTTGCCCTCGGCGTTCTCGAAGTCGATCGGGTTGACCTTGTGCGGCATGGTCGACGAGCCGATCTCGCCCGGCTTCAGCCGCTGCTTGAAGTAGCCCAGGCTCACATAGCCCCAGATGTCGCGGGCGAAGTCGATCAGGATGGTGTTGGTACGCGCCACGGCGTCGAACAGCTCGGCCATGTAGTCGTGCGGCTCGATCTGGATGCTGTAGGGCTGGAACGTGAGTCCGAGGCCGACCGGCGCCGCCGTTTCCACCACCTTGCGGCTGAAGGCTTCCCAATCGAAATCGGGCCAGGCCGCCATGTGCGCGTTGTAGTTGCCGACCGCGCCGTTCATCTTGCCCAGCAGCGCCACGCTGTCGATCCGCTCGCGCGCCTTCGCCAGCCGCACGGCGACGTTGGCGAGTTCCTTGCCGACGGTGGTCGGGCTGGCGGTCTGTCCGTGCGTGCGCGACAGCATCGGCACCGCGGCAAAGCGGATCGCCATGTCGCGCAGGCTGGCCACCAGGCCGTCGATGGCCGGGAGCAGCACCTTGCTGCGCGCGGCCTGGATCTGCAGCGCATGGCTGGTGTTGTTGATGTCTTCGCTGGTGCAGGCGAAGTGCACGAACTCGGAGGCCGCAAGCAGTTCGGGGCGCGC
Organism: Variovorax sp.; assembly: GCA_037720315.1. GTDB lineage: Bacteria > Pseudomonadota > Gammaproteobacteria > Burkholderiales > Burkholderiaceae_C > Variovorax. The sequence continues at coordinate 33,123 of JBBJMS010000016.1, read as the reverse complement.
CTCGAACTTCGACTTGATCCAGTACTCGACCGCCTTGACGTCGTGGTTGGTGGTCTTCTCGATCTGCTTGATCGCGACGGCATCGGCCTCGGAGAAGTTGCTGACCAGGTTAAGCAGGTACTTGCGTGCGCCGCCGGTGAGCGGCTTGAATTCGGCGAAGCCGCAGTCCGACAGCGCGATGAACCAGGCCACCTCGACCTGCACCCGCCGGTGCATGTAACCCTGTTCGCTCATCAGCGGGCGCAGCGCCGAAAGCTTGGCCGCGTATCGGCCGTCCAGGGGAGAAAGAGCGGAGACGGAGGAAAAACTCATCGGGCAATTTTAGGTCGCGCCTTCACCTAGAATCAAAACGCCATAACGACGTCCTGTACGGGAGAGAGCCTGCATGAAACTGATCGGATCCGCTGCCAGTCCCTATGTGCGCAAGGTGCGTGTGGTCTTGGCCGAAAAGCGGCTCGACTACCAGTTCGTGATCGAGGACGTCTGGTCTGCCGACAGCACGATTGCCAGCTCCAACCCGCTCGGCAAGGTGCCCTGCCTGATCATGGACGGCAGCGAGGCCATGTTCGATTCGCGCGTGATCGTCGAATACCTCGACACCCTGTCGCCCGTTGGCAAGCTCATTCCGCAGCAAAGCCGCGAGCGCGCCGAGGTCAAGACCTGGGAAGCGCTGGCCGACGGCGTGATGGATGCGGGCATCCTGCTGCGGCTCGAATCGGCATGGGCCGGCCGCCGCGACGGTGAGCGCAGCCAGGCCTGGATGGATCGCCAGCGCAGCAAGGTCGAAGGCGGCATTCGCGCAATGGCCAAGGGGCTCGGCGACAAGCCTTTCTGCAGTGGCGTCCACCTGAGCCTATCCGACATCGCGGTCGGCTGTGCCCTCGGCTGGATCGGCTTCCGGTTTCCGGACATCGACTGGCGCGGCGAGCACGCGAACCTCGCAAAGCTCTACGACAAGCTGATGCTGCGGGCCAGCTTCGCCGACACCCAGCCCTGACGAAGGCGCCGCGAGGCGCCTTTTTGTTCAGAGGCCCGTGAAGCGCTGCACGGTCAGAAAATAGAGCCGGTACGGCAGCATCCGCAGCAGTTTCATGAAGAGCGTGAAGCGGCGCGGAAAATGAATCTCGAACGCGCCCCGCGCCCATCCCGCGAGCATCTCGTCGGCGGCTTGCGACGGCAATATCAGTGCCGGCATCTCGAAGCCGTTCTGTGCCGTGAGCGGTGTGTCGACGAAGCCGGGCTGCACAACGCTGACACCGATGCCGCGCGCATGCAGGTCTGTGTACAGCACTTCGGCCAGGTTGGTGAGCGCGGCCTTGGTCGGTCCGTAGGCCAGGCTTTGCGGCAGGCCGCGAAAGCCCGCCACGCTGGCGGTGATGGCAATGTGGCCGGCACGCCGCGCCACGAAGTCCGGCAGCACCGCGGCCAGCACCTGCAGGGCGCCCACGTAGTTGACTTGCTGATGCGCCAGCATCACCTCCAGGTCGAAGGCCTCGGCGCGCATCGCCTGGTAGGTGCCGGCGCAATAAAGGACGAAGTCGATCGGCCCGGACGCCGCAAGCTGCGCATGCGCGGCGGCCACCGCGGCGGCATCGTTCACGTCCAGCGGCAGCACGATCACCCGTGCCGCTTCGCCGTCCGTCGGGCGATGCGCTGCGGCCAGCGTTTCGAGTGCTTCGCAATTGCGCGCCGAAACCGCCACCCGCGCACCCTGCGCGAGCAGCGCGATGGCAGTCGCACGGCCGATGCCGGACGACGCGCCGACGATCCAGGCCGTCTTGCCGTGCCAGTCGCGCAGGCGCGGATTGAGGGGAGCGATGAAGCTCATGGCTTCGGTTTGGTGAAAGACAGCGTCACCGCGCCGATAGCGACGCCGAACTTGCTCATCTCGGCGCGATTGAGCATGACCTTGTCGTCCACCAGGAACATCCAGTCGTCCATCTGCACTTCGTAGACCGAATCGTCCACCGGCTGCAGCAACGTGTATGTCCAGTGGAAAGCGTTGCCCTTCTGTTCTCCTTGAGCGGTGCCCATCACGTCGTCCGCCGTGCCGGTGAATCGGCCGCCGGAAAGCGCCTTGAGCTTCCAGATGCGGCGCTGCGTGCTGCCGTCGCTGAAGGTGAAGCGCTCGTCGAGTACGCCGTCGTCTCCGCTCCAGGTGCAGTCCATGACCACGGTGAAGCGCTTGACCACGCGCCCGGCCCGGTTCTGGAACATGCCGTGCGCCTCGACCCGGCCGTCGAAGTAGTCGCGCAGGGAAAGCACCGGCCGCTCGGCGGCGTAGTCGGACGGCCGCGGCGCGGCGCAGCCGGCGAACAACACGGTGGCGGCAATGAGCACGCTGGCAAGCCAGGATCGGAAAATCATGATGAAGAGACTTTCGCAAATGCGATCGGAGCAGCCGGCCGGATCACGAGCGCCCACAACGCCCCGGCCGCGAGCAGCTTGAGCAGGCAGGGCAGCAGGCAGTAGGCGAGTGTCAGAGCCTGCAATGCGGGCGCATCGCGCACGCCCGGCGCGTAGCCGGCAATCCCGAGCAGCGGCAGGGCCAACCCCGCGGCAAGCGCCAGGTTGAGCTTGGTCGCGAAGTTCCACCAGCCGAAGTAGGCGCCGGCGTGGCTCTGGTCGTCGGCCTCGGCGATCACCCCGGCCAGTATTGCGCTCGGCAGCACCAGGTCGGATCCGAGTGCGATGCCCGACAGCGCGCACACGACGAGAAATCCGGCTGCGTCGCCGGCGCCCATCAGGCTCGCGCCGGCGAATACGGCAATCGAAAGCGCCATGCCGCCCAGCCACGTGCGCGCAAGGCCGAAGCGCGGCACCGCCCGCAACCACAGCGGGATGGATGCGGCGGCGAAAACGAAGTAGCTGCCGAGGAATGCCGACTCCATCGCACGCGGCGCCTGCAGCCGGTCCTGCACGAAGAACAGTACGAGCGTGGCCGGTATCGCGCTGGCGATGCCGTTCAGCACGAACACCGCGAGCAGCCGCCGGAATGCCGGGCGGTGCAAGGGCAGCATCAATGCGGCCTGGCGGTGCGCCGGCGCGCGAGCCGGCCTGGGCGCGCGCGTCCACGCCAGCCAGCCGACCAGCAACGCGATGGCGAAGAGCCCGACCATCGCCGGCAGGCCCGCCAATGTCGGCACCACCGATGCGAGCACCACGCCGACCAGCCCGAAGCCTTCTCGCCAGCCGACGATTCGACTGCGCTGGAGCGCGTCGCCGCCGAGCATCGCACCCCAGGACTGGTGCGCGATGCCGAGCGCGCTGAAACCGGCGTAGGTCACCGCAAGCAATACTGCCGCCGTGGCCAGCAGTGATGCGTGTTGCGTGGTGTCGACCAGCAGCCCGGGAAAGAACAGCAGCGCGAAGCCCACCAACAGCACCAGCGCGGACAGCGCGCCGAAGCCGAGCACCGAAGCGGCCGAGCGCGCATGCAGGCGGTCGCTCAGCCGTCCGAGCAGCGGGTCGATAAAGGCATCGACGAGCCGCGCCGCGAGCAGCACGCCGCCGAGCGCGGCGAGCGGCACGCCGAAGGCGCGTGCGTAATGGTTGGGCAGCAGCACGTACAGCGGCAGCGCGACGAAGGCGAGCGGCAGCCCGAGCAGGCCGTAGCGCAAGCCGTCGATGCGGCTGAAGCTGGAAAGTGGCGTCATGACGAAGCGTCAGCGCGCCGGCGATGCGAGCAGGGCTTCTCGCAACGCCGGTTCGGACGTCTGCGGTCCGAGCCAGATGCCGAAGAAGCGCTGCGCGAAATCAGCATCGCGCACCGTGCCTGTCGCGGTGCCGTTGTGGAAGAAGCGCACGCCCGCGCCCGGCGCGTACACGCCGAGCAGGCGGTCGCCCTTTTTCACGTCGGGAAAGGCGGCTTTCATCGCATCGAGCCATTGCGCCGACTGCGTCGCGGTCATCGGGCCGGCGCGGCGCATCTCATTGACCGAGCGCTTGGCGATGTCCTCGCCGTCGAAGGCGCGCAGGTAATGCAGTTGCAGGGCGAACGCATGGCGCGGCCAGTCGCCCGGCCGGAAGCCCGCGGCGACCCACAGGCTGGCGTCGTAGACATCGAAGCCCCAGTAGGTGAGCCGCGCTGCGCCGCTGCGCTGCGCCTCGGGCAGGGCCGTGCGCAGCTCGGGCGGAACCGGCGCCGCAGCAGACGATGCGCCGGCATCGACGTGCAGGCTCAGCGCCGCCGCCGAGACTGCTGCGCCGAGCATCACTTTTTTTGCAGCGTGTACTGCACCACGTCGATGTTCGATTGGGCGAACGCCGCTTCGCAGTAGGCCAGGTAGAACTCCCATATGCGCATGAACCTTTCGTCGAAGCCGAGCTGCAGGATGCGGCTGCGCTCGGCCAGGAAGCGCTCGCGCCAGCGCTCGAGCGTGACGGCGTAGTCGGCGCCGAACGCAAACTCGCTCACCACTTCGAGGCCAGCCGCTTCGGCCTCGCGCCTGAACTCGCGCGGGCAAGGCAGGCAGCCGCCCGGAAAGATGTACTGCTGGATGAAATCGGTCGAGTCGACGTAGCGGTCGAACAGCTCGTCGTCGATCACGATGCTCTGGATGCAGGCCCGCCCGCCCGACTTGAGCAGGCGGCTCACGGTCGCGAAGTAGGTCGGCCAGTACTCGCGCCCCACTGCTTCCACCATCTCGATCGAGCAGATCGCGTCGAAGGGCGCATCCTGGATGTCGCGGTAGTCCTGCAGGCGCAGGTCGGTGCCCATGCCTTCGGTGCGTTCGCGCGCATGGGCCAGCTGTTCGGTGGAGAGCGTCACGCCGGTCACCGAAGCGCCGAAGCCCTTGGCCGCCATCTCTGCCAGCGCGCCCCAGCCGCAGCCGATCTCGAGCACCCGCCCGCCGCGCCGCACGCCGGCTTCTTCGAGCGCGCGTTGGACCTTGGCGTTCTGCGCGTCGCGCATCGGCCGGGTGAAGTCGCCGTCGAACCAGGCCGACGAGTAGTTCATGCTGTCGTCGAGCCACAGCTTGTAGAACGCGTTGCCCAAGTCGTAGTGCGCATGGATGTTGCGCGAGCTGCCGGCCTTGCTGTTGCGATGCAGCAGATGCCGCACGCGGTAGAGCAGGCGGCCCAACCAGCTGCCGTACACCACGTCCTCGATGGCGCGGCGATTGGCGATGAACACCTTGATCAGCTCGGTCAGGTCGGGCGTGGTCCAGTCACCGGCGATGTAGCTTTCGGCGAAGCCGATGTCGCCCGACTTCAGCGCGGCGCTGCATGCATTCCAGTTGCGCAGCGTGAGCGAGGCGGTCGGCCCGCTGCCGGGCGCGGCGCCGAAGTGCTGCACCGAGCCGTCGGGCAGGCACACGGTCAGCGAGCCGTGCGCGAGCCGCTGCAGCAGGCCGAGCACCGTGCGCGCGGCAGCGGGCGCATCCGCCGGAAGTGAGAAACCGGGGGCAGTGGTGGTCGAGTTCATTCGTGCGTCCGCTGTTCGCGGGAAACGGATCGTTCAGGGGCCGTCGGCTTGGAGACGAAGGGCACGCGCTTCAGCCAGAGCCGCGCAGCCTGCCAATGGATGCGCGCGACCACGCCGAAGCTCATCGCGGGATGTCGCCAGAGCGCGCGCCGGAGGCTGGCGGAAGTCAATGCGACCAGGCTGCCGCCGACGCTGGTCTGCAGCAGCGGGCCGCCGGCGTCGTCGTGGTCGATGCGCACCAGCGTGCGCGTGCGGTGCTCGTCGACGAAGAAGCGGAAGCGGTAGTCGCCCGCCGCATGGCAGAAGGGCGAGACGTGGAAGACCTTGGCCGCTTTCAGCTCCATGCCGTACACCGGTCGGTCCAGCAGGTAGCAGTGGCGCTCGCCGAAGGTGTTGTTGACCTCGACCACGATCGCCCGCAATGCACCGGTGGCGGTATGGCAGTACCAGAAGCTGACCGGCTTGAAGGCATAGCCGAAGACGCGCGGATAGCAGTGCAGCCAAACTTCGCCGGTGGCATCGGCGATGTCGGCGGCGGCCAGCAGCTCGTCGAGCCAGGCCAGCGCGCCGCCTTGCGCAGGGCCGCGGCCATCGCCATGGTCGCTGTCGTGGAACGAGATCGCAGCCGCGCGATTGAGCGCCAGCGCGCCGCTGCCCTGGGCCCGCAGCGTGCGCATGGGCAGCATCAGGAAATAGGTCGGGTAGACGAAGGCATTGCGCACCGGACGCAGGCGCGTATGGCGCACCTCGCCGAACCCGATGCTGGCCGTTGCGGCGATGTGCTCGGGCACGGCTGCACGGGTTTCGGCCGGTGCCGCATGTACTGCGGCATCGCCCGAGCCGAGTCTTGCCGTGCCGGCTTTCATGCCGCCAATCTTTCAGGAGCTTGGTTCTCGTGGCCGATCCGCGCGCGCACTCCCGCTGCCGCCGCGAGTCCGGCCTTGAGGCCGTCCTCGTGAAAACCGTAGCCCATCCAGGCGCCCGCAAACCAGGTGTTGCGCTGTCCCTGCAAGTCGCCGATGGCAGCCTGTGCGCGCATCGCCGCAAGGTCGAAAACAGGGTGGGCGTAGTCGTACTCAGCCATGACCTGACTACGGCGGATCGGGCGCACCGGATTCAGCGACACGACCACCGACTGCTGCCACGGCAGCGGCTGCAGCTTGTTCAGAAGGTAGTGCAGGCAGACGCCGCCGTCCTGCTCTCCCTGGCCCGGCGCCGCGCGTTCGTAGTTCCATGCCGCCCAGGCCGCGCGGTTCTGCGGCAGCACCCCGGTGTCCGTGTGCAGTACCGCATGGTTCGCCTGGTAGCGAATGGCGCCCAGGGCGGCGCGCTCGGCGGGCGATTCGTCCCCGAGCAGGGCCAGCGCCTGGTCGGAATGGGTGGCCAGCACGAGGTGGTCGAAAGTCTCGATGCCGAATTCGGTGGCGATCTGCACCGCACCCGCATGGCGCGTGATGCGCTGCACCCGTGCGTTCAGCCGCGCATCGGCGAGTTGCGCAACCATCTTCTGCACGTAGTTGCGCGAACCGCCGCGCACGGTGCGCCATTGCGGCCGGTCGGCGACCTGGATCAGCCCGTGGTTGTGGCAGAAGCGGATCATGGTCGCGACCGGAAACTCCAGCATCTGCCGTGTCGGGCAGCTCCATATGCACCCCATCATCGGCAGGAAGTACCAGTCGCGAAACGCGGTGCCGAAGCGGTGCTGGTCGAGAAAGGCGCCGAGCGGCTGGGCGAATTCGCCCTCGGTGCCGGCGGTGGCGATGCGCGTGGTCAGCTTGTTGAAGCGCAGCAGATCGCGCAGCATGCCGAGAAAGCGCGCATCGAGCAGATTGCGCCGTTGCGCGAACACGGTGTCGAGGTTGTTGCCGCTCCACTCGACGGTGCGGCCGCTGCGGTGCGGCGCCTGGACCGAAAACGACATCTCCGACGCCGCGGTTTCGACGCCGAGTTCGGCGAAGAGGCGGATCAGCTGGGGATAGGTGCGGTCGTTGTAGACCAAAAAGCCGGTGTCGACACCGTGGCTGACCTTGGTGGCGCTGATGACCGTGGCCGGCAGCGAGATGTCGACCGTGTGCGCGTGGCCGCCGAAATAATCGCCCGCCTCGAACAGCGTGACATCCGCATCGGCGCTCAGCGCATGAGCGGCTGCGAGTCCCGATATGCCACCGCCGACGACGGCGACCTTCGGCCGGTGGCTCGTCATGCCGGCGCTCCGGCGGAATACAAAAATGCTGCGAGGCGCCCCGAGGCGAAGGAGGGAGGGAGGGAGGAGGAGAAGAATCGCCTCGGGATTTCGACCGGGCGACAGACGCCCGGAAGACCTCGCAGCATGAAAACTGTCGGGCTTTCGGCGCCCGAAACCGATAGGAGCGCAGCCTGCGCGAGCCGGTTCCCTTGGGAGAGGTAAGGGATTGTGACGAGAACTGCCGAGCGGTTTGGACGCATCGGTCGATAATAATACCGAATCGTCTTTTTGCGAACTGCTTGGTATTATTTTTGGCCGAGCTGTTTTTCGAGCTCACGGACGAAGCTGCGGTCGTCTGGCGCAGTCATGCTCGAATACGCATCGATCACCTTGCCGTCGCGCCCGATCAGGTACTTGTAGAAGTTCCATTTCGGGGTGGTTCCGGAAAGCTGTGCCAGCTGTTTGAAAAGCGGGTTGGCCTCGGCGCCCCGAACGGACGACTTGGCAAACATCGGAAACTTGACGCCGAAAGTGCTTTCGCAGAATTCGGCGATCTCCTTGTTCGAGCCCGCCTCCTGCGAGAAATCGTTCGACGGAAAACCCAGCACGACCAGTCCCCGTGTGCGGTATTTGGTGTCCAGCGCCTCGAGGCCCTTGTATTGCGGGGTGAAGCCGCAGAAGCTCGCGGTGTTGACTACCAGCACGACCTTGCCCGCGTACTGGCACAGCGGCTGCGGCTTCTCATCCTGCAGCCGCGGGAAGGTGTGCTGAAGAACTGCCGGACAGCCGGCCGCGTTTTGCGCGCCGGCCGGTATCGGCAGAAGGCAAGCCGCGGCAACGGCGGCGACCGAGAGCAAAGGCACTGCGAGGCCAATGGTGATTTGCATGGCAGATTCCTTACGGTGAAAGGGGCGAAAAATCCGCGTTGCCGCACTTCGCGTATACGCATCATCGTTGCTTGTCACGGGGCCGCCCGACGGGCCGACTAAAATTCTTCCGCTCAAGAAAGACACAGATGCTTTATCCGGAACTCTTCAGGCAACTCGAATCCGTCCGCTGGGACATGGACAAGGACATCCCGTGGCAGTCTTTCGACGCGTCCCGGCTCACCGACGAGCAGGCGCAGACGATCAAGATGAACGCCATCACCGAGTGGGCTGCGCTTCCGGCCACCGAAATGTTCTTGCGCGACAACCGGCACGACAGCGACTTCTCGGCCTTCATGTCGATCTGGTTCTTTGAGGAGCAGAAGCACTCGCTGGTGCTGATGGAGTACCTGAAGCGCTTCTCCCCGAAACACGCGCCGACCGAGCAGGAACTGCACGAGGTGCGTTTCGACTTCGATCCCGCGCCGCCGCTCGAAACACTGATGCTTCATTTCTGCGGCGAGATCAGGCTCAACCACTGGTATCGGCGCGCAGCCGAGTGGCATACCGAGCCGGTCATCAAGCACATCTACACCACCCTCAGCCAGGACGAGGCCCGCCACGGCGGCGCATACCTGCGCTACATGAAGCGTGCAATGGAAAAGTTCGGCGACGAGGCGCGCTCGGCCTTCACCAAGGTCGGCGTGCTGATGGCGAGCGCACGGCGGACCGCGCAGGCGCTGCATCCGACCAACCTGCACGTCAACAAGGCGCTGTTCCCGAACGACACCATCCAGAGCCGCATGCCCGACCCGGACTGGCTGGAGCACTGGCTGGACAGTCAGATCAAGTTCGACGCGGTCTGGGAGCACAGGGTCGGCGAACGCATCCTGCACAACCTGAGCCTGCTCATGAACCGCAGCTTCAAGACGGTGCAGGAGCTGAATCGCTACCGCAAGGAACTCGCCGCCTCGCTCGGCCCCAAGCCCGAATACCAGGGCGCCTGAGCGAAGGGGCGCCGCCGGCGCCTCGTCGTGTCACAGGCGGTGCCGGTCATGCGTCTTGCTCGCATATGGACGCTTCCACCCGCATCTTCGACCGCCATCGCCCGCGCCTGCTGGGTATCGCCTACCGCATGCTCGGCTCGCCGGCCGACGCCGAAGATGTGGTGCAGGACGCCTGGCTGCGATGGAACGACGCCGCCTGCTCGGCGTCAACGCAGCGCTCGACGAATCGATGCTTGGCAAGAGGCTGATCCACCTGGTCTTCCTGCGCGTTTCGCAACTGAACGGCTGCGCATTCTGCGTGGACATGCATGCCCGCGAACTGCTGGCCGCGGGCGAAGATCCGCAGCGGCTCAACAGCCTCGTAACGTGGCGCGAGGTCCCGTTCTTCAGCGAGCGCGAGCGCGCGGCACTGAACTGGGCCGAGAGCTTGACGCGGCTGATCGACACCCACGCGCCCGACGAAGACTTCGAGGCGCTCCGGGCGCATTTCGACGAGCGCGAGATCGTTGAACTGACTTTGGCTGTGGCGCAGATCAACGTCTGGAACCGGTTGGGCGTCGGCATGCGCGCGCCGGTCGCAGTCAAACCGCTGCCGGCCGCACAAGCCGCGTGACTGCCTCAGCGCCGCTCGACGATGATCGGCGCGATCTGCAAACCGTTGCGCACCTGCTCGGCCGTGTCGACAGCGAGTTCGCGCGATGCGTGCGGACCGGCCTGCAGCCGGAACGTGCCGCGTTCGGCGAACACGTTGAGTGCCGGCGCAATGGCGGGCAGGCTGCGCGCCACCTGATGCTGAAAGCGATCGGCACCGTCGCGCTGGCTGAAGGCGCCCAGTTGCACCCAAAAACCCGCGGCCGGTGATGCCGTTTCGCGCGCCGGCGCTGGCGCCAAGGGCGCCGCAGCCTCGGGCGCAAGCGGCGGCAACGCAGCCAGTTCCCTCACCTCCGTCGCCGGCATGGCGACCACCGGCGTGGTGAGCGCTGCCGGCACCGCAACGCTGTCTTGCGCCGAGCGCGACATCGCCGGCGATGCATCCGCCAGCGCCGTGGCACTGCCGTTGCCGCGCCGCCAGTTGCCGGCCGCAATGTCGGCATTGGTGATGCGCTCGATCTCCACCGGCGCGACACCGCGCAGGAGGTCCAGCTTGAGCGCGGCGGTATAGCTCAAGTCGATGACGCGGTCGTCGTGGAACGGGCCGCGGTCGTTCACTCGCACGATCGCCTCTCGCCCGTTGGCCGGGTTGCGCACCCGCACATAGCTCGGCAGCGGTAGGGTCTTGTGCGCGGCCGTCATCGCGTACATGTCGTAGGCCTCGCCGCTCGCGGTCGGCTGACCGTGGAACTTGCGGCCGTACCAGGAGGCGAGGCCAGTCTCGCGCAGCGGCCGGTCGTCGGTGATCGGCAGGTACGAGCGGCCCAGCACCACATAGGGTTTGCTGGTGCCGCCACTGTTGCGGATCGCTTCGACGCGGGGCTCGGCGTCGGGTACCTGGCCCAGACCCAAGGGCGGATTCGCATCCGGCCCGTCACGCCCGCCGCCACGCGGCCCGCTCGCGCAGCCGGCCAGAAGCACCAGCGCGACGCAAGCGGCCATGCCTCCAATTCTACGCGCAGGCCGAGCGCGCTTAGACATCGACTTCAAAAAAGACTGCCTTCCACAGCGCCAGCATCGCGGCGCGCTCTTTGCCACCGACGACAGCTGCACCTGCGTCGGTTCCTCGTTCAGCCGCGCGCGATGCTGAACGCGCCGCAATTCGCGATACGCAGCCGCCGCATCGCGGCCCACGCCTGCCTGCAAAGGCCGGCTTCCTCGGCGCGCAACAGCAAGGCGATGTTGCCCACGTTCGGGATCAGCTCGGGATGCGCCGCCGCTTGCGCCAACACCAGGAACTGCACCGCGAACTCGGCGTCCACCATGCCGCCGGGGCTGTGCTTGACGTCGAAACGGCCGGCTTTCACCGGATGTGCCGCGCTAACCTTGGCGCGCATCGCGACGATCTCGGCCTTGAGCGCGGCGCGATCCCGGGGGGCAGTGACGACGGCCTCGCGAACGCCATCGAAGCGCGCGCCGAGCGTGGGGTCGCCGAGGACGAATCGCGCCCGCGTCATGGCCTGGTGCTCCCAAGTCCACGCGGTGTTGCTGCCGCGGCCGAGCTGGTACTTCTCGTAGGCCTCGAAGCTGGTGGTGAGCAGGCCCGAGCTGCCGTTGGGCCGCAGCGCGGTGTCGATCTCGAACAGGTCGCCCTCGCGGGTCTTGACGGTGAGCCAGTTGATCAGCTTGCGCACGTAGGCCGCATAGACCTCGCCGGCGCGCTCGTCGTCGTCGTCGTAGACGAAGACGATGTCCAGATCGCTGCCGTAGCCGAGTTCTTTGCCGCCGAGCTTGCCGTAGCCGATGATCGCGAACTGCGGCTCGGCGCGGTGCGGATTGCGCACGTGCGGCCAGCACCAGCGGGCGGTGACGCGCAGCACCGTGTCGGCCAACGCACTCAGGTCGTCGGCCACCTGTTCGACGGTGATGCGGCCATCGACGTCGCGCGCCAGTGTGCGAAACAGCTCTGCATGGTGCGCGTGGCGCAGCAGATTGAGCAGGCGCTCCTCGTCGGCTTCGCCGGTGCGTCGCAGCGACGCGTGGCGCTCTTCGAGTTCGCGTTCGAAATCGGCCGGGGCAAAGCGTCCGGCCAGCATCTCGTTGCTGGCGAGTTCGTCGATCACGCCCGGGTGCGCCATCAGGTAGCGCGCGGGCCACTTTGCAGCGCCCAGCAATCGCAACAGGCGTTCCTGCACCGCGGGCCGCTCCACCAGCAGCGCGATGTAGTTTTCGCGCCGCAGCAGTGGCTCGATCCAGTCGGCCCAGCGCAATGCGGCATCGACATGGCGGGCGATCTGCCCCGGTGCATCGCTGTCGGGCTCGCGCAGCCACTGGCCGGTGCGCTGCACCAGCTGTCGCAGCCTCGCGCGCGAGTCGTCGCGCAAGGCCGCGATGCGCGGGTTGTCGCACCAGGCACGTATGCGCTCGGCAAACAGCGGCGGCAGCTCGCCGGCGAGGTCGGCCAGCTCCGGCGGCGCATTGGCCGCAGCGCCGCCGTTGCAGCGCGTGCACGGCTTCTTTCCGCCCAGCAGGGTGTCGAACTCCTGCGCCACCAGCTCGCGGTGCGCGTCGAGCTGCGCAAGGAAGGGACAGCAGTCGGCATAGCCGAGCGACTGTGCAATCCAGCGCAGGTCGTCGTCGTCCACCGGCAGCACATGCGTCTGCTGGTCGTCCAGGTACTGGATTCGGTGCTCGACGCGGCGCAGGAACTCGTAAGCCGCCGCCAGCGCGTCGGCGGTTTCCTGCGGCATCAGGTTGGCGCGCGCCAGCCGCTGAAGCGCATCGAGCGTGGGCCGCGTGCGCAGTTCGGGGAACTGCCCGCCGCGCACCACCTGCAGCAGCTGCACGGTGAACTCGATCTCGCGGATGCCACCGCGCGACAGCTTGACGTCGTTCGCGCGCTCCGGCCGACCGGCACTGCGGCGCGCCGCCTGCTCGCGAATCTGCCGGTGCAGCGTGCGCAGCGAGTCGAACACGCTGTAGTCGAGATAGCGCCGGAAGACAAAAGGCAGCACCACGCCGCGCAGGGCTTCGGCCGAGCAGCTGCTCACCACGGCGCGGGGCGCCACCACGCGGCTCTTGAGCCACGCGAAGCGTTCCCACTCGCGACCCTGCACCTGAAAATATTCTTCGAGCGCATCGAGCGACACCACACTGGGGCCGGAGTTGCCGTTCGGCCGCAGGGCCAGGTCGACGCGGAACACGAAGCCATGCTCGGTGGTGTCTCCTACCAGCGCGTAGATGCGGCGGACGGCGCGCGAGAAGAACTCCTGGTTCGACAGGCGCGAGCGCCCTTCGCTGTCGCCTGCGGTTTCGCCGTCGTGGTCGTACAGATAGATAAGATCGATGTCGCTCGACACGTTGAGCTCGCGCGCGCCCAGCTTGCCCATGCCGACGATCCAGAGCTCGGCGCGCTGACCTTCGGGTCCGAGGGGAACGCCGTGCACGACCTCGAGTTCGCTGCAGGCTTCGCGGCAGGCCTCGTCCAGGGCGAATTCGGCGAGCTGCGTGACGGCGGTGGTAACGACCGCCAGCGGCGCCTGCCGGTCGCAGTCGAGCGTCACCAGCCGCTCCATCACCAGCTGCCGCACGATGCGCAATGCGTCGGCCGGGGCGTCTCCGCGCCCGCGCAGTGCGGCATAGGCCTGTGCCATGTGCTCGCGCAGCGGCTCGCCGGCGGGCAGCAGCGCAAGCTCGGCCACGTAGCGCCGCCGCAAACGCTGGACCAGGCGCGAGTGCGCGGACAAGGAGGCCGACAAGGAGGCCGACAAGGGGGCTCTAGAGGAACCCTGCTGAAAGCTGGGAGTCATAATTCCTGACACAGCGCGATCCTCAATGAACGACACGACGTCTTCCCCTTCACGTCTGCTCAAGATCACCGCTGTGACGGCGCGTTGGTTGCTGGGTTTGCTGATCGCTGCATGGCTGCTGCTCGCGCTGTCAGTCGTTGTCCTACACAGCTGGATTGTGCCGCGAATCGGCGACTACCGTGGTGCGCTGGAGACACAGGCCAGCCGCGTCATGGGGGTGCCGGTTCGCATCGGTTCCATCACCGCCCGATCGGGCAGTCTGTTTCCGAGCTTCGAACTGCGCGACGTGGTGCTGCACGACGCGCAGCAGCGCGAGGCGCTGCGCCTTGCGCGCGTGGTGGTCAGCGTGTCGCCGCGCTCGCTGTGGCGCCTGAACTTCGAACAGCTCTACATCGAAGAGCCCCAACTGGAGGTGCGACTCGATGCGCTTGGCAAGCTGCACATCGCCGGCCTCGACATGTCGACCGAAGCCAGCGGCGAGGGCCGTGGCGCCGATTGGTTCTTCGCGCAGCGCGAGTTCGTGATTCGCGGCGGCATAGTGCGGTGGACCGACGAGCGCCGCGGCGCCGAGCCGCTGCTTCTGACCGACGTGCAATTCATCGCGCGCAACGGCGGCCGGCGGCATGCGCTGCGGCTCGACGCCACCCCGCCGGCAGGCTGGGGCGAGCGATCCACGCTGCGCGGCCGGTTCCGCCAGCCGCTGCTGTCGGTGCGCAGCGGTAACTGGCAAAGCTGGGACGGCCAGGCTTATGCCGAACTGCCGCACATCGACGTCACGCGCCTCGGCCGCTACGTGTCGCTCGACGCCCGCATCCGCGAGGGCAGCGGCGCCGTGCGGCTTTGGGCCGACGTCAAGCAGGGCAAGCTCGAGGGCGGTGCGGCCGACCTGGCGCTCGCGCGCGTCGACACAGCGCTCGGCAAGGGACTGGAGCCGCTGGTGCTGCGCAACGTCACCGGCCGGTTGGCAGGCCGGCTGACCGACCAGACGCTGGAGTTCTCGACCGTCGGCCTGCAGTTCGACAACGCCGACGGCACGCGCTGGCCGGGCGGCAACCTGTGGCTTCAGCACACGCCGGCCGGCGACCGCAGCGCCGAACGCGGCGCGGTGCGCGCCGACCGGCTCGATCTCGCCGCGCTGGCATTGATCGCCGACCGGCTCCCCATCGGCGACGCGACGCACAACTTCATCGGCCGCTACGCGCCGCGCGGCCTGGTCGAGCGCATCGACGCGAACTGGCAGGGGCCCATCGATGCGCCCAGCCAATACGAGGCACGCGGCCGCCTCAGCGGTTTTGCGGTGGCATCGCAGGCTGCTCCTGCGCCCGCGCGGGCGCCTGTCATCGGGGTGGGCACACCGGGCTTGCGCGGCGCGGCGTTCGAGTTCGAGGCCAGCCAGGCGGGCGGGAGTGCAACGCTGTCGATCGCCGACGGCGCGCTCGACTTTCCGGGCGTGTTCGAAGAGGCGTTGATCCCGATCGACCAGCTCTCGACCCGCTTGCAATGGAAGCTCGACGGCGGGCGGATTCAGCTGAACGTGTCGAACACGCGCTTCGCCAACCGCGATGCCGAAGGCGAGGCCCGGGCCAGTTGGCGCACCGCAGATCCGGCCACGTCGGGCGGCCGTTCGCGCTTTCCTGGCGTGCTCGACCTCGAAGGCAAGATGACTCGCGCCGACGGCACCCGCGTGTTCCGCTATCTGCCGCTCGCGATTCCGAAGCACACGCGCGACTACGTGCGCGACGCGGTCACCCGCGGCAGCGTCAGCGCGGTCGACTTCAAGGTCAAAGGCGACCTGCACGACATGCCGTTCGCCGACGCGCGGCAAGGCGAGTTCCGCATCGCGGTGCGGGTGGCCGACGTCACCTATGCCTATGCGCCGCCCACGCCCGGCGCCGCCCCCATCTGGCCGGCACTGAACGGACTGTCGGGCGAGCTCGTTTTCGAGGGCGCCGGCATGCTGGTGCGCAACGCGCGCGGACGCATCGCCGGCGCCCCGGGCATCGAAGTGGCCAAGGCCGAAGCCCGGATCGCCGACCTCGGCCACCATGCGCCGCTGCTCAAGGTCGATGCCCAGGCCAGGGGCCCGCTCGGCGAACTGCTGCGCGCCGGCGCGCCGTTGGCGGGCGAGGCCCGCTTTGCGCTGGCGCGCGCACGCGCCACCGGCAATGCGGACTACCGGTTGCGGCTCGACATGCCGCTGTCGGCGATGGACAAGACCAAGGTGCAGGCCAGCATCGCGCTGGCAGACAACGAACTCCAGCTCGCGCCCGATGCGCCGGCCCTGACCGAGGCCCGCGGCACGCTCCATTTCACCGAGGGCGGCTTTTCGCTGGCCGGCGTTCAGGCGCGCGCGCTGGGCGGCGCGCTGCGAATCGAAGGCGCCGGACGCTTCGGCGCCGCTGCGCACGACCTGAGCCTGCGTGCACAGGGCACGGCGACGGCCGAGGGGCTGCGTGCCGCGCGCGAGGTCGACTGGCTGGCGCGTCTCGCGAAGAACGCGACCGGCGATACCGGCTACACGGCCGATTTTTCGGCGCGCGACGGCGCTTCGAATTCTCGTTCGCGAGCAGCCTGCAGGGCCTCGCGTTGCAGTTGCCCGCACCGCTGGCCAAGCCGGCCGAGGAGCCGATGCCGCTGGCTATCGAAAAAAAGATCGTGCTGCGAGAGCCCGGTCCGGCCGGTGCCGCTGCGCGCGTGCATGACCGCATCTCCGTCGAGCTCGGCCGTGTCGGCTCGGCCTCGTACGTGCGCGACATCTCGGGCAGCGAAGCGCGGGTGCTGCGCGGCAGCATCGCCGTCGGGCTGGAGGCGGGCGAGTCGGCCGTGGCGCCCGAGCGCGGCGTGTTCGCCAACATCCAGATGAACCGCCTCGACATTGCGGCCTGGCAGGCGCTCTTCGACGACGCCGCGGGTGGGAGCAAGCCTGCCGGCGCCAGCGCGTCCACCGCCGGCGCTGCCGACGAGGCGCTCGCTTACCTGCCCACCACCCTCGCGGTGCGCGCGCAGCAGCTCGCCGTCGGCGGGCGCACGCTGCACAACGTGGTGCTGGGGGCAAGCCGCGACGGCATGCTGTGGCGCGGCAACATCGACTCCACCGAACTGAGCGGCTACGCCGAATACCGCAGTGCGCAGGCCGGGCGTCTCTACGCGCGGCTCGCTCGTCTCAAGATCGCCCCAACCGAAGCAACGGCCGTCGAGTCGCTGCTCGACGAGCAACCCGGCACATTGCCCGCACTCGACATCGTGGTCGACGACTTCGAACTGCTCGGCCGACGGCTCGGCCGGGCCGAGATCGATGCGGTGAACCGCGGCGGCGCCGGCCGCGAATGGCGGCTCAACAAGTTGGCTTTCACCACTCCCGAAGCCGTGTTCACCGCGCAGGGAACCTGGGCGGCCGTGTCCGGCGAGCAGCGCCGCACCGCAATGGATTTCAGGCTCGACATCGCCGATGCCGGCGGCCTGCTCAACCGCTTCGGCAAGAAGGACTTGGTGCGGCGCGGCCGCGGCCGGCTCGAGGGCCAGGTGCAGTGGAGCGGCTCGCCGTTCGCGCTCGACTATCCGAGCCTTGCCGGGCAGCTGCAGATCGACATCGGTTCCGGCCAGTTCCTGAAGGCCGAGCCGGGCATCGCCAAGCTGCTCGGCGTGCTGAGCCTGCAGGCGCTGCCGCGGCGGCTCACGCTCGATTTCCGCGACGTGTTCAGCCAGGGCTTCGCTTTCGACTTTCTGCGCGGCGACGCGAAGATCGCGCAGGGCGTGGCCAGCACCAACAACCTGCAGATGAAGGGCGTCAATGCCGCCGTGCTGATGGACGGCTCGGCCGACATCGCGCGCGAAACGCAGGACCTGCGGGTGGTGGTGGTGCCTGAGATCAATGCCGGCACCGCGGCCCTGGTCGCGACCGCGATCAACCCGGCCATCGGCCTGGGCACCTTCCTCGCGCAGATGGTGTTGAGCAAGCCGCTGATCGCGGCAGCCACGCAGGAGTTCCACATCGACGGTAGCTGGACCGATCCGAAAATCACCAAGGTGCCACGCCGGTTGCTGCCAGAGGCGCTGCGCACGCCGGACGCGCCCATCGTGCGCTAACGACGGAGACACTGTTCATGAAAGTCGCAGCCATCCAGATGGTGTCCGCCATCGAGCGCGAAGCCAACCTTGCGCGTGCGCACACGCTGCTGCGCGAGGGCGTCGCCGGCGGCGCCGAACTCGCGGTGCTGCCCGAAAACTTCTGTGCGATGGGCGCGCGCGATACCGACAAGCTGGCGCTGCGCGAGACGGCCGGCGCCGGCGCAGTGCAAGGTTTTCTGGCCGATGCCGCCTGCGAATTCGGCCTCTGGATCGTGGGCGGCACGCTGCCGCTCGAATGCGGCGACGAAGGCCAGGTCTACAACAGCTCGATCGCCTATGCGCCCGATGGCGAGTGCGTGGCGCGCTACGACAAGATCCACCTGTTCTTCTTCGACGATGGCCGCGAGCGCTACGACGAGCGTCGGGTGGTCGCGCCGGGTGCCGAGCCGGTCTGCTTCGAGTTGCTTTCGCGCGACGGCCATCGCTGGCGCATCGGCCTGAGCGTCTGCTACGACCTGCGGTTCCCCGAGCTGTACCGGGCGCTCGCCGTCGGCGGCGCCCGGGTGCTCACGGTCCCCTCGGCATTCATGGCGCACACCGGCCGCGACCACTGGGAGGTGCTGCTGCGCGCCCGCGCCATCGAAAACCTGGCGTGGGTGGTCGCTCCGGCGCAAGGTGGAACGCACGAGAACGGACGTCGCACCTGGGGCCAGTCGATGGTGATCGACCCCTGGGGCGCGGTGGTGGCGCAGCGCGCCGAGGGCGAGGGCGTGGTGCTGTTCGACATCGACCACGGCGCCGTCGAACGCGCCCGCGCGCAGTTGCCCGCGCTTTCGCACCGCGTGCTCTGACGCGGTGGCCTTTTTCTTTTCCGCAGCGCCGCCGGCCGCCCGCACCCTGCGGCTCGCCTCGGTGGGCCTGCGCTCGCTGCGCCGGCTGCATCGGGTGTGGCAGCGCTGGTTCCTGTGGCTGCTGCTCGCGGTGCTGGTGCTGGCGCTTCTCGTCACGGTGGTCTGGCTGGCCGGCCGCCATGAGGTCGAGCAGGTACAGAGTGCGCTGGAGCGCGACACCGCCGATGCGGTGGTCGACCTGCGCAACGGCCTGCAGCGCAACGCGCAAAGCCTGCGCGCGTCGCTGGCCGGCGGCGTCGATGGCGATCATTGGCCGATCGAGGCGGCAAGCCTGTTGCGCGAGCATCGCGAATGGCTGCGGCTCGAATGGCGGGACGCAGCGCTCAACTTGCTCGCCGCCGTCGACACGCCCTATCGCCGCAGCCTATTCAACGGCGCGGGCCGCGGTGCCGACCAACCCGACGTCGGCCTCGCGTGCACGGCGGCGCGCACGCTGAACGCAGCGGCCTACTCGCCCAGCCACTACGTGTCCCCGGTGCCGGGCAGCGGCTTCGAAGCGATGGAGCTGTGCCTGCCGATCGACGGGGGTGGCTATCTCGTGGCCACCTATCGCTGCGCGACACGCTGACCGAGCTGGTCGCCTCCACCCTGACCCGCCGCCAAGAAGTCGCGTTCACCGAGGCCGACGGCACGCGGCTCGTCGCGGTCGGTGCCGCGCGCCGCGTGGGCACCCGCGTCTTCACGTCGCAACTGCTGGTCGACCTGCCCGGCACCACCATGATGCTGCGGGTCGACGGCTGGCGCGCCGCGCCGGACATCTTCCCCAATCTGCTGACCGCGCTGGTCACCGCCATCTCGATCGCGCTGGTGTCGGTGCTGGTGCTGCTGGCGCGCGACACGCGCCGGCGCCTGCGCGCCGAGCGCGACCTTGCCGACGCGCTCGCGTTCCGCAAGGCGATGGAAGACTCGGTCATCACCGGGCTTCGCGCGCGACCTCCAGGGCCGCATCACCTACGTGAATCCGGCGTTCTGCGAGATGGTCGGCTTCAGCGCCGAAGAGCTGATGGGCCATGCCGGGGAGGCGCCCTACTGGCCGACCGAGCTGGCGCACGAATACCGGCGGCGCCAGGCGGTGCGGTTGGACAGCGGCGTGCTGCCGCGCGAGGGCTTCGAATCGATCTTCATGCGCAAGGACGGAAGCCGCTTCCCGGTGCTGATCTTCGAGGCGCCGTTGATCAATGCGAATGGCGCGCAAACCGGCTGGATGAGCGCTTCGATCGATGTCAGCGAGCAGCGGCGCATCGAGGAACTCTCCCGCGCCAGCCAGGAGCGCCTGCAGGCAAGCGCGCGGCTCGCGACGGTCGGCGAAATGGCTTCGCAACTCAGCCACGAGCTCACCCAGCCGCTGGCAGCCATCGCAAGCTACGCGAGCGGTTCGCTCAACTTGCTGCAAGGTGCTGGCGCAGCACCGACGGGCGCCGCGGGCGAGGTCGCGATGGCGGTGCGGCGCATCGCGCAGCAGGCCGACCGCGCCGGGCAGGTGATCCGCAGCGTCCACGATTTCGTGCGCCGGCGCGACCGCACGCGCGAGGCAGTCGCGCCGCAGCTGCTGGTCGATGCGGTGATGCCGCTGGTGCAGCTGCAGGCGCGCAAGCTCGGGGTGCGGGTCGAGGTCGCGCTCGAAGACCGGCTGCCGCACGTGCTGTGCGACCGCACGCTGGTCGAGCAGGTGTTGCTGAACCTCGCGCGCAACGGCATGCAGGCCATGGACCTGCCTGGGTTGTCCGATCGGGTGCTGCGGCTGCGTATGGGTCGCGCCCGGCCGGTCGGCCAGACCTCGGATGGCGATGAAAAAGGCGATGCACGCCGCTGGCTCGAGTTTTCGGTTGCCGATGTGGGTTGTGGCATCGGCGAGGACGTCGCCGCGCGGCTGTTCACCCTTCTTCACCACCCGCGCCGACGGCATGGGGCTGGGTCAAGCCTCTGCCGCACCGTGGTCGAACAGCATGGCGGCGTGCTGATGTTTGCCGCAGCACCCGCGCGGCACGGTGTTCGCTTCACTCTTCCTGCAGCCTGATGCAAACCTTGATAGATGCCTTGATATTCATCGTCGACGACGATGCGAGCGTGCGTGAGGCGCTGGCCTGGCTGCTGCGTTCGCGCCGGCTGGTGAGCGAGCAGTTCGCCAGTGCCGAAGCCTTCGAACAGCGTCTGGCCGAGGAGCCCTTGGCCGACCAGCCGCACTGCTTGCTGCTCGACGTTCGCATGCCCGGCACCAGCGGGCTGGTGTTGTTCGACCGCCTGGCCGAGCGCGGCGTGCTCGAAACGCTGCCGGTGATCTTCTTGACCGGTCATGCCGATGTGCCCACTGCGGTCGATGCCGTGAAGCGCGGCGCCTTCGACTTCTGCGAGAAGCCTTTTTCGGACAACGCGCTGGTCGACCGCATCGAGCATGCGCTGGGCGCGTCGTTGCGGTCCATCGAGGCGCGGCGTGCGCGGAGCCTATTGATGCGAAAGGTCGAGGAACTGACCGAGCGCGAACGCGAGGTGATGCGCCGCGTGGTCGAGGGCCTGCCCAACAAGCTGATCGCCGAGCAGCTGGCAATCAGCGTGCGCACGGTGGTAGTCCACCCTGCGCGGGGGTTCGAGAAGATGGAAGTGAGGTCGGCCGTGGAGCTGGCCAACCCCTTGAGGCCGTAGGCCTTGGGTCTTAGCCTTGCGGCCGCTCGCCCACGTAGATCTCGACGCGTCGGTTCTGCGCGCGGCCGGCATCACTCGCGTTGTCGGCGATCGGCTCGCGCGCGCCGCGGCCGTCGATGCGGGTGGCCTGCTGCGGCACGCCGCGCGCGATCAGGTAGTCGCGCGTGCTGGCCGCGCGGTCGACCGACAGCGGGTTGTTGATCGCGTCGGTGCCGGTGCTGTCGGTGTGGCCGATGATGCGGACCTCGGCGTTCGGGTTGTTGCGCAGCCCGTTGGCGAACTGGTTCAGGATGGGTGCGAAATTCGGCTTGATGGCTGAGCGGCCGGTGTCGAACGACACATCGCTCGGGATCGCGAGCTTCAGTTCGTTGTTGGCGGTCTGCGTGACCGCGATGCCGGTGCCTTGCGTGGCGGCCTGCATTTCGCGCTTCTGCGATTCCATGCGCTGCGACCAGAGGTAGCCGCCCAGCGCGCCGGCTGCGGCGCCGACTGCCGCCCCGGTGCCGGCACGTCCGCCGGTGGCCGAACCGATGGCTGCGCCGCCGAGGGCGCCGATGCCGGCGCCGATGCCGGTGTTGCGTTGGGCGTCGCTCATGCCGGCGCAGCCGGACAGAACGATGGCAGCGGCGCTGGTGGCGAGTACGAATTTTTTCATTTGCTTCCCTGTTAGCGATTGATCTGTTGAGCGCCCATTATGTTCAGCGACCTGTCGGTGGCTCGTCGGACGGCGACGCTCTTCAGAATCGTGCGGCGCGCGTTCGTCGATCTCGCCGCCCTTGCGGCCGGAGAACATCGTCCACCAGACGATCAGCACCAGCACCACGCCGGCGCCGAGCGCTTCAAGCAAAATCAAACCCATGAAAAAAGGACTCCAGTGGCTGGTCGGGCTTGCCATCGTAGCAACGCTAGGCGCGTGTTCCGTCGGCAGCCTGCAGCCCGAGACGCCCGCAGCCGGGCCGGGCGCCAGTGCTGCGCCGCCGCGCGAACTGGGCCCGCTCACCGGCTCGCTCGCGCATCCGAAGAGCCGGTGGGTGCCGGTGGCCTGGTCCGATCTGCCGGGCTTCGGCGACGACGCCTTGCATGAAGGCTGGGGCGCGCTGATCGCCAATTGCGCGCGGCCCAATGCGGCGTTTGCGCCCTTGTGCAGCGAGGTGCGCAAACTGGCCCTCGCAGAAACCGAAGAGCAGCGCGAGTGGATGCAGCAGCGGCTGCAGCCCTATCGCGTCGAATCGCTCGCGGGCCAGAGCGAAGGCAAGCTCACCAGCTATTACGAGCCGGTGTTCGAGGCCTCGCGGCGGCCCACCGCGATCCACACCGTTCCGGTCTACCAGGTGCCGGCCGGCCTGGTCGCTCGCCGACCCTGGTTCACCCGCCAGGAGATCGACACCCTGCCGCAAGCCCAGGCCGCGCTGCGCGGGCGCGAGATCGCCTGGCTGGCAGACCCGATCGACGTGTTGATGCTGCATATCCAGGGCTCGGGGCGCCTGCGCATCGCCGAAGCCGACGGCTCGCAACGCACGGTGCGCGTGGCCTTCGCGGGCACCAACGAGCAGCCCTACAAGAGCGTGCAGCAATGGCTGATGAGCCAGGGCGTCGCCAAGGTCAGCCTGTGGCCGGAAGACACCAAGCTCTGGGCGTCGCAGAACCCGCAGCGCGTTGCGCAGTTGCTGTGGAGCAATCCGCGCTATGTGTTCTTCCGCGAAGAAGCGCTGAACGACGTCGATGCCACCACCGGACCGGTCGGCGCTCAAGGCGTGCCGCTCACGGCCGGGCGGTCGATCGCGGTTGATCGTGACAGCATTCCGTACGGCACGCCGGTCTGGCTGGCCTCGGCCGGCACGACGGTGCAGCTGGCGAAACTGGTGGTCGCGCAGGACACCGGCAGCGCGATCGTCGGCGCGGTGCGGGCCGACTACTTCGCCGGCACCGGCGCCGAGGCCGGCCGGCTCGCCGCCCGCGTGAACCAGCCGCTGAGGTTGTGGGCACTCTGGCCCAAGTAAGCGTCACGGCGTTTTCACCGAACTGACACATCGCTTTCGCGGCGATGTCATGCTTTGTGCCTACTGTCGCGGGTTGATCTCCTGACGTTCAACCCACGAAAGATACTGCGCATGACAGCGAACACCCGCAATGACGTACCTGTGATCGACCCGGACGACATCGGCTACAACGAGACCGCGAATCCCGCACTGGGCGACTTGGTCGCTACGCGCCTGAGCCGCCGCCGCTTGTTCGGCCTCGGCATCGGCTCTGCCGGCGCCGCGCTGTTGCAAGCCTGCGGCGGAGGCGGCAGCGGTGGTGGCTTTGCGGCGCTGCCGCCCGCGGCATCGCCCGCGCCGCCGCCAGTGGTGGACCCGACGCCTCCCGCACCCAAGCTCAGCTTCGCGGCGGTACAGAAGAGCCTGGCCGACATGGTGGCCGTACCGGCCGGCTACACGGCGAGCGTGATCTATCGCATGGGGGACCCGATCGCGACCGGCGTGCCCGCCTATGCCAACGACGGCACCGACGATCCGCTCACCTACGACCGCCGTTCCGGCGACCAGCACGACGCCATCACGTTCTACGGCGTCAATGTGTCGAACAAGTGGGACCCGAAGAACGCCACGCGTGGCCTGCTCGCGATGAATCACGAGGCGATCGTCCCGGTGTTCCTGCATCCCACGGGCCAGACGATCACGGGCAGCGGCGCTACCGCCGTTCGCTCCGTCCCCGGCGAAGTGCAGCGCGAGTTCTTTCTGCACGGCGTGAGCATCATCGAAGTCAACAAGAGCGCCAGCGCGAGCACCTGGAGCTACAAGCAGGACTCCACCCTGAACCGGCGCATCCACACGCTGACCGACATGACCCTTTCGGGCCCGGTCGCCGGCACCGACTACGTCAAGACCAAATACTCGACCGGCGGCACCAAGACGCGCGGCACGGTCAACAACTGCGCCGACGGCAGCACGCCCTGGGGCACCCACCTCACCTGCGAAGAGAACTGGGCCGGCTACTTTCGTCGCATCACCTCAACCGACAACCCCGCGCGCACTGCGAAGGAAGTCGTGGGCTTCGCACGCTATGGCGTCGGCGGCAACGGCCGCGAACTCTGGGCCACCGTCACGCCCGACACGGCCGATGACCTGTACGGACGCTGGAACACCGCGATCGTCGGCGCGACCGCCACCGTCGACTACCGCAACGTCTCCAACACCTACGGCTGGGTGGTCGAGATCGACCCGTTCGCGCCGACCAGCACGCCGAAGAAGCGCACCGCCCTCGGACGCTTCGGCCACGAAGGCGCCTGCCTCGGCCCGGTCGTGGTCGGCAAGCCGCTGGTCTGGTACATGGGCGACGACTCGCAGAACGAGTACCTGTACAAGTACGTCTCCAACAAGGCCTGGGACGCAGCCGACATCGGCGGCGGCATCGCGGCCGGCGACAAGTACATGGACGACGGCAAGCTCTATGTGGCCAGGTTCAATGCAGACGGCACGGGCAACTGGCTCGAACTCAAGCTCGGCGTCAACGGCATCACCGCAGCCAACGCGGCGTATGCTTTCGCCGACGCAGCCGACGTGCTGATTCACGCCCGGCTCGCGGCCGATGCGGCCGGCGCCACGAAGATGGACCGCCCGGAATGGACGGCAGTCAACCCGACCAACGGCGAGGTGTACCTCACCCTCACCAACAACGCGTCGCGTCTGGTCACCAACACGGATGCGGCCAATCCGCGCTCGTACAACGACCCGAAGGGTGTGACGCCGCAGAAGGGCAACCCCAACGGCCATGTCGTGCGCTTCTCGGATGCAGCCGGCGACCCGGCGGGCACCACGTTCAAGTGGGATGTCTATTTGTTCGCTGCGCGCTCCACCGCGTCGGGCGACGTCAACCTGTCGGCCCTGACCGCGGACAACGACTTCTCCAGCCCCGACGGCATGTGGTTCAGCAGGGCCGCGCCGGGCCTGCTGTGGCTGCAGACCGACGACGGCAAGTACACCGACGTGACCAACTGCATGATGCTTGCGGCCCTGCCGGGCAAGGTCGGCGACGGCGCGGCGCGGACCATCACCAACGTCGACGGCGCCATGAGCGCCACGCAGGCGACCATCGTCGGCAAGGCGCCGGGCACCGACGGCCTGCGCCGCTTCCTGGTCGGCCCGAAGCAGTGCGAGATCACGGGCATTGCCGAATCCGGCGACGGCCGCGCGTTGTTCGTCAACATCCAGCATCCGGGCGAAGACACGTCGGTGGCGAACATCGGGAATCCGGCGCTCTACGGCAGCCATTGGCCCGACGGCGGCACGGCGCGTCCGCGCTCGGCCACGGTGGTCATCACCCGCAACGACGGCGGACTGATCGGGCTGTAGGCGGCTCGCGGGAGAGCGGGCAAAGCAAAATGCCTGCATGAACCCCGAGCCGAACGATCCCGACCCCCAAGAGAGCGCCGAGTGGCGCGACGCCTTCGCGGCGCTTGCAGCCGCGCAGGGCGCGCCGCGGGCGCGCCAGATCCTGGAAGATCTGGCGCGTCTCGCTCGGCACCAGCGCATCGGCTGGCAGCCCGAACTCGCCACGCCGTACGTCAACACCATCGCGGTCGAAGATCAGGTCGCTTTCCCCGGCGACCTCGCCATCGAGGAGCGCCTGGCCTCCCTGATGCGATGGAACGCACTGGCGATGGTGGTGCGCGCCAACCAGGCCTATGGCGAGCTCGGCGGCCACATCGCCAGCTACGCCAGCGCGGCCGATCTGTTCGAGTGCGGCTTCAACCATTTCTTTCAGGCGCGTGACGCGTCGCATGGCGGCGACCTCGTGTTCTTCCAGCCGCACAGCGCGCCCGGCGTCTATGCGCGCGCCTTTCTCGAAGGCCGGCTGAGCGAAGACGACCTGAAGCACTACCGCCAGGAACTCAGCGCACCGGCGTTCACCGGGGGCAGCGGCGCGCGCGGCCTCAGCAGCTATCCGCATCCGTACCTCATGCCGGATTTCTGGCAGTTCCCCACCGGCTCGATGGGGATCGGCCCGATCAGCTCGATCTACCACGCGCGCTTCATGCGCTATCTGAGCGACCGCAAACTGCTCGACTGCAGCCAGAGGAAGGTCTGGGGCGTGTTCGGCGACGGCGAGATGGACGAGCCCGAATCGATGAGCGCGCTCACGCTGGCCGCGCGCGAGAAGCTCGACAACCTGGTGTGGGTGGTCAACTGCAACCTGCAGCGGCTCGACGGCCCGGTGCGCGGCAACGGCCGCATCATCGACGAGCTCGAAAAGCTCTTTGCCGGCGCCGGCTGGAACGTGATCAAGCTGGTCTGGGGCAGCGACTGGGACGGGCTCTTCGCCCGCGACACCACCGCAGCGCTGGCACGCGCCTTCGCCGACACCGTCGACGGCCAGATGCAGACCTTTGCAGCCAAGGACGGCCGCTACAACCGCGACACCTTCTTCGGCCAGAACGAAGAACTCGCGCGCCTCGCCCAAGGCATGACCGACGAGCAGATCGACCGCCTGAAGCGCGGCGGCCACGACCTGGTGAAGATCCACGCCGCCTACGCGGCTGCGGCCGCGCATCGCGGCCAGCCGACCGTTGTCCTCGCCCACACCAAGAAAGGCTACGGCATGGGCGCCGGCCAGGGCCGCATGACCACGCACTCGCACAAGAAGTTCGAAAGCGCCGACCTGATCGGATTTCGCAATCGCTTCAACCTGCCGCTGACCGACGAGGAGGCGACCTCGTTGACCTTCCTGAAGCCCGCCGAAGACAGCCAGGAGATGCGCTACCTCAAGGCGCACCGCGACGCGCTCGGCGGCCCGATGCCGCGGCGCGACACCGCCTGCGACGTGGTGCCCAAGCCGGAGCTCTCGGCCTACGCGCAGTTCGCCGTCGCCGCCGACGGCAAGGACATGAGCACCACCATGGCCTTCGTGCGCATGCTGGGCAACCTGATGAAGGACAAGGCGCTCGGCGCGCGCATCGTCCCCATCGTGGCCGACGAGGCGCGCACCTTCGGCATGGCCAACCTCTTCAAGCAGGTCGGCATCTATTCGAGCGTGGGCCAGCGCTATGCGCCCGAAGACATCGACTCGATCCTGAGCTACCGCGAGGCAACCGACGGCCAGATCCTCGAAGAAGGCATCAGCGAGGCCGGCGCCATCGCCAGCTGGACGGCGGCGGCCACCAGCTACAGCGTGCACGGGCTGGCGATGCTGCCCTTCTACATCTACTACTCGATGTTCGGCTTCCAGCGCGTGGGCGACCAGATCTGGGCCGCGGCCGACCAGCGCTCGCGCGGCTTCCTGCTCGGCGCCACCTCGGGGCGCACCACGCTCGGCGGCGAAGGGCTGCAGCACCAGGACGGCACCAGCCACCTGGTGGCCGCGACCATTCCGAACTGCAAGGCCTACGACCCGGCCTTTGCGGGCGAGATGGCGGTGATCGTCGATGCCGGCATCCGCGAAATGATGGTGGAGCAGAAGGACGTCTTCTATTACGTCACGCTGATGAACGAGAACTACGCGCAGCCCAGCCTGCCGCCCGAGGCGCATGGCGACGTGCTGCGCGGGTGCTATCGGTTCGGGCGCTACGGGGCAGCGGATGCGCCCGCGCAGGTCACGCTGATGGGATCGGGCGCCATCCTCACCGAAGTGGTCAAGGCAGCGCAAATCCTGGCCGAAGCCGGCATCGATGCCGAGGTGTTCAGCGTCACCAGCTGGAGCGAGCTTGCGCGCGACGGCGCTGCTTGCGAGCAGGCGCAACTTCGCGGCGAGAAGGCCGGCATCCCCTTCATTGCCCAGCAACTGCAAGGCGGCGGCGGGCCGGTTATCGCCGCCACCGACTACGTGCGTGCGCTGCCCGAAAGCATCCGCGCCTTTCTTCCGCAGGGCAGGCGCTATCTCACGCTCGGCACCGACGGGTTCGGGCGCAGCGACACGCGCGCTGCGCTGCGGCAGTTCTTCGGCGTCGATGCGCAGAGCATCGTGCGCGCGGCGCGTCACGTGCTGGCGGCGGCGCGCTCGAATTGAGAGGCTCGACGCGGGGTAATCCTCTTGTGAGGCCCGGCTCGGCATTTCTATGATGCCGTCCTTGCTAAAGGAAAGATCATGAAAAAAGCAGGACTCATCGGCCTGGGCGCCATGGGCGCCGGCATCGCGGCCACGCTGCGCGGCGAGGGCTGGCAGATGCATGTGTGCGACGCACGCCCCGGGGCGGCGATCGCGTTCGCGGAGCAGGGCGGCGTCGCCTGGGCCACGCCGGCGCAAGTCGCCGCCGAATGCCAGCTGCTGGTGAGCGTCGTCGTGAATGCCGAGCAAACCGAAGCAGTGCTGTTCGGCGAGGCGGGCGCCTGCGCCGCGATGAAGCCGGGCAGCGTGTTCGTGATGTGCTCGACGGTCGACCCGAAGCGCTCGATCGCCCTCGAGGCGCGCCTGAACGAAGCGGGCATCCATTACATCGATGCGCCGATCTCCGGCGGCGCCGCCAAGGCCGCCAGCGGGCAGATGACGATGATGACTTCGGCCCGGCCCGAAGCCTATGCGCAGGCCGGCGAGTTGCTCGACGACATGGCCGGCAAGGTCTACCGCCTGGGCGACCAGGCCGGTGCGGGCAGCAAGGTCAAGATCATCAACCAGCTGCTCGCCGGCGTGCACATCGCGGCCGCCGCCGAGGCGATGGCGCTCGGCCTGCGCGAAGGCGTTGCACCGGATGCGCTGTACGAGGTCATCACCCACAGCGCCGGCAACAGCTGGATGTTCGAGAACCGTATGGCCCATGTGCTGGCGGGCGACTACACGCCGCTGTCGGCGGTCGACATCTTCGTGAAGGACCTGGGCCTGGTGCTCGACACCGCACGGGCCACCAAGTTTCCGCTGCCGCTCGCGTCCACCGCGCACCAGATGTTCATGCAGGCGTCGAGTGCCGGCTTCGCGAAGGAAGACGACAGTGCGGTGATCAAGATCTTCCCGGGCATCGAGCTGCCGGGTGCATCGAAGCCGCCGGCTGCGCCATGAGCATCCTGCTCGGCTGCATCGCCGACGACTTTACCGGCGCGACCGACCTTGCCAACAATCTGGTGCGCGCCGGCATGCGGGTGGTGCAGGCCATCGGCGTGCCGGTCGAGCCGCTCGCTGCCGATGTCGATGCGGTGGTGGTGGCGCTCAAGTCGCGCACCGTCCCGCCGGCCGAAGCCGTGGCGCAGTCGCTCGCGGCACTGCAGTGGCTTCAATCGCAGGGCGCCCGGCAGATCTACTTCAAGTACTGCTCCACTTTCGACAGCACGCCGCAAGGCAACATCGGCCCGGTGACCGATGCGTTGATGGACGCGCTTGCCACCGGCTTCACCATCGCGACGCCCGCCTTCCCGGACAACAAGCGCACCGTGTTCAAGGGCCATCTGTTCGCGGGCGACGTGCTGCTCAACGAGAGCGGCATGCAGAACCATCCGCTGACGCCGATGACCGATGCCAACCTGGTGCGCGTGCTGCAGGCGCAGACGCAGCGCCGGGTCGGGCTGGTCGACTACGCCACGGTCGCCCGCGGCGCGACGGCCATCGGCGAGCGCTTTGCGCAACTGCGCGCCGAGGGCGTGTCGATTGCCATCGTCGATGCGGTCTCGAACGACGACCTGCTGCGGCTCGGGCCGGCGCTGGCGGACATGCCGCTGGTCACCGCGGGATCGGGCGTGGCGATCGGCCTCCCTGCCAACTTCGCCATCGTGCCGTCGACCAGCGCGAGCGCACTGCCGCCGGCCGGTGGCCTGCGCGCGGTGGTGTCTGGCAGTTGCTCGCTCGCGACCAATGCGCAGGTGGCGAACTTCATCGCGGCCGGCGGGCAGGCCATGGCGATCGATCCGCTTTCCATCGCGGAAGGTGTCGACGTGGTCGCGCAGGCGCTGGCCTGGGCCGCGCCGCTGCTGGTGCCAGGAATGCACGGGCCGGTGCTGATCTATTCGAGTGCCGACAGCGCAGCCGTCAAGTCGGTGCAGTCGCGCCTGGGCGTCGAAGAGGCCGGTGCGATGGTGGAGCGCGCGCTGGCGGCGATTGCCCGCGGCCTGGTCGCGCTGGGCGTGCGGCAGCTGGTGGTGGCGGGCGGCGAAACATCGGGCGCCTGCGTGCAGGCGCTCGGCATTGCGCAAATGCAGATTGGCGCGCAGATCGATCCCGGCGTGCCCTGGTGCCATGCCGCAAGCGACGCCGCCGACGGCGCGGGCCTGCACATCGCGCTGAAGTCGGGCAACTTCGGTGCCGACGATTTTTTTCGCAAGGCCTTCGCGGTGCTTCGATGAACGAGAACCAGGCGCGCGAGGAGATCTGCCGCGTCGGCCGCAGCCTCTTCGAGCGGGGCTACGTGCATGCCACCGCCGGCAACATCAGCGTGCGGCTGGACGACGGGTTCCTGATCACGCCGACCGATGCCTGCCTGGGTTTTCTCGATCCGGCCAAGCTCGGGCGTCTGGACGTCGATCTGCGGCAGACCGGCGGCGAGCGCGCCAGCAAGACCATCGCGCTGCATGCCGGCATCTACCGCGCGGCGCTTCGCTTCGACGCCGGCACGCGCTGCGTGATCCACACCCATTCCACGCACTGCGTCGCGCTCACGCTGGATGACGCCGACGACGAACTGCTGCCGCCGCTGACGCCGTACTTCGTGATGAAAGTCGGGCATGTGCCGGTGATCCGCTACCAGCGCCCGGGTGCGCCGGACGCCGCAGCACAGGTGGAGAGCGCGATCGAAAGCTACGGCGCACGCGGCACGCCGATTCGCGCAGTGATGCTCGAACGCCTCGGGCCCAATGTGTGGCACGACACCCCGGCCGCGGCCATGGCTGTGCTCGAAGAACTCGAGGAAACGGCCAGGCTTTATTTGCTCGGCGGATCTTCGGCTCGCGCGCAACCATTGAATTCTGACCAAATCGATGAACTGCGCCGCAGCTTCGGCGCCCGCTGGTAAAAAGCCGCATGCCACGATTCGCCGCCAACCTCTCGATGCTCTATCCGGAACTCGACTTCCTCGACCGCTTCGAAGCCGCCGCCAAAGACGGCTTTCGCGCCGTCGAATACCTGTTCCCCTATGCCCATGCGCCGGGCGAGCTGGCGACACGCCTTGCAGCGAGCGGCCTGAAGCAGGTGCTCTTCAACGGCCCGCCCGGAGACTGGGAAGGCGGCGAGCGCGGCTTGGCCTGCCTGCCGGGCCGCGAGGCCGAATTCCGCGACGGCATCCTGAAAGCGCTGGAATACGCCGCGGCGCTCGACTGTCCGCGCATCCATGTCATGGCCGGGCTGGTGCCCGAAGGCTGCGAGCGCGACAAGGTGCAGCCGGTGTACGTGGACAATCTGTGCTGGGCCGCGGGAGAGGCGCAGAAGGCCGGGCGCGACCTCCTGATCGAGCCGATCAATACGCGCGACATCCCGCGCTTCTTCCTCAATCGCCAGGACCATGCGCACGAGATCATCGAGGCCATCGGCGCGCACAACCTGAAGGTGCAGATGGACCTCTACCACTGCCAGATCGTCGAGGGCGACGTGGCCATGAAGCTGCGCAAGTACCTGCCCACCGGCCGGGTCGGCCATATCCAGATCGCCGGCGTGCCCGAACGGCACGAGCCCGACGTGGGCGAGCTGAACCATCCCTACCTGTTCGGCGTGATCGACGAGGTCTCGGCGCAGTGCGGCTGGGAAGGCTGGGTCGGCTGCGAGTACCGGCCGGCGCGCGGCGCGGTGCCGGGCGGCACATCGGACGGGCTGGACTGGCTGCGGGCACTGCCACGCAGCGGGAGAGAAGCATGAACGCCGGGCAACCGCCGGCCGAGGTGCTGGCCCCACACACGCCGCTGCCGGCGTACTACGGCGACGAAGCCGAGCACGACCGCTTCCTGCGCCGCATCTTCGACGACACCGCACCCGACTACGACCGCATCGAGCGGGTGCTGGCGCTGGGCTCGGGCCCCGGCTATCGGCGCGCGGCGCTCCAGCGCGCCGGGCTCGCGGCTGGCGCACAGGTGCTCGACGTCGGCATCGGCACCGGCCTGGTCGCGCGCGAGGCGCTCACCCTGATCGGGCCGCAGGGCCGGCTGGTGGGCGTGGACCCAAGCGTCGGCATGATGGGCCAGGTGGCATTGCCCGGCGTCGAGCTGATCGGCGGGCGGGCCGAAGCGCTGCCGCGGCCCGACGCCAGCAGCGACTTCGTCAGCATGGGCTATGCGCTGCGCCACATCGCCGACGTGAACGCGGCGTTCGCCGAGTTCTTCCGGGTGCTGCGCCCGGGCGGCCGGCTGGTGGTGCTCGAGATCACCAAGCCTGCGGGGCGCGTCGGCACCGCGTTGCTGAAGACCTACATGCGCGCCGTCGTGCCGCTGATCGCCCGGGTGGTCGGCCGCCAGCGCCACACGCCGGAGCTTTGGCGCTACTACTGGGACACCATCGAAGCGTGCATCGCGCCCGATGCGGTGCTGGCCGCATTGCGCGCCGCCGGCTTCGAAGACGTGAAGCGCCACATCGAACTCGGCGTCTTCTCCGAATACACCGGCGTCAAGCGCCCCTGAGCGCGCCGCATTCCGCGTCATGCCAGGAACACCGCGGAACCGGCTTTGCCGGGCCGCCGGTGTTGCCCCCGGCAGGGGGTGGGCGGCTACACGAAGTGAGCC
>JBBJMS010000102.1:0-12143 GCA_037720315.1 Variovorax sp. | reverse complement strand
GGGCGACCTGACGGTGCGCGAGAAATGGGGCGACTACCAGCGCGCCTACCAGCACGCGCTGCGCGCCACTTCCAGCGGCCACGCGCCCTGGCATGTGATTCCGGCGGACAGCAAGCGCAATCGCAACCTGATGATCGCGCGGCTGCTGGTCAAGACACTGCGTGAAATGAAGCTCGAGGCGCGCGCCGCCGATCAGGCACTGGACGGGTTGGTGGTGCCTTAGGCCTGCGGGCCGCAGCTCAACCACAGAAATGAACACTTAACTATCAGCGCCGACCTTTTCACGCGAGTGCAGCGAGAATTTCGTGAAAGTTTTGCCAAATAAATCACGTACCGAAACCAACGATGGGTTCACACTGGCATCTCAGTTTCTCTTAGGGGATTGCTCGGTACGCAATCATTCGGCCCGCCTCGTGCGGGCCGTTTTTTTTGTGGGTAGCCGCCAGCCTCAATTTTCCAGCTGGCTTGTTCGCAACCGCAACGAGTTCGCGATGACGCTCACCGATGACAGCGCCATCGCGGCCGCAGCCACCACTGGTGACAGCAGGATGCCGAAGAAGGGGTAGAGAACGCCGGCTGCGATGGGAATGCCGAGCACGTTGTATCCAAAGGCGAACCAGAGGTTGAGACGGATGTTGCGCATCGTCGCCTGCGACAACTGCCGCGCACGCGCGATGCCCATGAGGTCGCCGTGCACGAGCGTGATGCCCGAGCTTTCCATGGCCACGTCGGTGCCGGTGCCCATGGCGATGCCGACATCGGCCGCCGCGAGCGCCGGCGCATCGTTCACGCCGTCGCCGGCCATGGCGACGATGCGGCCTTCGGCCTTCAACCGCTGCACGACCGACGCCTTGTCCTGCGGAAGCACTTCGGCAATCACTTCGTCGATGCCCAGCTCTCGCCCGACAGCTTGCGCTGTCGTCAGTCCGTCGCCGGTCAGCATCACGACCCGGATGTTTTTCTTGCGCAGCGCGGCGATGGCTTGAGCAGTGCTTGCTTTGACGGGGTCCGCAATTCCCACGAAACCAGCGAGGCGGCCGTCCATGCCGATGAAGATGACCGTGGCGGCACCGGCGCTGACCTTCTCCGCTTCCGCTGCCAGCGGGGCGGCATCGATTCCGTTCTCGGCCAGGAACTTCGCGCTGCCGCAGACGACGCGCGTGCCCTCGACGATGCCCACGACACCTTTGCCGACTGGCGAGTCGAAATCAGCCACAGGCGACAGCG
The DNA here is from genome assembly GCA_037720315.1 of Variovorax sp. Classification (GTDB taxonomy): domain Bacteria; phylum Pseudomonadota; class Gammaproteobacteria; order Burkholderiales; family Burkholderiaceae_C; genus Variovorax. The sequence goes on along the minus strand of JBBJMS010000102.1, from coordinate 10,916 downwards.
CGAGCTTGCGTTCGAGCGCGTCCGAGACGATGGCCGCAGCCAGCGGATGCTCGCTGGCCCGCTCGACACTCGCCAGCTTCTGGAGCACATCGTCGGCATTGAACCCGGCGACCGGCTGCACCCTCACTACCTTGGGACGGCCTTCAGTCAAAGTGCCGGTCTTGTCGACAACCAGCGTGTCGACCTTTTCCATTCGCTCCAGCGCTTCTGCATCGCGGATGAGCACGCCACTCTGCGCGCCGCGACCGACGCCGACCATGATCGACATGGGCGTCGCAAGGCCGAGCGCACAAGGACACGCGATGATCAACACCGCGACAGCCGCGGTGAGCGCGTAGGAGAACGACGGGCTGGGACCCCAAAAGAACCATGCGGCGAACGTGAGCACCGCAATTGCAATCACGACCGGCACGAACCAACCCGCCACCTGGTCAGCCATTCGCTGAATGGGCGCCCGACTGCGTTGCGCGGCCGCCACCATGTTGACGATCTGGGCGAGCAGCGTTTCCGCGCCGACCTTCTCCGCACGCATCACGAACCCGCCGGTCTGGTTGAGCGTGCCGGCGGTCAGCTTCGAACCTGGCGCCTTGGTCACAGGCATCGGCTCCCCGGTGACCATCGATTCGTCGACGGTGCCCTTGCCCTCGGTCAGCTGGCCGTCCACCGGCACCTTCTCGCCGGGGCGCACGCGCAGCAGCTCGCCGGTCTGGACGGCATCGAGCGCAACACGCTCGTCGGAACCGTCCGCGTTCACGCGAAGTGCCTCCTTCGGTGCCAGGTCGAGCAACGCCCGTATCGCTCCCGAGGTTTTCTCCCGCGCCCGCAGCTCCAGCACCTGACCCAGAAGCACCAGCACAGTGATGACCGCAGCGGCTTCGAAATAGACGGGGACTGCGCCGTCGGGCGTTCTAAATGCCGGCGGAAACAATTGCGGCGCCAGCGTTCCGACCATGCTGTACAACCATGCGACGCCCGTTCCCAGCGCGATGAGGCTGAACATGTTCAAGCTTCTGTTCCTGACCGAAGCCCACCCTCGCACGAAGAACGGCCACCCGGCCCACAGGACAACGGGCGTGACGAACAGCAGCTGCAGCCAGTTCGACATCTGCTGGCCGACGAAGCGGTGCACGTCGAAAAGATGACCGCCCATTTCGAGCGAGAACACGGGGACCGTCAATGCCAGGCCGACCCAGAACCTGCGTGTCATGTCGCGCAGCTCGGGACTGTCGCCAGTGTCTGCCGTCGCGACGACTGGCTCCAGCGCCATGCCGCAGATGGGGCAACTCCCCGGACCGATCTGGCGGACCTCTGGGTGCATGGGGCAGGTGTACTCGACCGCGGGCGTTGTCATGCGAGTTCCCTCAATGTCCGCCGCAGCATCCGCTTCGTTGAGCCGCCCTGCCGTCTCCGGGTTGTGCCGGCGTGCCGTCGAGGACCAGCGGGGTGTAGCCGGCTTCATGGATGGCTGCGCTCAGCGCCTCGACGTCTGCCTCGGCGGGCTCTATCTCGACGCGGTGGAGGGCAAGGTCGAACTTCACTCTCGCGTCCATGTCGACGCCGGCTATCGCTTTGCCGATCGTGCTTGCGCAGTGGCCGCAGGTCATGTCTTTGACTTCGAAAACAATCATCGTGAGACTCCAAAAAAGTTGTGGACCCACGCAATGTCGACCTTCCCATCGTAGGAAGGTCAAGCGTTTTCTCGGAGCTCTATGCCGGATAGCTGGCGAACACGGTGTCCTTGCCGCCGCGATCGATCAGCAACACCTTGTAAGGATCGCGGCGGTCGCCGTATTCCATGCCCAGCGAACCCATCGGCATGCCCGGCACGGCCAAGCCGATGGCCTGGGGCTTCGTCGCCAGCAACCTCTTTATCTCCACCGCCGGCACGTGCCCTTCGATCACGTAGTTCCCCGAAGTCGCCGTATGGCAGCCGGCAAAGCGGTCGGGCATTCCGAGGCGCTTGCGAATGCTGGACGCGTCGCCCGATTCCGTGACCTTGACCTCGAAACCGGCAGCCTTCAGGTGATCGACCCAGGCGGTACAGCAGCCGCAGGCGGGATCTTTGTAGACGTGTATTTGTGCAGCAGCGGCGTGCACCAGTCGTGTTTGCAGCAGCGGCAGCGCCGCAAGTACGGTCAGCAAGGAGCGTCGTTTCATGCTTGGTCATCTTCAGGCGTAGAGGAAAGAGAGTGGTAGAAGCGCCGCGCTTTGGCTGGTTCCCGCCTCATCAGCAGGAAAGCGGCGGGAATGACGAACATCGACAACAGCGGCGCAGTGATCATCCCGCCCACCATCGGCGCGGCGATGCGCTGCATCACCTCCGAGCCGGTGCCGGTGCCCCACATGATCGGGAACAGGCCGGCGAGGATCACGGCCACCGTCATCGCCTTGGGGCGCACGCGCAACACCGCGCCTTCGCGGATCGCGTCGAGCAGGTCGGCGCCGTCCGTGCGCCCCGCATCGATGCGGTCCTGCCAGGCATGCTTGAGATAGAGCACCATGATCACGCCGAACTCGGCCGACACACCTGCAAGTGCGATGAATCCGACTACTCCGGCAACGGACAGGTTGTAGCTGAGCAGGTAGAGCAGCCAGATGCCGCCCACCAGTGCGAACGGCAGCGCCGCCATGATCAGCAGCGCCTCGTCGAAGCGTTTGAACGTCAGGTACAGCAGCACAAAGATGATGAGCAGCGTGAACGGCACGACCACCTTCAGCTTGGCCGTCGCGCGCTCAAGGAACTCGAACTGGCCCGACCATGAGATGGAGTAGCCGGGCGGCAGCGGGACCTTCTCGGTAACCACCCGCTGCATCTCCTGCACCGCCGAGCGAAGGTCACGGTCGCGGATGTCGACGTAGACCCAGCCGGAGAGCCGCGCGTTCTCGCTGCGCAGCATCGGTGGTCCATCGGTGATGCGGATGTCGGCCACGTCGGACAACACCAGCCGCGCGCCGCGCTCCGTGACGATCGGCAAGACGCGCAGCTTCTCCAGCGAGTCCCGGAGCTCGCGCGGGTACCGCACGTTGATTGGAAAGCGCTGTAACCCTTCGACCGTCTCGCCGATGTTCTCGCCGCCCACCGCCGAGGTGATGACCGACTGCACGTCGGCGATGTTCATGCCGTAGCGCGCGGCGTCGTCGCGCCTGATGTTCACGTCCACGTACCGACCGCCTGTGAGCCGCTCCGCCAAAGCGCTCGATACACCCGGCACGTCCTTGATCGCCCGCTCGATCTCGCCCGCGAGCCGGTCGATCGTCGCGAGGTCGGTGCCTGCCACCTTGACCCCCACCGGGCTCTTGATGCCGGTGGCCAGCATGTCGATGCGGTTTCGGATCGGGGGCACCCAGATGTTGGTGAGGCCCGGCACCTTGACGATGCGGTCGAGTTCCTCGATCAGCTTCTCCTGGGTCATGCCGGCGCGCCACTCGTCCTGGGGCTTGAACTGGATGGTGGTCTCGAACATCTCCATCGGTGCCGGATCGGTGGCCGTCTCCGCTCGCCCGGCCTTGCCGTAGACGCTGGCCACCTCGGGCAGCGTCTTGATCAGCCGGTCGGTCTGCTGCAACAGCTGGCCCGCCTTGCCGGCCGAAATTCCCGGCAGCGCCGAAGGCATGTACAGCAGGTCGCCTTCGTCCAGCCGCGGCATGAATTCGCCGCCGATGTGCTGCAAAGGCCAAAGGCTCAGCACCAGCACGACCGCCGCGCCCACGAGCGTCATCTTCGGCCAGCGCAGCACCGCGTCCAGCAGCGGCCGGTAGACCGCGATGAGCAGGCGGTTCAACGGATTGGTCTTCTCGTCGGGAATCCTGCCGCGGATCAGGTAGCCCATCAGCACGGGGATCAACGTCACGGAAAGTCCTGCCGCCGCCGCCATCGCATAGGTCTTGGTGAACGCAAGCGGCGAGAACAGCCGCCCTTCCTGCGCCTCGAGCGTGAACACCGGAATGAAGGACAGCGTGATGATGAGCAGCGAGAAGAACAGCGCCGGCCCGACTTCGGCGGCCGAGGCGCCAATCACCCGCCAGTGAGGCTCGCCGCGCAGCGTCTCGCCCGGATGTTCATGGTTCCACTTCTCGATGTGCTTGTGGGCGTTCTCGATCATCACGACCGCTGCATCGACCATCGCGCCGATGGCGATCGCGATGCCTCCGAGCGACATGATGTTGGCGTTGACGCCCTGGTAGTGCATCACGATGAACGCAGCCAATATGCCGATCGGCAGCGAAACGATCGCAACGAACGCAGAGCGCAGGTGGAAAAGGAAGATGAAGCAGACCACCGCGACGACGATGAACTCTTCGAGCAGCTTGAAGCCGAGGTTCTTCACCGCGCGCTCGATCAGGCTCGACCGGTCGTAGGTCGGCACTATCTCCACGCCCCGGGGCAGGCTGGCCTGCAGGGTCTTGAGCTTTTCCTTCACCGCGGCAATGGTCTCGAGCGCGTTCTTGCCCGAGCGCATCACGATCACGCCGCCCGTCGTCTCGCCTTCGCCGTCGAGTTCGCCGATGCCGCGCCGCATCTCGGGGCCGAGTTGGATGCGGGCCACGTCGCCGAGGCGCACCGACACGCCGGCCTCGCTGGTCGTGAGCGGCACCTTGCGAAAATCATCCAGGCTTTGCAGATAGCCCGAGGCGCGCACCATGTATTCGGCCTCCCCCAGTTCGAGCACAGATCCGCCGCTCTCCTGGTTGGCCTTCTGGATCGCCTCGACCACCTTCGTGTGCGGAATCCGGTAGGCGGCGAGCTTGTCGGGGTCGAGCACGATCTGGTACTGGCGCACCATGCCGCCCACGGAAGCCACCTCGGCAACGTTGGGCACGGTCTTCAGCTCGTACTTCAAGAACCAGTCCTGCAGCGCGCGCAGTTGCGAAGCGTCCTGCGTGCCGCTGCGGTCGACCAGCGCGTACTGGTAGATCCAGCCTACCCCTGTAGCGTCGGGGCCAAGCGTGGCCTTGGCACTGGCGGGCAAACGCGACTGCACCTGATTCAAATATTCGAGCACGCGCGAGCGCGCCCAATAAAGATCGGTGCCGTCCTCGAACAGCACGTACACGAAAGAATCGCCGAAGAACGAATACCCGCGCACCGTCTTTGCGCCAGGCACCGACAACATCGTCGTGGTCAGCGGATAAGTGATCTGGTTCTCGACGATGCGCGGCGCCTGCCCCGGGTAGGTGGTGCGGATGATGACCTGCACGTCGGAAAGGTCCGGCAGTGCGTCGAGCGGCGTCCTCGAAACCGAATACAGCCCCCAGGCGCTGATCATCAGCGTCGCCAGCAGCACGAGGAAGCGGTTCGAGATCGACCAGAGTATGAGTTTGGCGATCATTGCTTGCTTGCCGCCGGGGCACCCGCAGCTGCCTTGGGCTCGGGCGCCATCGGTTTCACTGTGATGAGCTGCGGCAGGTCATCCGCGTCGATGAAGAACTCAAAGGTCACGCGATCGCCGACTTCGACATTGCGCGGCGCACCGCTGGACGGCAGCTTGAAGTCCATCGTCATCGGACCCCACTTGATGGTTGGGATGGGGCCGTGCGACAAAGTCATTGCGCCCTGGCCGATGGAGTCGACCTTGGCCTCGCCCAAATGCTTCTGCGCGTTGGCGGCTGCGGCCGCAGAAGGCGCGGCCGCAGCAGCGGCCGGCACGCCGTTCAGCCGCGCCTCGACGCCCCTCAGGCTGGCCTCGGAATCGATCAGGAACTGCGAGGACACGACGACGCGCTGGCCAGCCTGCAGCCCGCGCCTGATCTCGGTCTGCCCGCCGCTCTCGATGCCGATCTCTACATCCACCGGGCGGAATCGGCCGTTCTCCTCGGCCAACATGACGACTGCTCGCCTGCCCGTCTGAATGACAGCCTCGGTCGGGACCAGCAGCATCTTGTCGACCCGCATGTCCATGAACTGCATCGAAACGAACATGCCCGGCACCAGCCTTCCGCCCGGGTTCGCGAGTTCCAGACGCGCCTTCAAGGTGCGCGTTGTAGGGCTCACGTCGGGGAGGATGGCCTGCACCCTGCCCTCGAAGGTTTCGCCAGGAGCGGCCGGGCTCCTGGCCTGCACCTTCGCCCCCGGCCGAAGCAGGGCCGACTGACTCTCGGGCACCTCCGCATTCGCCCAGACCGTGGAGAGCCCATTGATGCGAAACAGCGTGGTGCCCGACATCACGGTCATGCCTTCACGCACCGCCAGTTCGGTGACGACGCCGCCGATCGGTGCGAACAACGTGATGCGAGGCTGCGTCCTGCCGCTGCGGGCCACGAGTTCGATCTGTGCCTCGCTCATGCCGACCTGCCGCATGCGCTGGCGGGCACCGTCGACAAGCGAATCGAGATCGGTTCCCCGCATCCGCTGGACCGAAAGGAACTCCTCCTGCGCTGCGATCCAGTCGGGAACGTAGAGTTCGGCAAGCGCCTGTCCCTTGGCCACGCGGTCGAGGGTTGCGCGCACATGCAAACGTTCGAGAAAGCCGGTCGCCCGTGCCTGCACGATGACCTGGTCGCGCTCGTTGAACGCGATACTGCCGACTGCGCTGACCTGGGGGGACAGCATGCCTTCGGACACCACCGCAGTGCGCACACCCAGGTTCTGCTGGATGCGCGGGCTCACGGTCACGTTGTTCTGGTCCCCGTCTGCACCGGCATAGACCGGCGACAGCATCATGTCCATGAAGGGCGACTTGGCAGGCCGGTCGACTGTTCGCCGGCACCATGGGGTCGTGGTAGTAGAGGATCTTCTTGCCGTTGGCGGGTTCGGTATCGCCGGCCTTGATGCCCGCGGCCATGTGCCGCCGTGTGGCGTCTTCGCCGTTCTCGTTGGCAGCCTCCGTCGCCGACGGCGTGGATGCAGCCGCTGTGCCCTCGCGTGTGGCGGTGGAACCCGCCATGACGCCGCCACGCTGCATACCCAGGGTGTACAGGCCGAAGCCGGCGGCGCCGAGAACGCCAACTGCGATCAGGCCGATCAGGAATAGTTTGAGCTTCATTTCATTTCTCCTTGACTGGGGACGACGCGCCCGGAAAAGCCGCCCGACCTTCGATGGGAACCAAATAGCTGAGTTGCGCCCAGAGGCTGGCGGTTTCCATTTCGAGGCGAAGCCGTTCCAGACGGGTGTCGAGCTCCATGCGACGGGCCTCGAGAACATCACCCAGCAAGCCGCCTCCCCGGTAGGACGCCATAGCGGCGCGCGTGCGCTCTGCCGCAAGAGGAACCAACCGGCTGTCGTAGTGCATCAGGCGGTCCCGGTTGTTCTGCCACTCCTGCAACCAACTGCGCACCTGCGCGAGACGCTCCCGAACGGCCTCTTCGCGCTGGTCGTGAACCTGGTCCGCCAGGGCCAGCTTGGCCGCCAGTTCGCGGTTCTGCCGATTCGCCGGGTCGACCTGCAGCGGGATGGAGACATTGAGCGAAACCATGTTGGAGTAGGAAGGGCCGCGCTGGCTATACATCAACTCGACGCTCCAATCGGAGCGCTTGTTGCTTCGCGCAACCTCGGCCTCGGCGCGCGCGAACTCCTCTTGTCTGGTCAACATCGCGATCTGCGGGTGCTCGGCGATCTCGACCTCCAGGCGGCTTGCGTCGAGTGGAAGGGTCGCGAGGTTCGGGGTCAGGCCCAGCTCCAACTTGGCGGCTTCTCCAACCCAGCGTGCAAGCTTCGTTGAGGCGGTTGCGATCTGCCTGTCCGACAGCAGGATGCGGTCTTCAATCACGGCTGCCTGGGAACGGGCGGCAAACACATCGGCCTGCGAGCCGCGAGCACCGCGGTAAGCCACATCGGCGCCCTCCACTTGCAGCGCGGCTTCGTCACGTTGGGTGACGAGAACTGCGCGCACGCGCTCCTGATAGTGACGCTCCAGCCATGCAGCCGCGGTGTCACGCTGCAAGTTGGCGAGCGCGACGGCGCGTCCTGCCTCGGCGACCTCGGCTTCGCGCTGGAAGCGCGCGGAGCGGGCCTCGCGCTTGTCTGAGCGCGTGAACTCCTGCATCACACCGATGGAGCGCATGGTCATGAAGTCGCGGGTTAGGCTAAAGCGGTCCGGACCGTTCACCGGAAGATCGACGATTCCGGCTTTGAGGGTCGGATCGGGCAATTGCCCAGCCGCAACGGCCATATCGCGCGACGCCGACGCGGCGTAATCCTGTGCGCTGAGCTGGCGCGAACGCTGTTGGGCGATTTGCAGCGCGCTATCCAGCGTCAGCGAGGGCTGCGCATTTGCGATCGACGCCCCAAAGGCCAGCCCCAGCAGTGTCGCTATCGTTGAACGGCAAAGCTGCCCATGCGGCAGCGCAGATGGCAATGAAAGTACGGGCATGAAATCTCCGAAGAACGACACAAGACTCGATGTCGAGCTCGCCCTGCACGGCGACTGCTTTCGAAGGTGCAGGCGAGAGCAACCCGCGCCGAGCGACCAAAGGTCGTCAGCGCAGCATCGCTGGAGAGATTCAGGTTCTGGAGCAGCAGTGCAGGATGGCGTGCGGAGGATCCGCCGACGTCAGTGCACTTGTAACGATCGCTGTCCTGAGCGGCCGCTGCGCGACATCCGCCGCGTAGGGCGTGATGTTTAGCGTCGTCAGGATGACTGCGGGCACCGCGAGTGTCGGCGCCAGGTCGCTCTGCTGGCCATAGCGGCAATGCTCGGCGCAGAGATTGGGAGATGAGGGGTCCATGCTCCCCGCCATGTCGCTGCAATCGGCCACTGCCGCAGCGTCAGCGGTCTGCACCGACGCAGTATTCAGACTCAAGTGCATCTCAGCGGCCAATTCGGGCGCAAGCCCAGGGCACGCGTACGCAGCGATCGCCATCTGCGCGAACAGCAGTGCGCCAATGAGCGCACGGCCCGCAGTGCGCAGAAAACCGCGCTTCATGCAGATTCCCGGCGCCCGCACCGTCTCAGCAGCGCTAGGGGCGCGGAGATCGTGCAAGCTGTAGCCCAACCGGAAAACATGCGCGTGATGACGTGGTAAACGGGCGAAATCCAATATTGGCGGAACCGGAGGGATTCGAACCCTCGATGAGGCTCTACACCCCATACTCCCTTAGCAGGGGAGCACCTTCGGCCACTCGGTCACAGTTCCTGGAGCGGCGATTATGCCAGCTTAGGCGGCGGGCTGATCGAGATCGAAGGCTTTGTGGAGCGCGCGCACCGCAAGCTCCATGTACTTTTCGTCGATCACCACCGAGGTCTTGATCTCGCTGGTCGAGATCATCTGGATGTTGATGCCCTCCTCGCTCAGCACGCGAAACATGTTGCTGGCCACGCCCACATGGCTGCGCATTCCGATGCCGACGATGCTGACCTTGCAGATCTTGGTGTCGCCGACGATGTCGGCCGCGCCGAGCGTGGGTAGAACCTTGGCCTTGAGCAGATCGACCGCCCTTGCATAGTCGTTGCGGTGCACCGTAAAGCTGAAGTCGGTGCGCCCATCCTTGCTCAGGTTCTGGATGATCACGTCGACCTCGATGTTGGCGTCCGCGATGGCGCCGAGGATGTGATACGCGATGCCTGGCTTGTCGGGCACGCCGAGTACGGAGATTTTTGCTTCGTCGCGATTGAACGCGATGCCGGATACGACGGCTTGTTCCATTTTTTCGTCTTCCTCAAAGGTGATCAGGGTGCCGGACGCGGCTTCTTCCTGGATATCGATGTCCCACGGCGTGAAGCTCGAAAGCACCCGCAGCGGAACCCTGTATTTGCCCGCGAATTCGACCGAGCGAATCTGCAGCACCTTGGACCCGAGGCTTGCCATCTCGAGCATTTCCTCGAAACTCACCGTCGCCAGCCGCCGGGCATCGGGCTCGACGCGGGGGTCGGTGGTGTAGACACCATCGACATCGGTGTAGATGAGGCATTCGTGCGCCTTCATCGCCGCAGCGATGGCCACGGCCGATGTATCGCTGCCGCCCCGGCCGAGCGTCGTGATGTTGCCCGCGTCGTCCACGCCCTGGAATCCTGTGATGACGACCACGCGACCGGCGTCGAGGTCGGCGCGCACGCGCGCATCGTCGATGCTCTCGATGCGGGCCTTGGTGAACGCGCTGTCGGTGCGAACCTGCACCTGCCACCCTGCATAGCTGACCGCCTGCATGCCCTCGGCTTGCAGCGCGATGGCCAGCAGCGCCGACGAAGCCTGCTCGCCGGTGGAGGCGAGCATGTCGAGTTCGCGGTCGTGGCTGGTGCCAGGCTGGCTTTGCGCCAGTTCTTTTGCAAGGCCGAGCAGCCGGTTGGTCTCGCCGCTCATGGCGCTTGGAACCACCACCATCTGGTGGCCGGCGCGTGCCCACTTGGCGACGCGCCTGGCGACGTTCTTGATGCGCTCGGTCGAGCCCATCGACGTGCCGCCGTATTTATGAACGATCAATGCCATGAGTGAAATCAGGAAGAAAAATTCGGACACCGCAATCGATGTTGCGCGACCCTGCGAGCGCTGCCGAGAAAGAGATCGTCGGGCTACTGCGAAGGCGGGGAATTGTACCAACGCAGGACGTCGCCCTCGCGTTCGACACGGCCGTCGGCAACCTTCAGGCGGATGCCATGCCCCCGCGTGCTGCAGGCCTCGATCTGGTCGACCAACTGGGCAAGCTGCGCCTCGCTCGGCACCGCGCCATGGTCGCGCCGGAGCCAGTGGCGCAAGGCATTGGCCAGCCGCTCGCGCGGGAGCATTCGCAGTGCGGCCAGTGCCGGCGGCGATCCGGCTTGTGCCATGTCCAAAGCAGCAATCTCGGACAGCAGCGTGGAGGCCTTGGCCGCGTTTCGCGCAGTTCGTGCAAAGGTCTCGCGAAACTGCGGCAGCGCCGTGGCAAGCGCCGGCAGTACCTGCTGACGAATCCGATTGCGCGTGTAGCGCGCATCGGCATTGCTCGGGTCATCGATGTGCGCAGTGCCGCTCGCCGCGATCCACTCGCGCAGCGTGCTCGCAT
>JBBJMS010000101.1:0-12144 GCA_037720315.1 Variovorax sp. | reverse complement strand
GCCACATGCCGGGCGTCGCCTGCATCACCGTGGCCCGGCTGTGAGTGAGCAGATCGCCGAGCGCGCCGCCGTTCATCGCGACGTCGCGCGATGCGACGATCACCTCGGCCCCGACGGTGAGCGGCAGCATCAGTTCGAGCACTGCGATGTCGAACGACAGCGTGGTCACGGCGACCAGCTTGTCGCTGGCCGCGATGCCCGGCTCGCGCTGCATGCTTTGCAGAAAGTTCGCCACGGCGCCGTGCGGCACGGCAACGCCCTTGGGCTTGCCGGTCGAGCCGGAGGTGTAGATCACATAGGCCGGGTCTTCGGCGCGGGCATCGAGCAGGTTTGCTCAAGCGCCGCCGCCGATTCGCTGCGCCAGGCGGTGTCGGCATCGAGCGCGAGCACGCGGTCGGGCGCATCGGCACGCCAGCCGCGCGGCGCGGCCTGCACCGTGGAGCGCGTCAGCAGCAAGGCGAGCGCGGCATCCTCGGCGTAGTAGTCCAGCCGAGCCTGCGGAAAGTCGGGGTCGAGCGGCACGTAGGCGGCACCCGTCTTCAGCACCGCAAGCAGCGCCACCATCATTTCGGCATCGCGCGGCAGGCACACCCGACCCGCTGGCCGCGACCGACGCCGCGCGCACGCAGCGCGCGGGCGAGGCGATTGGACAGCGCATCGAGCTCGCCGTAGCTCAACACCTCGTTGGCGCAGCGTAGCGCCGCGCGGTCCGGCTCGGCCGTTGCCTGGGCGCGAAGGCGGCGTGCATGAGCCGTGCGCCGACCGGCGCGGTCGCTGCCGGCCGCAAGGCGCGCAACGCGTGCGCGTCTTCGGCGCCCCGCAGTTCGAGCCTGCCGACGGCGAGCGCCGGATCGGCCGCCGCGGCGCGCAGCAGGGTTTCGTAGATGCGCAGCCATCGCTCGATGGTCGCGTGATCGAAAAGGTCGGTGTTGTACTGAAGCTCGACCTGCATGCCGCCCGCGGCCGGCACGATGTTCACGAACAGCTCGAAGTTCTCGAAGGCCCGCGCAACGCTGCCTTGCGCAGCGTCGATGCCGGGAAAGGTGCCACGGCCCGGCGCCGCGTCGCGGTCGACGTTGAACAGCACGCTCACCAGCGGCAGCCGGCTCGCGTCGCGCGCCATCGGCAGTTTGCGCAGCAGCGCGCCGTAGGCCAGGTTCTGGTGCTCCACGCCGTCGAGCAGCAGGCCGCTCGACTGGCGGATGAGGGCCTCGAAGGGCAGCGCCGCATCCACCGCGACCCGCAATGGCAGCAAGTTGACGCAATGGCCCACCAGCCGCGGCATGTTGCTCGCCAGCTGGCCGGCAGCGGCGATGCCGACGACCAGGTCTTCTTGCGCGGTCAATCGATGCAGCAACGCTGCGAAGCCGCTGAACAACACGGCATACAGGCTGGCGCCGACTCCGGCACCGGTCTTGCGCAAGCCGTCGAGCAGGTTGCTGTCGAGCAGGTGGTCGATGCGCTGCGAGGCGAAGGTCCGCACCGCGGGACGCGGGCGATCGAGCGGCAGTTCGAGCACCGGAAGGCTGCTGCCGGCGAACTGCTTCAGCCAGTAGTCGACATGCGACTGCATCGCCGGGCCGGCTGCTTCGGCACTTTCCCAGGCCTGGTAGTCGGCATAGCGCGGTGCGGGGTCGAGCGCCGGGCCGGCGCCGATCTGTTCGGCATAGAGCTGGCCGAGTTCGTCGGCGATTACACCCCACGACCAGCCGTCGCACACGGCATGGTGCGCAGTCATCACGAGGCAGTGCGCGTCCGGCGAAAGCCGGTAGAGCGTCGCGCGCAGCAGCGGCCCGCGTTCGAGCACGAAGGGTTCGCGCACCGCGGCCGCGCATTCCTGCGCCAGCGTGCGCGCCTGCGTCGCTTCGTCGAGCGGGCTCAGGTCGCGCAGCGCGAGGTCGATCGGCGCCGCTTCGCCGACCAGCAGCAGGCTGCCATCGGCCGAAAACGTCGAGCGCAGCGATTGATGGCGCGCCACCAGCGCGCTGAAGGCCGCGGCGATTGCCTGCGTGTCGACGGCGCCTTGCAGCCGCAGCGTCAGCGACTCGCTGTACGCGAGCGAAGCCTGCGCCCCCAGCTGATCGGCAAGCCAGACCTCGCGCTGCGGCTCGGTGCTCGGCAGCGTCTGCTCGATCAGGCCGGCGGCGAACGGATCGAAGTCGGCTTCGGCGGCGACGGCAGCGGTGGATTCGATGTCGAATTGGCTCATGCTTGAAGCTTCACGTACTTGCCTTGTGCGGATGGGTCGGGAACGAACCAAGCTGGCTGCCCGTCCTTGTCGCGTCCGAGCCGGGCGGTCGGCACTGGCGGATTGGCGGCGTCGAAGCTGCGCGCCGACGGCGCACTTCCGGGCAGGAATCCGGCCTCCTGCATTTCGGCCACGGCTTCCTTGAAAGCCGACTTGATGGTCGCGATGTCGTCACGCGTGTGCGCGGTGGTCATGAAGCACGGAAAGTTATCCAGGATGTGCACGCCGCGGCTGCGCATCATGGCGAAGAGCAGGTCCTGCAGCGGATGGTCGTCCTGCCAGCTCACTCGCCAGAGCGACGCGAAATAGCGGATCTCGATCGGCGCGCCGACCTCCCGGCAAAACGCGGTGAGTTCGTCGGCCATGGCCGCGGTGTGCAGGTTCAGCTGCGTCTGCAGGGCGTTGCCCGACTGCTTGAGGTGGTCCAGCGATGCCTTCGCCGCCGCGAGCGCGAGTGGGTGCCGCACGAAGGTGCCGGCGAAATAGGTGACGCCGACCGTCGGGATGGAGTCGTCGCCGTAGTCCCAGGCGCCGCCGTCGAGCGCATCCATGAACGCGCGCTTGCCGGCCACCGCGCCGATCGGCAAGCCGCCGCCGATCACCTTGCCGTAGGTGGCCAGGTCGCCGCGGATGCCGAACAGCGCCTGCGCGCCGCCGATGTGCGATCGGAAGCCGGTGATGACCTCGTCGAAGATCATGCAGGTGCCGCTGCGTTCGGTGATGGCGCGCACTTCCTGCAGGAATTCCTTGGGCTGGAAGTCGGGCCGGCGGCTCTGCACCGGCTCGATCAGAACGGCGGCCAGCTCGGCGGCGTTCTCGCGGATGTAGGCCAGCGCCTCCGGCGTGCCGTAGTCGAGTACGCGCACGTCGCCGAACATGCCGCTCATCACGCCCGGCGCGGCCGATATGCCGCGGGCGCCTCGGCCGGCGCGCACCAGCACCTCGTCGAAAGTGCCGTGGTACGAGCCGGCGAAGAGCACCACCGTGCTGCGGCCCGTGCTCGTGCGGGCGATGCGGATCGCAGCCATCACCGCCTCGGAGCCGGTGTTGCACAGCGCGGCGCGGTCGAAGCCGGTGAGGTCGCAGATGCGCTCGGTCACCTCGGCCGCGAGCGGATGCTGCGGGCCGATCTCATAGCCGATGTCGAGCTGCTTGCGCACGGCATCGTTGATGAAGTCGGGCTGCCAGCCGAACATGTTCATGCCGAAGCCGTTGAGTGTGTCGACGTATTCGTTGCCGTCGATGTCCCACAGCCGCGAGCCCTTGGAGCGGTCGACGACGATCTGGTAGGTGATCTCTTTCGTGATCGGCCGGAAGCCGTTGACCACCCGCGGGTCGGCCATGTGCGACCGGTTGCGCGCGGTGAAATCCTTGCTTTTGCGGGTGCGCTCGACGTAGCGGCGCACGAACGCATCGAGCCGCGCCTGCTGCCGGCCGGTGATCTCGCGGTTTTGCGTGTGGATGCGGGCAATGGCGCCGAACGCCTTCTTCACGTCGTAGGAAACCGGCGCGGCGGCTGCTTCCGCTGGCAATGCGCTGGCGGGCGCAGTCGCCGCTGCGATCGGCACCGCGGCGGCTGCCGTTGCCGCCGGTGCGTTGCCGGCCAGCAGTGCGAGCTGGTGCTGCATCAGCTGCATCTGTTGGGCAATCACCTGCTGCAGCACCGAACCCTCCGGCGCCGGCATGGCACGGACTGCAGCCATCGCGGGCGCGATCTGCGGCTGCGCGACAGGTGCGGCAACGCCAGCAACTGCGGCAGCGGCCATCGGCTCCTGCGGCAATGTCTTGTCGATATGGTCCACCAGCAGGTCGAAGCTGCGGCAGCTCTCCATCAGCTGGCGAAAGGTGATGTTGATCTTGAAGTGCTTCTTGACCTGCAGTGCCGCCTGCGTGAGAACCAGCGAGTCGAGGCCCTGGTCGATAAAGGGCGTGGCGCCGTCGGCCTCGGCCGTGGGCATGCCGGAGATGTCTTCGAAGAGTTCACGGACCTTGGCATGGAGCAGCGTGCGGCGCGCAGCCAAAGGAAGAGGGGCAGCGGAAGGGGCAAGGGACATGGTCGTCTCCGACGTCGTATCTGTAGAGAGGGGAGAAGAGAGGGAAGCAGAAGGCAGCGGCGCGGAAGGCGCGGCAATGTCGATCCAGTAGCGCTTGCGCTCGAACGGGTAGGTCGGCAGGCGCAGCCGGCGCTTGCGGGCACGGCCGTCGAGCGAGGCCAGGTCGATGTCGACGCCCAGCGTCCACAGCCGCCCGGCGGCCAGGCGCCAGGCAATCAGCTCGTCGGCTGCATCGGCGCCGAGCACGGCATGCGCGGCCGGTGCCGGCTGGCCGTGCACCGCATGCTGACGAACCAGCGTGGCGAGCGTGTTGCGCGGGCCGAGTTCGACAAACAGCGGCTGCGCGAACTGCGCCAGAGCGCAGCGCACGGCGGGAGAAAAGCGCACCGTCTCGCGCAGGTGCCGCGACCAGTAGGCCGGGTCGGTCGCTTCGGCGTCGCTCAGCAGGCGCCCGGTCAGCGTGGAGATGATCGGCAACCGCGGCGCGGCGAGCGACGTTGCGCGTACCGCCGCTTCGAAAGGCTGCACGGCCGGCGACATCATCGCGGAGTGAAAGGCATGCGAAGTCTGGAGCAGGCGCGCGGCGATGCCGTCGGTTTCGAGCTTCTGCTGCAGCTGCGCAATCTGCGCCGCCGGTCCCGCGGCCACGCAAGCGCTCGGGCCGTTCTCGGCCGCAAGGGACACATCGCCTGCCAGGTACGGCGCGAGCGCATCGGCGCCGAGCCGCACCGACAGCATGCTGCCGGCCGGCAGTGCCTGCATGAGGGCGCCGCGCTGCGCAACCAGGCGCGCGGCGCTGTCCAGCTGCATGACGCCGGCGATCACCGCCGCGGCAAATTCGCCGATGCTGTGGCCGATCATCGCGGCCGGGCGCAGGCCGTGCGCGAGCGCCCTGCGTGCCAGTGCGTATTCGAGCGCGAAGGTCGCCGGCTGCGTCACGGAGGTCGGCGCCAGGGCATCGGCGTCGGACGAGAACAAGCGTTCGCGCAGGCTGAACTGCAGCACGCCGTCGAAGGCCCCGAAGCATTCGTCCATTGCGGCGCGGAAAGCCTCGTCGTGCACGTACAGCGTGCGGCCCATGCCGGCGTACTGCGCGCCCTGGCCCGGGAACATCAGCACCAGATCGTGGCCACGCGATGGGAGCGCGCCCGTTGCCATGCGCGGCGATCCGTCGGTGCGCAACGCGGCGGCGGCCTCGGCGGCGCTTTCAGCCACGACGCAGGCGCGGTGTGCAAAAGCCTTTCGCCCGACGATCAGCGTGTGCGCCGCGTCGCCGAGATGGGTCTCCGGATGGCTGTCGAAGTGGTCGGCCAACCGTGTGGCGGCGCTGGCGAGCGCAGCCGGCGTGCGTGCCGAAATCACCAGCAACTGCGGGCCTGCGACCGGTTCGGACGGCAAGGACAGCGGCGCTTCTTCGAGGATCGCATGCGCATTGGTGCCGCCGACGCCGAACGAGCTGACGCCCGCGCGCCGCGGCGCATCGTCGCGCCGGGGCCATGGCGTGAGCCGGTCGTTGACGCGGAACGGCGTGCGTTCGAACTCGATGGCCGGATTGGCCGCATCGAAATGCAGCGACGCCGGCAAGCGTTCCTCGTGCAGCGCGAGCGCGGTCTTGATCAGCCCGGCTGTGCCGGCCGCCATGAGCGCGTGGCCGACGTTGCTCTTGACCGACCCGATGGCGCAGAAGCCAAGGTCGGCGGTGTGGGTGGCGTAGCTGCGGGCGCGCGCGGCCACTTCGACCGGGTCGCCCATCGGCGTGGCGGTGCCGTGCGCCTCCACATACGAAATGCTGCGCGCGTCGACGCCGGCCGAGGCCAGTGCCGCCGACACCACGGCCGCCTGCCCGTCGATGCTGGGCGCAGTGAAGCTGGCCTTGGCGCCGCCGTCGTTGTTGACGGCCACGCCGCGCAGCACCGCGTACACGGTGTCGCCATCGGCCAGCGCATCGGACAGCCGCTTGAACAGCACCACGCCGGCGCCGTCGCTGAACACCGTGCCCTGTGCGCCGGCATCGAAGCTGCGCGTGTGGCCGTCGGGCGACAGCATCGCGCCCTCCTGGTGCAGGTAGCCGCTCTTCGGCGGGCAGGTGATGGCGATGCCGCCGGCCAGCGCCATGTCGCACTGGCCGGAGCGCAGCGCATGGAAGGCCTGGGCCGTGGCGACCAGCGATGTCGAGCACGCGGTGTTGAGGCTGATGGCCGGGCCGGTCAGGTTGAGCCGGTTCGCCACGCGCGTCGCGAGGTAGTCCTTCTCGTTGCCGAGCATCACGGCGAACTCGCCGACCGCTTCGATCAGGTCGCCGCGCGGCATGACGTGGCGCTGGAAGTAGGTGGCGTTGTGCATGCCGGCGTAGATGCCGACCGGGCGCTGCTGCTGGTCCGGCGCGTAGCCCGCACGCTCCATGCACTCCCAGCAAAGCTCGAGGAACACGCGCTGCTGCGGGTCCATCAACATCGCCTCTTTCGGGTTGATGCCGAAGAACGCGGCATCGAAATATTCGGCGCCGTCTAGCACGCCGCGTGCGCGCACATAGCCGGGGTCGGCGCGCAGGGCGGCGCTCACGCCGGCATCGAGCGTGGCGTCGTCGAAGAAGCTGATCGACTCGCGACCGGCGCACAAATTGGACCAAAACTGCTCTGTGTCTTCTGCTCCGGGCAGACGCGCCGCCATGCCCACCAGCGCGATCGGCTCCTCGTGCCGGGCGCCGGTGCGCAACGGGTCCGGCCTGGCGGCAGGCGCGTGCGTCGGCGCGCTGCCGTCGATCGCGCGCGCAATGGCGGCTGGCGTCGGGTCCTGGAAGAACAGGTTGGTCGACAGCCGCCGTTCGCTGCCGGTCTGCAGTTCGGCCAGCACCTTCAGTACCCGCAGCGAGTCGCCGCCCAAGTCGAAAAAGTTGTCGGCGCGGCCGGCGCGGTCGATGCCGAGCACATGGGCGAATGCGGCGCAGACGCGGCGTTCCGCATCGGTGCGGCCTTCTTCGTAGGGCTGCGCCATCTCGGGCCGTTGGATCGCCGGCTCGGGCAGCGCGCGGCGGTCGACCTTGCCGTTTGGCGACAGCGGCATCGCGTCGAGCACCACGAACAGCACCGGCACCATGTACGGCGGCAGCAGGGCTTTCAGATGCGCGCGGAGGTCATCGGCGTGCGGCGCGCCGTCGGTGCGGGTGACGTAGGCGACCAGCCGCGCATCGCCGCCTCCGTCCTGGCGTGCGAGCACTGCTGCCTCGCGCACCGCGGCATGGCCGAGCAGGGCGCTTTCGACTTCACCGAGCTCGACCCGGTAGCCGCGCACCTTCACCTGGTTGTCGTTGCGGCCGATGTAGTCGAGCTCGCCATCGTCGCGCCAGCGCCCGATGTCGCCGGTCTGGTAGAGACGGGCATCCGGGTTGGCGCTGAACGGGTCGGCGACGAAGCGCTCGGCGCTCAGTTCGGGCCGGTTGAGGTAGCCGCGCGCCACGCCGGCGCCGCCGATGTGGATCTCGCCGGCCACGCCGATCGGTGCCGGGCGTCCGCGCGCATCGAGCACATGGATGCGGTTGTTCGCGATCGGGCGGCCGATGGAAGGAAGCGCCGGCCAGTGTTGCGGGTCCGGCGGCAGCTGCAGCGCGGTCACGACGTGGCTTTCGGTCGGGCCGTACTGGTTGTGCAGCCGGCAGGCGGGCATGCGCCGGAACATGGCGCGCACGGCGGCGCTGGCATGCAGTTGCTCGCCGGCGGTCATCACGTCCTGCAGCGCTGGCAGCGCCTCACCGGAGGCGGCGATGTACTCGGCCAGGTTCTGCAGCGCGACGAAAGGCAGGAAGAGGCGCTGCACCTGCTGCTCGCGCATCGCCTGCACCAGCGCCTGCGGGTCGCGGCGCACGCGCTCGTCGATCAGAACCAGCGTGCCGCCGGTGGACAGCGTGGCAAAGATTTCCTGGAACGCCACGTCGAAGCCGAGGGCGGCGAACTGCAGCGTGCGCTGCGGGGCCGTCACCGGCGGGTTGTCGCGCTGCCAGAGCAACAGGTTGGCCAATGCACCGTGGTGCATGGCCACGCCCTTGGGCTCGCCGGTCGACCCCGAGGTGTAGATCACGTAGGCGAGGTGGTGCGGTGCCAGCGCCGGCACCGAAGGCCCGAGCGCCGCGTCGGACGCCCCATCGGCTCCCGGGGCATCGGCGGACTCGGCATCGAGCACGATGACTTCGGCCTGCAGCGCCGGCAGGGCCGATGCGAGCGACGCCTGCGTCAGCACGACGCGCGGCGCGGCGCCGGCGAGGACGTGCGCGATGCGTTCGGCCGGATGGCTCGGGTCGAGCGGCACGTAGGCGCCACCTGCCTTGAGCACCGCCAGCAGCGCGATCACCATGTCGATGCTGCGCTCGACATAGAGCGCGACCGGTACGTCGGGGCCGACGCCGCAGGCGCGCAGGCGACGGGCCAGGCAATTCGAACGGCTGTCGAGTTCGCGGTAGCGCAACGCCTGGCTGCCCAGAACCACTGCCGTCGCCTCGGGCGTAGCCGCCGCCTGCGCCTCGACCAGCGCGTGGACCAGATGGGTTTCGGCGTAGTTCCGTGCGGTGGCATTGAAGCCGTCGAGCTGCTGCTGCTCGGCACGCCCGATCATCGGCAGGTCGCCGACGCGTTCGCCGGGCTTGCCGGGCATGGCCGCGAGCAGGGTCTGTACATAGCCGGCCCAACGCTCGGCCGTAGCGCGGTCGAACAGATCGACCGCGTAGCTCAGCGAGCCGCCGATGCCGTCTTCGCGCTCCTGCAGCGCGAGCACCAGATCGAGCGGAAAATGGCTGTCGAGCGGCGCCGCGCTTGCGAGCGTCAGCCCGACCTGGAACTCCGGCGCTGCGCCGAAGGCATCGGTCGCAGGTGCATCGAGCCGCAAGAGGAGTTCCGCGACGGTCGGGTCGCCACGCAGATCGGCACGTCGCGCGGTCAATCCGTCCGACGCCACAGCCGCCGTCGCGCAGCCGATCGTGAACTCCTGCTGCCCGCTCAGGCGCGACAAGGCAATGGCCCATGCGGCGCGCAGCACGGTCGCCGACGAGCTGCCGGATTCGCGTGCCAGTGCCCGAATCTCGGCCGCCGCCTCGGCGCCGACCGCGATCGGCACCGAGGCGCGCACGCCATCGCGGATTGCCGGACGCAGGCCGGTCGAGGGGAGTTCGAGCGGCCCGGGCGCGAAGCCGTGCGTCGGGGTCGACGGCAACAGCAAGCGATCGGGATTCTCGTCATTCATGTCTTGGGCCTGTAGCTGGCGGATCACGCTTGGCGTCTGATTCTCCGCAAAAAAGTAACAATAAAGCGCTAGTCGTACACACTCTATCTTCCGATTTCTCCGCCCGCATCCCATCTCTCGAAAGTCATGGAAACAGGCATATACCGTCGGGGAAGAATGCGGTTCGTCGCAATTGGTTGCGATTCATTGCTTGACATCCACCGCGGCAATCGAGGGAAAGGCAATTTTGCCCGAGTTCTTCGGGTAAATGAATACTTAAAGCTAAATAGGGTTGAACGCCTACAGGAGCGCTCCCACGCCATTTAGCCGGATGTTTCGTCGCGCACGTTCGCTTCGGCCAGATGCGCGATGTCGGCCCAACCGACGAGCGTCATTCCCTGCGGCGTCCAAAGCAGCCGGTTGATGGCCGCATTGCCCAGCTGCCAGGTGCGCGGCGCCTGCAGTTCCTGGCCGGTGGCGACGCGGTAAAGCACGTCCATTACGCCCCCGTGCGCCACCATCAGCACCAGGCCACCCGGGTGCCGGGCCGCGAGCCGGGCAGCGACCTGCGTCACCCGGTCCCGGAACGTGAGCAGCGATTTGCCGCCTTCGGGCGTGAATTCGGGGTCGCGCGTACGCCACAGCCGCGCCTCCCGGGGCATCGTGGCGTCGATCTCGGCGAAGGTGCGGCCCTCGAACAGCCCGAAGGCCCGTTCCCGCAGGCCGGGCTCGGGCGTCACTTCGATGCCGTGCGGCTTGGCGATTTCGATGGCGGTCTGCCAGGCGCGGGAGAGGTCGCTGGCGTAGACCGCAACGATCTCCTCTTCCTGCAGCGCCTGCGCGGCGCGCCGGGCCTGCCACAAGCCGGTGTCGTTGAGCGCGATGTCGAGCTGCCCCTGGATGCGGGTGTCGACGTTCCACGCGGTTTCGCCGTGGCGGACTGCGATGAGTCGGGTGGCTTCCACTTATCGGTTCGCTACCGGAAGCTCGATGTCGACGCGGCGCTCGATTGCAGGGGGATTGGGAAATCCGTGCAACGCCGCCTGGAACATCACCGGCAATATCGCACCGCTCGCGCTGTAGGGCCCTTCATTGCGGGCGCTGGTCTCGTACACGACGCGGTTGGACTGCAGCTCGCGCAGCACGATGCTCACCTCGCGGTCGTACCAGGGATTCGATGCGGGCGGAAAGGCCGAACCGTACCAGCCGCCGCCATAACCCCATCCACCCCAACCGCCCCAGCCGCCGCCATACAGCCACGGGTCGGCCCACGGCGACAGCTCGGCCGTCACGCGCGCACCGATCTGCGCGCTGTAGCGCGGGTTGGCGTCGTCGCGGCGCAGGCCGACGCGTTCCAGCGCCGCGCCCGCCATCGCTTCCAGCTGCTGCTGCTGCGGCTCGCTCACCTGTTGCGAGGGCAGGCGCTCGAAGCGGTAGCTGGCGCCGGCGGGGACGGCCGCAATGCCAGAAAAGCTCTTGACGTCGCTGTCCACCACCCAGCGGGTGGCGCAGCCGGCCAGGCTGGTGGCAACCAGAAGAGCGAACAGCAGGCGTTTCATCGAGATCTCCTTTCGTGCAGGACCGTGGGCCTCAGAGGTGCACGATCCGCAACGCAGAGGGCACCGCGAACTCCGGCGCGTCGAAGGCCTTGTCGCCCTCGGCGTCGGCCACGCCGGTGGTCTTGAGCCCCTTGAAATCGTAGGACGCAGCATCGAGCAGGTGCGACGGCACGATGCTCTGGAGCGCGCCGAACATGTTCTCGATGCGGCCTGGATGCTTGCGCTCCCACTCGCGCAGCATTTCGCCGACCTGCTTGCGCTGCAGGTTCTGCTGGCTGCCGCACAGCGTGCACGGAATGATCGGAAAGTCGCGATGCTTCGCCCAGCGCACCAGGTCTTTCTCGGCCACGTAGGCGAGCGGGCGGATCACGATGTGCCGGCCGTCGTCGCTCACCAGCTTGGGCGGCATCGACTTGAGCTTGGCGGCGAAGAACATGTTCAAGAAAAATGTCTGCAGGATGTCGTCGCGGTGATGGCCGAGCGCGACCTTGGTTGCGCCCAGCTCATCGGCCACGCGGTACAGGATGCCGCGGCGCAGCCGGCTGCACAGGCCGCAGGTGGTCTTGCCTTCGGGGATGACGCGCTTGACGATCGAGTAGGTGTCCTGCTCCTCAATGTGGAAGGGCACGCCGAGCGCCTTCAGGTAGGCCGGCAGCACCTCTTCGGGAAAGCCCGGCTGCTTCTGGTCGAGGTTGACCGCGACGATATCGAAATGGATCGGCGCGCGAGCCCTGAGCTTCAGCAGGACGTCGAGCAGCGCATAGCTGTCCTTGCCGCCCGACACGCACACCATGACCTTGTCGCCGTCCTCGATCATGTTGTAGTCGACGATCGCGCGGCCGACCTCGCGGCACAGGCGCTTCTCGAGCTTGTGGGTCTCGCGCTCGATCTTCGCGGCTGCGCCTGCAGGTGTCGCTTCGTCCTCGATCCAAACCGCGCTCATGATTTCTCCCGGCATATTGATCGCCGCATTTTCGTGGAACACCGCGGAACCGGCTTTGCCGGGCCGCTGGTGTTGCCCCCAGCGAGGGGGTTGGCGAAGCGACACGAAGTGCGCGCAGCCTGGGGGAGAGCC
>JBBJMS010000248.1:0-2759 GCA_037720315.1 Variovorax sp. | reverse complement strand
TGCATCAGCCGCCAGCGCAGTTGGGGCGTGCCGATCCCGTTCTTCCTGCACAAGGATTCGGGCGAGCTGCATCCGCGCACGATGGAAATCCTCGACCGCGCGGCCGAGATCGTCGAATCGGGTGGCATCGAAGCCTGGAGCCGTGTCACGGCCGAAGAAATGCTCGGCGCCGCCGACGCGCCGCACTACACAAAGAGCACGGACATCCTGGAGGTCTGGTTCGACTCCGGCTCGACCTTCTTCCATGTGCTGCGCGGCACGCATCCCCACGTCCATCACGAGAGCGGCCCCGAAGCCGACCTGTACCTCGAAGGCCACGACCAGCACCGCGGCTGGTTCCACTCGTCGCTCCTGATTGCCTGTGCACTCGAAGGCCGCGCACCGTACAAGGGGCTGCTGACGCACGGCTTCACCGTCGACAGCCAGGGCCGCAAGATGAGCAAGTCGCTCGGCAACGGGATCGAGCCGCAAGAGGTCAACAACAAGCTCGGCGCCGAGATCATCCGGCTCTGGGTGGCGGCCAGCGACTATTCGGGCGACATCGCCGGTGACGACAAGATCCTCGCGCGCGTGGTCGATGCCTACCGGCGCATCCGCAACACGCTGCGCTTCCTGCTGGCCAACACGAGCGACTTCGACATCGCCAAAGATGCGGTGCCGCTCGGCGAACTGCTCGAGATCGATCGCTACGCCCTCTCGCGCGCAGCGCAGTTCCAGGCCGAGGTGCTCGCGCACTACAAGGTGTACGAGTTCCATCCCGTGGTCGCGAAGCTGCAGGTGTACTGCTCGGAAGACCTGGGTGCCTTCTACCTCGACATCCTGAAAGACCGGCTCTACACCACCGCACCCGGCTCGCACGCTCGCCGCAGCGCGCAGACCGCGCTCTGGCACATCACGCAGGCGATGCTGCGCTGGATGGCGCCCTTCCTCAGCTTCACGGCCGAAGAGGCTTGGAAGTTGTGCGGCAACGGCGAGTCGATCTTCACGCAGGTGTACAGCGACCTCGGCACGCCCGATGACACACTGCTCGCCAAGTGGACGCGCATTCGCGAGATCCGCGACAGCGTCAACAAGGAAATCGAAACCGTGCGCACCGCAGGCCAGGTCGGCTCATCGCTGCAGGCCAATCTCGCACTGGCTGCCGCGGCGAACGACCAGGCACTCCTGGCATCGCTCGGGAACGACTTGAAGTTCGTGTTCATCACCTCCGCCGTGACGCTCAGGCCTGGCGACAACCTCTCGGCCGAAGTGGTCGCGAGTTCCGCCGCCAAGTGCGAGCGCTGCTGGCACTGGCGCGACGACGTCGGGCACGATCCTGCGCATCCGGGGATCTGCGGGCGATGCACCAGCAACCTGTACGGCGCCGGCGAACAACGGAGCGTCGCCTGATGACCGCCGCCCGGACACTCGCAACGTCGCGCAGCGGCGGCATTTGGGGCTGGCTCGCACTCGCACTTGTGATCGTGATCGTCGACCAGTGGACCAAGACGCTGATCGTCGGCGCCTACCAGCTCGGCGATGCGACCTTCATCACCGGCTTCTTCAACATCGTGCGAGCCCACAACACCGGTGCGGCCTTCTCGTTCCTGGCCGATGCCGCAGGCTGGCAGCGCTGGTTCTTCACCGCAATCGGCATTGCCGCCTCGGTGTTCATCGTCTGGATGTTGAAGTCGCACGCCGGCCAAAGGCTCTTTTCGTTCGCGATGGCTGCGATCCTCGGCGGCGCGATCGGCAACGTGATCGATCGCGTGCTGTACGGCTACGTGGTCGACTTTCTCGACTTCCATTTGTCCGGCCGGCACTTTCCTGCCTTCAACGTGGCCGATAGCGCCATCACCATCGGCGCGGTCTGCCTGATCCTGGACGAACTGCGACGCATGCGCCTCGCGCGTTGAAGACCGGCGTCGAGGGTTAGCCCTCGTCCGTCGATGTCATGACGGCGTCACACTGCCGCGGCAATGTAATCGATTACAGCCGCTTCAATTCATGAGCATTCAGTCCGTCGCACAGCAAGCCGGGGTCTCCGTGGCCACGGTCTCGCGCGTCTTCAACTTTCCAGACAAGGTAACGCCTTCCACCCGCGAGCATGTGCTGCGGGTAGCGGCCGAATTGGGCTACGTCGCCAACTCCAGCGCGCGGACGCTGCGCACCCAGCGCAGCCGGGTGCTCGGCGTGATCCTTCCTACGCTGCTGAACCCGACCTTCGCCGAATGCCTGCAGGGCATCGCGAAGGCGGCGATGGCTGGCGGCTACGCGATCATCCCGGTCACCACCGGCTACCGCGTCGACGAAGAGCAGCGCGCGGTGAACCTGCTGCTCGCCGGCAACGTCGACGGGCTGATCCTGGTGGTGTCCAACCCAGCCACCTCGACGGCCCTGGCCCGATTGCGCCAGCTGAACGTGCCCTACGTGCTGGCTTACAACCGCCACCCCGATCATCCCTGCATCTCCGTCGACAGCGAAGCGGCCGTGGCGGACGTGGTCTCGCACCTGGTGGACCTGGGGCACCGGCGCATCGCCATGGTCAGCGGCACGCTCGCCGTGTCCGACCGGGCGCAGCAGCGTTGCCGCGGCTTCCTGCAGGGCATGGCCGCGGCCGGGCTCGCGCCGCCGCCGCTGGTGGAGGTGCCTTTCATGGAGACCGCTATCGACGGGCTTATCCAATTCCTGCGCACCGAGCCACGCCCGACCGCGCTGGTCTGCTCCAACGATCTGCTGGCCATCCGAAGCATCCGCGCGGCCCGGCTGTGCGGCCTGCA
>JBBJMS010000100.1:0-12258 GCA_037720315.1 Variovorax sp. | reverse complement strand
CACCGGCCTCATCTATGCCGTGATATTCGCCGCGATGTGCTTGCTGCGCCCGCAGGCTTGGCGGGCGTTTGCCGTGCAGCGTTCGCTGCTGCTGCTCGGGCTGGCGGCGGGGGCTACCAACGTCGGGTTCAACTGGGCGGTGACGCAGGGCGACGTGGTGCGCGTGGTGCTGCTGTTCTATCTGATGCCGCTGTGGAGCGTGGTGCTGGCCTGGGCCTTCCTCGGCGAGCGCCCGACAGCGGCTGCGCTCGCGCGCGTCGCCCTGGCGCTGACGGGCGTGGCGGTGGTGCTCAAGACGCCCGAGGTCGCCTGGCCGCTGCCGGCCAGTCAGGCCGACTGGCTCGGCGTTGCGGCCGGCTTCGGCTTTGCGGTGACCAACATCCTGCTGCGCCGGCTGCGCACCGCGCCCGGTGAATCGCGCGCGCTCGCCATGTTCGGCGGCTGTGCGGTGCTGGCCTGCCTGACTGCGCTGGGCGGAACGGCGATCGGCGCCTTCGCCCCGCCGCCCTGGGCCGCGGCATCCGGCTGGCTGGGCTGGGCCGCGCTGCTGGCAACCGGTTTCGTGCTGGCCAACGTCTGCCTGCAGTACGGCGCGGCGCGGCTCGCGGCCAGCGCGACGTCGGTGATCATGCTTTCGGAAGTGCTGTTCGCCAGTGCCTCGTCGGTGGCGCTCGGCGCCGGCACGATGGGTGCGCGCACCTGGATCGGCGGCGCGCTGATCGTGCTCGCCGCCCTGTGGTCGGCAATTGCGCGAACCCCCGGCGGCGCGGATGATCGGCGCTCGCCTGCAGCCAAGGACACGCCATGACCTTCAACAGCATCTACGACTTCGAAGCCCGGCAGATCGACGGCACCGCCGCCCCGCTGTCCAACTACAAGGGCCGGGTGCTGCTGATCGTCAACACCGCCAGCAAGTGCGGCTTCACGCCGCAGCTCGCAGGGCTGGAGTCCCTGCACGAGAAGTACGCCGACAAGGGGTTGACTGTCCTCGGCTTTCCGTCGAACCAGTTCGGCCATCAAGACCCGGGCACCAACGAAGAGATCGGCGCCTTCTGCGTAGCGAACTACGGCGTGAGCTTTCCGATGATGGAGAAGATCGACGTCAACGGCGCCGATGCCGCGCCGCTGTACCGGTGGCTCACCAGGGAAGCGCCGGGCTTGCTGGGCAGCACGGCGATCAAGTGGAACTTCACCAAGTTCCTGGTCGGCAAGGACGGCCGCGTGATCGGGCGCTTTGCGCCGCTGGACACACCGGCCTCGCTGGCGCGAGACATCGAGGCCGCGCTGGCGGCTTGAGGACCGTCTCGCGCATTTCGCGACAATTCATCAGATTTACCAGCCGGCAAAACGACAGAATCGGCGGCTGTCACGCATCGCTGTGGCGGGGCGCCGGGGGACACTCTCTTCCAACCCGAAAGGGAACGGCGCTCCGCCATGAGGCTTTTACAGCCCGCAGCCCCTCTCCCAACTCCCCAGAAAGCCAGCCGCTAGAACCTGAAGCCGGCAGTCTTCGAGCCGCCGCCCACAGTGACGCCCTGGCGCTTGGTCACACCCTCGCTCGACGCCTCGACGGTGTAGCGGCCGGCCGGCAGATCGACCAGGCACACCGGACCCGACGCGCGCATGGCCAAGGCCGTGGCACCGCCTGCGGACTTGATGGTCACGGCGACATCGGCGGTGTAGGCGCCATCGGCTTGCGAAAACAGCAGCGCGAGCGGGTGGTCCTTCATCGCGGCGCGCATGACGGTCGATTCGTCGGAGCCGATGCCGCCGCACACGTACTGCACCGCGCCCTCGCTTTTCATCGGCGGGATCGATGCCTGCTGGGCCGGGACGGCAAACGGTGCCATCGCGCAGAAGCAGACCGCGGCGTGGCGAAGGCGAACGACGAACGAGGGGCATGACACGTGCATTGGCTGACTCCGGTTGAATGTGTGCCGGCATCATCGCACCGCGAGGCGTCGTGTCAGCGCTCGCCCACCACCTCGATGTCGACGCGCCGGTTCGGTGCCAGGCAGTCGATCAGCGCCTGGTGGTTCTTGCGGTTGCAGTGCACCTTGGGTTCGGTCTTGCCCCTGCCGCGCACTTCGATGCCGTTCGCGGGAACACCATTCCGCACAAGGTGATCGCGCACAGTCATGGCCCGCGCCAGGGACAGCCGATCGTTGAGCGCGGTCGAGCCCAGGCGATCGGTGTGGCCGGTGATGCGCAGCGTGTCGATCTTCGTGAAGCCGCGCAGGCTCGCCGCCAGGGCATCGAGATCACGACGGCCCTGCGCCCGCAGATCCGCCGGGCCCGAGCGGCCGAAAGCGAAGAGGGCATCGGCCGCCAACTCGATGCGCTGCCGCGCGACCGGCACGGGCTTTTCGATCGGCTTCTCGACCGCTCGCTCGATCGGTTGCGCGGCCGGTGGTTGCGACTTCAGCATGGCGGCGCAATCGGCCGGGTGCCAGTGGAAGTCCTGGCCGCGCAGCTCGGTGTCGTAGATCACCTTGAACTGGCAGGTCTTCACGCCGCCCGCAACGCGGAAGTTGAAGATGTAGTCCCACTCGCGAACGTTGGCCAGACCCTCGCGAAAGTGCGGGCGGCCCACCAGGTCGTAAAGCTGGTCCTTGCTAATGCCCGGCGCGATGGTGCGCAGGTTGTCCAGGTTCGGGAAGGTGCCCTCCTTCAGCCAGGCGTGCTGCCCGATATCCGGGAACACCACCTTTTGCGCACGGCCGCTGTCCGAAATGTTCCTGCTGACAGTCGACGTCCCGCACGCCGCGAGCGACAGCAGGGCTGCAACGGCCAAGGCGACGGCAGCGTTTTCGATTTGCTTGTTCATGTTGATTCCTTGAAGTTCGAAGCGCTTACCAATGGAAGCCCATGCCGGCGGCAACGCCGACCTTGCCGCGCGAATTGGCGGCGCCGCTGAACTTGACGATCCATCGGCTGTTGTCGGACAGCTTCGAAACGCCGATCGCCAGTGCGGCTTGTCCGTCGAAGCCCGCCACGCCGGCGGACACCATGCTCTTGCCGGCAAGCACGGCCTGCGGCAGATGGGCCATCGCCATTGCACCGGCGGTGCCGGCGCTTGCCTCCTTGGCTGTCTTGTCGATGTGGCCCTGTAGCGGCGCCACCTTCACGTCGGTGTATTGGCGGGCGCCGGCGAGGCCCCCGTTCAGCTGGTCGACGTTGACCGCATCGGTGCCCGCAATGCCCGGCGCCACGTTCGACAATGTGGTGCCCTTGGGCGCCTGGCCGTTGCCCAGCGTGACGTTGCCGTAATCGATGCTGCCGTCGGCGCGGCTGTCGTAGCGAACGCTGCCGGCTCGCGCCGCCTCGAGTTGCCGAACGTTCACCGCATCGGTCGCCTGCGTGCCGCCTGCAACATGCGTGATCTGCCGCTCGCCGCCCCCGCTGCCCACGGACACCGCGCCTTGGGTCGACGCGACCGCGATGTTGGAAACCGCTTCGCGCTGACCGTTCATGCCCGCGCGGTCGGCCACCGCGTCGGCACCCAGTGCGACTGCGCCGGCACGGGTGGCCTGGGCGCCGTCGCCCACAGCCACCGACGAAGCCCCGGAAGCCACGGCCCGGGGGCCCATGGCCGTGCTTTCGGCGCCGCTTGCGCTCGAATCGGCTTGCGTCGAATTGGCGTGGAAGTACTTGAGTCCTGCGCCGTTGGAAATGTTCGCCACCGATTGCTCGAGGTTGACGACCGAGCTGCTCAGTCCACCCAGCGCATCGCCGACGTTGTCGTAGCTGCCGGTGCCGACGGCGCCTTCGCCGTTCACCAAGGCGATGCTGTAGGTCGGCCCGGTGACGCTGCCGTCGCCATTGACACTGGCACCGCCGCCCAGCGCATCGGCGAAGGGCCGCAGCTGCCCGACGTTGACGGCGTCGGTGCCCTGCGTGCCGGCTGCGACATTGACCACCTGGCGTTCGTTGCCGATAGCGCCTACCGACACCACGTTCGCGCGTCCACCGTCATCCGACGCATGGCCCAGCGCGACCGAGTTGTTCCCCGTGCTGACCGCGCCCGAGCCGGCTGCCGTGCCGTTGGTGCCGGTGGCCGAGGGTGCCGCATAGGTCGTCGGGCTGCCGATGATCCATTTGTCGACCGCGACTGTGGCCACGCTGTCGCGAAGGCTGCGCAATTGACCCACGTTGACCGCGTCGGTGTCGCTGGAGCCCGCCGCCACGTGGGTGATTCGGCGCTCTGCACCGGTCGAACCGATGCTCACTTCGGCGCCGGCGGTGCCTCCCACGAGAAAAGCCGGATTGCCGAGCGTCGCGCCGGTGGCCGCCGATCCGGTGCCGAGCGCCACGCTGCTTTCATGGTCGGCCGTGCTGCCGACGCCCAGCGCCAGCGCATTGCGTTTCGATGCGACGGCGCGTGCGCCGACGGCTGTCGCATTGACATCGCTCGCCACCGAATTCGTGCCCAACGCGAGCTGGTCGCCCTCGTAGCCCTCGCCTTCGCCGCCCGTCCTGGCCGGGCCCGCGGTTCTCGCGCCTTCGCCGATGGCAATGGCCGTGTTGCCCTCCCGCGCAGAGGCGCGGGGGCCGATGGCAATTGCGGAAGCGTTCGTCGCTTCGGCCACGGCGCCCGCTCCGATGGCCACCGAGTTCTCGCTGGCCACCAATGCGCCTCGACCGATGGCGATTCCCTGGAGCGCGAAAAGCTCGACCCGCGCATTCGTCCCGATGGCGACCGAGTCGAAGGCCTGGGCAAGACTGCCCGCGCCGATGGCGGTGGCCCCCTCGTACTGCGCTTCGGACTTGAAGCCGATGGCAAGGGTGTTCGACTGCAGCGTGATGGCAGCACATCCGATGGCGATGGACGACCCATTCGCGACCGCGCCTTCGACCGGTGTACCGGCGCCAGTGCTGCACTGCGCGGCGCTCGCCGAGATGGCCGTGCCGGCGCCGCCCCCGGTGTCGCCGCCGCCTACCGACTGTGCGAGCGCACTGCTCGCAGCGGCGGCACAAATTGCAAGTCCGGTGGCGGCAACCACCGGAAGATAGGACCTGTTCATTCTTTCTCCAACCTGAGTTCTGCAATGAGTTGCAGGGCATCGGCGCCCCCAGAACAAGCGGTGCATTCATTGCATGTGCACCCCTGTCACGAGGCTTCACTGTTGCCGTGCAGGTGCCGCGCGCCGAGGTGGGCACGACAATTGAAGAGAAAGCCGGCTCAAGGAACTAAGGCACTGGAGCGACCCGCGTGATGCAGGCGTCGTACCTCGCGCGCGATCAGGTGGCGATCAAGCCCGAGCGCGCCGCTTCAATCCTCGAAGTAATGGACGGGCAGTCCTGGCACTTCCACCTGCATCGACAGCACATGGCCCGATCCGGGCCGCTGTTCCAATCGGCATCGGGCCGGCCGCGCCGCGCGCTGGTGACGAACAGCGTGCGCAGATCGTCGCCGCCGAAGCACGGCATGGTCGGACACTGAACCGGTGTCGCGAGAGCGGCGACCTGCTCGCCGCCCGGCGTAAAGCGCAGCAGCTGGCCGCCTTCGTACATCGCCACCCAGTAGTGGCCGTCGGCATCGACCGCGGCGCCGTCAGGGCGGCCTTGATAGCGCAGCGGCGAATCGAAAGTCCAGCCCTCGGGCTTGGCGGCGAACTGCGCAAACGTGCGTGGCCGCGCCAAGTGGTTGGCTTCGGCAGTCCAGCCCCACGCCCGCACCCGGTGCGCGGCGGTGTCGGCCCAGTACAGGGTCGCGCCGTCGGGCGAAAAAGCCAGTCCGTTGGCGGTGGTGGCGCGGTTCGCCATCTGCGTGAGCACCGGCGTGCGGCCGCCGCGCGCATCGAGGCAGTAGAGCGCGGCATTCGCACGGTCCTTGGCCTCGTTCAGGCTGCCGGCCCAGAAGCGTCCCCACGCATCGCACTTGCCGTCGTTGAAGCGCATGGTGCGCACGTCGTGGTCCACCCGCACGATGGGTGCCAGTTCGCCGCCCCACTCCCTGGCGCGATAGATGCCGTCGCGCAGCGCGATCACCAGTCCGCCGCTGCGCGCCGGCGCCATGCAGCCGGGCTCGGTCGGCAATGCCCAACGCTCGATGGTCGGGCTGCCGACGTTGCCCTGCGTTCGCAGCACCGCGCGGCCCGCAATGTCGAGCCAGTAGAGCGCACGCTCCTGCGGATGCCAGAAAGGCGATTCGCCGAGTTCGCTGACGCTGTTGTCGAGAGTGGTCCACATGGTCGCAGGATTGTGCATCGCACTGCGGCCGGCCCGGGGGGCCGACATGCTCCAAAAAAAAGCCCGCTCGCGCCTGGGCGCTTGCGGGCTGAATATCCAGAGGAGACCCTTGCAGAAAAAATCTTCGGGCGAACGGGCCGCACGCGGCAGCCCGTTGCCGATCAGCGGTTGTACGCAGTCTCGCCGTGCGCCGAGATGTCGAGGCCTTCGCGCTCTTCTTCTTCGGTCACGCGCAGGCCGATGGTGAGATCGGCGATCTTGTAGGCGATGAAGGCCACCACGCCCGACCACACGATGGTCAACAGCACGGCCTTGAACTGGATCCAGACCTGCGCGCCGATGCCGTTGGACACTACCGTGGCCGTGACCCAGTCGCCCACCAGGCCGGGGCCGCCGAGCGCCTGCGTGTTGAACACGCCGGTGAGCAGCGCGCCGACGATGCCCCCGACGCCGTGCACGCCGAACACGTCGAGCGAGTCGTCCGCGCCGAGCATCTTCTTCAGGCCGTTCACGCCCCACAGGCAGGCGAAGCCGGCCACGAAGCCGATCACGATCGCGCCCATCAGGCCGACGTTGCCGGCTGCGGGCGTGATGGCCACCAGGCCGGCGACCGCGCCCGACGCGGCACCCAGCATCGAGGCCTTGCCGCGCATCATGG
This sequence comes from Variovorax sp., assembly GCA_037720315.1. Taxonomy (GTDB): domain Bacteria; phylum Pseudomonadota; class Gammaproteobacteria; order Burkholderiales; family Burkholderiaceae_C; genus Variovorax. The sequence continues at coordinate 5,408 of JBBJMS010000100.1, read as the reverse complement.
CTTCACCGATGCTCCATTCGAGCACGGCCGCGGCGGTTGCCGACAGCGTGTTCATGAAGGCCAGCACGGCGCTGGTTCCCGCCTCTAGCGCGGAGCCGGCATTGAAGCCGAACCAGCCGACCCACAGCAGCGCCGCACCCACCATCGTGAGCGTGAGCGAGTGCGGCGTGAAGGCTTCCTTGCCGTAGCCGATGCGCTTGCCGACCATGAAGGCGCCGACCAGGCCGGCGACGGCGGCATTGATGTGCACCACCGTGCCGCCGGCGAAGTCGAGTGCGCCCCACTGCCAGATCAGGCCGGCCTTGGCGTTGGTGGCTTCGACCACGTTGGCTGCGGTGTAGGCGTCCGGGCCCATCCAGAACCAGACCATGTGCGCGATCGGCACGTAGCTGAAGGTGAACCACAGCGCCATGAAGAGCAGCACGGCCGAGAACTTCATGCGCTCGGCGAAGGCACCGACGATCAGGCAGCAGGTGATGCCGGCAAAGGTGGCCTGGAAGGCGGCGAACAGCAGTTCGGGGATGTAGACGCCCTTGCTGAAGGTCGCGCCGGCGGCGAACACGCCGGTGGCCGGATCGAAGATGCCCTTCATGAAGAGCCGGTCGAATCCGCCGATGAACGAGTTGCCCTCGGTGAAGGCGAGGCTGTAGCCGTAGATGAGCCACAGCACCACGATCATCGAGAACGTGACCATGACCTGCATCAGCACCGACAGCATGTTCTTGCTGCGCACCAGGCCGCCGTAGAAGAGCGCGAGGCCCGGAATGGTCATCATGATGACCAGCAGGGTGGACAGCAGCATCCAGCTGGTGTCGCCCTTGTTGAACGTAGGTGCGGCGGCCGCAGCGGCTTCTGCAGGGGCGGCCGCAGCCGGTGCGGGCGTTGCAGCAGCAGGCGCGGCTGCCGGTGCGGCAGCCGCTGCAGGCGCTTCGGCGGCGGGTGCGGCCGGCGTCTGCGCAAAGCCGGCCGTGCCGGCGACAAGCACGCTCAAGCCGAGCGCGAGAGAGACAAGCAGTTTTTTCATTTCGATTTTTCTTTCGTGCCTTGAAGTCAGAGGGCTTCGCGGCCCGTTTCTCCGGTGCGGATGCGAACGACCTGCTCCAGGTCGTAGACGAATATCTTGCCGTCGCCGATCTTGCCGGTGCGCGCCGCGCTCTCGACGGCTTCGATCACGCGCTCGACCAGTTCGTCGGCCACGGCCGCCTCGATCTTGACCTTGGGCAGGAAGTCGACCACGTACTCCGCCCCGCGGTAGAGCTCGGTGTGGCCCTTCTGGCGCCCGAAGCCCTTGACCTCGGTCACGGTGATGCCCTGAACGCCGATGGCCGACAGCGCCTCGCGCACCTCGTCGAGCTTGAATGGTTTGATGATGGCTGTGACCAGCTTCATGATGTTTCTCCTGCGGATGGAAGGTGGCAGCGCTGGGTAACGGGAGTTGCGCTCAAAGCGTCTTGCTGAGCGTGACGATGGCGCGGGCCTTGTTCACGTCGCCGTAGAACGCCTTCTTGTTGGCGCCCTGCACGCCGCCGTAGAGCGCGAGTCCGCTGCCGAAGTCGTAGGCCACGCCCACGGCGTAGTCGACGTAGTTGGGGGCAGTGATGTCGCTGGCGAAGCGCGTGTAGCCGGCCGCTGCCTTGAGCGTCAGCTTGGGAACGATCTCTTTCGCGTAAGACAGGTTGACGTAGCCGGTGTTGCGGCCCTTCAGGCCCGAGCCGCTGTCTTCGCCGGCGAAGTTGAAGTAGTCCTTCGACACGGTGTGCGAATACTTCAGCGTGAAGGCGCCGATGGCTTCGTCTGCCAGGGTGGCGGCACCGTACAGCTCGGTGGTGTTGGGCGCGCGGTTGCCGGGATACACATAGGTCAGAGCGCCGACGTCGAGGTCGAACGGGCCGGCCTTGAACTTGTAGCCGCCGTAGATGTCGCTCTCGATGCTGTTGCCGCCGATGAAGTTGACACTCGAGTTCCAGTTGCCGACGTAGAACCCGCTCTCGCCGAAGGCATAGTCGAAGCCGCCCTGGATCGCCGGCTTAAATGCACGCGTGCGGCCGGTGTCCTGGTCCTGGCCGCGGAACTTGTAGTTGCTGGTCAACGCCACGTTGCCGGTGAGCTGTGCACTGGCCAACAGGGGCATTGCCGCCAAGGAAACCAGGGCCAGGGTGAAGGCGGTTTTACGGTGCATCATCGAGAGACTCCTCGGGGGTTTTTGAAGTGGGATGGAAACCACCTCAAAGCAGGGAGCGTGCCAAACCGTTGTTTCGTTATCCGTGCAAGGTGGCGAGCACGGTTGCAACTAACGACAAGATCAAAAAGGTGGGCGCACCATCTTGGGGAAAGGGAGTTGAATGAGTCTGTCTTTGGTGCAGAGCCGCGCCTTGCTCGGCCTTGAAGCTGCCAGCGTCACCGTCGAGGTGCACCTGTCTAATGGATTGCCGAGTTTTACGCTGGTCGGGCTGGCCGACGTGGAGGTGAAGGAAGCACGCGAGCGGGTGCGCTCTGCCATCCAGAACGCCGGCCTCGAATTTCCCAACAACAAGCGCATCACCGTCAACCTGGCCCCGGCCGACCTGCCGAAGGACTCTGGCCGGTTCGACCTGCCGATCGCACTCGGCATCCTCGCGGCCAGCGGTCAGATCGATGCAGCGCGTCTGGCCGGACACGAGTTCGCAGGTGAGCTCTCACTGTCGGGAGAACTGCGGCCGGTGCGCGGCGCGCTGGCGATGGCGTTGGCCTTGCACAGCCGCCGGATCGCGACCCGGCTGGTGCTGCCGGCCGCGAGCGCGCAGGAAGCCGCGCTGGTCCCCGGCGCCGAGGTCTACGCGGCGGTGCACCTGCTCGACGTGGTGCGGCAGTTTCTTCCCCCCGGCAATGCGGCGCACGATGCGCCGGCGGGCGACCAGGGCTGGGCCCGGGTGCTGGCGCGGTCCGGCGGACTGCCGGTGCGGCATGCGGACCTGGCCGACGTCAAGGGCCACTACGGCGCCAAACGTGCGCTCGAGATCGCGGCCGCCGGCAACCACAGCCTGCTGATGGTCGGCCCGCCGGGCTCGGGCAAATCGATGCTGGCGCATCGCTTCGCCGGCCTTTTACCGGCGATGAGCGTCGATGAAGCGCTGGAAAGCGCGGCCGTCGCCAGCCTTGCCGGTCGCTTTGCCACCGAACGCTGGATGTGCCGCCCGACCTGCAGCCCGCACCACACGTCGAGCGCGGTGGCGCTGGTCGGCGGCGGCTCACCGCCGCGGCCGGGAGAAATATCTCTCGCGCACCACGGCGTGCTGTTTCTCGACGAGTTCCCCGAGTTCGCGCGCTCGGCGCTCGAAGCGCTGCGCGAGCCGCTGGAGACCGGCACCATCACCATCGCGCGGGCGGCCCGGCGCTCCGAGTTCCCGGCCCGCTTCCAGCTGATCGCGGCGATGAACCCCTGCCCCTGCGGCTACCTGGGCTCGGCACAGAAGGCCTGCCGATGCACGCCCGACCAGGTCGCGCGCTACCAGGGCAAGCTGAGCGGCCCGCTGCTCGACCGCATCGACCTGCACCTCGAAGTGCCGGCCATCACGGCCGAGCAGCTGCTCGACGCGCCGCCGGGCGAAGCCACCGAGAGCATCCGCGGCCGCGTCGTCGCGGCGCGCGAACGGGCGCTGCGCCGGCAGGCCAAGCCCAACCAGGCGCTGCAAGGCGCCGAGATCGACCGCCACGCCACGCTCGACGCCGCCGCGCTGAAGTTCATGCACGCCGCCGCAGCCCGCCTCGGCTGGTCGGCGCGCAGCACGCACCGGGCGCTGAAGGTGGCGCGCACGATCGCCGACTTGGCAGGCGCCGAGGCAGTGCAGGCGGCGCATGTGGCGGAGGCGGTGCAGTACGGCGGGCATTGGTGCAGCGCGGTGATTTCCAGGCGCAGCCCGTGCCGTTGTCCAAGCAGTTTCACGCAAAGCGGCTACCGTGGCGCTGCGCCGCCGCGTGCGGCCACCGGCGCGCCAAACCAAGGCAATCCATGACCCGCAAAACCCATCTCGCCAAGGCGTCGCCGTCTTGTTGCCCTGCTGTCCGGCCTGGCCATCTCCGCCTGCGGCGGCAACGACAACAACGATTCGGCGGCTGGCCGCCGATACCCGCTGATCGCCCACCGCGGCGCGTCGGCATTGCGGCCGAGCACACCATCGCCGCTTACACGCGGTCCATCGACGACGGCGCTGACATCATCGAGCCCGACCTGGTCAGCACCAAAGACGGTGTGCTGGTTGCGCGGCACGAGAACGCCATTGCGATCCTGGCCGCCGACGGCAGCGGTGCGCGAGGCCACCACCGACATCGCCGACCGGCCCGAATTCGCCAATCGCAAGACCACCAAATCCATCGACGGCACCAGCGTGACCGGCTGGTTCACCGAAGACCTGACGCTGGCCGAACTGAAGACCCTGCGCGCACGCGAACGCATCCCGGCGATCCGCCCGCCAACGCCACTTTCAACGGGCAGTTCCAGGTGCCGACGTTCCAGGAAGTGATCGACCCACCAAGGCCAAAACGGCGCAACGCCGCGTCATCGGCGTGTACCCGGAGACCAAGCACCCGACGTACTTCAAGTCGATCGGCCTGCCGCTGGAAAACCGTTGATCGACACGCTGGCCCGGAACGGCTGGAATACGAAAGGCTCCGGTGTTCATCCAGTCCTTCGAGGTCGGCAACCTGAAGGAAATGCGCACCAGACCAGTGCGCGCATCGTGCAGCTGCTGTCTGCAGGCCGGCCGTACGACCGGGCGGCGGGCGCGAAGGAAACCCGCAGCTATGCCGACCTGACAACCCGGCCGGTTTGAAAGACGTCGCCAGCTACGCCAACGGCATCGGCCCGAGCAAGGACATGGTCATTCCGCTGGCGGCTGGCAATTTGGGCCCGCCGACGGCGCTGGTCACCAACGCCAAAACTGCCGGCCTGCTGGTGCACATCTACACGCTGCGGCCGAACGCCTTTTTGCCGACCAACCTGAAAAAGCCGCCGACCAGCGACGGCACGGTCCGCGGCGACAGCGTGGCCAATCCAGACCTTTCTGCAGGCGGCATTGACGGCTTCTTCACCGACGATTCGGCGGTGGGGCGCGAGGCGATCCGGACGTTCGTTCGGAAGTAGGCCAGGGCAGCGGCAGCGCGGGGGCGCGAAGACCCGCAGTGCCGCCGCGGCCGCCTAGAGCTCGGGTCGGGCGAAGGCCCGGTTACTACGTAATTCATAGCTGCTTGCGCAGCATGGACGGGCGCTGGAGGCCGGTTTGACCTAAAAATCGTAGGTCACCACGTTCAAGCAGTCGCTGCCGCGATACATCCGCTCTTGCTTCGAATCAGGGAATTCACCGAGTCTTTCACGCAAGCCAGTACCGAAGGCGTTCGTCAGCGTACCGGGCCGCCGCGGCGCGGTGCCCACA
>JBBJMS010000015.1:0-35092 GCA_037720315.1 Variovorax sp. | reverse complement strand
GAACGTGCGCGGCATCGCGCCGGGCTACGAGCAGAAAAACTTTTCGGACGCCGACAAGCGCGGCCGGCTCCGGCTCGTCGCTTCGCCGGACGGCGCCCACGGATCGGTGCTGGTGCATGCCGATGCGCGAATCTATGCCGGGCTGCTGGACGGCGACGAGAAGGCCGGCATCGCACTCGACCCGGCGCGCAAGAGCTATGTGCAGCTGGTGCGCGGCGAACTCGACGTCAACGGCACGAAGCTCGCCGCCGGCGATGCCGCGATGATCGAGGGCGAGTCGCAGCTCGCGCTCGGCTCGGGCAGGGACGCCGAAGTGCTGGTGTTCGATCTCGCGGCCTGAGCGCCGCCCATCTTTTTTTAACCAAGGAGTCTGTTCATGTCCACATCCATCAGCGCCCGCAGGGGTTCCGGCGTCACCACCACGTCCAAGGAGGATGTCGCCGCGCTGGTCGGGCGCATCCTGCTGGCGGCGCTGTTCATCCCGGCCGGGTTCGGCAAGCTCATGGGATTTGCCGGGACGGTGGGCTACATCACCTCGGCAGGCCTGCCGCTGCCGCAGGTGGCCGCAGCCGTCGCGATCGTCGTGGAGCTGGGCTTGGGCCTGGCGCTTCTGGTCGGCTTCAAGACGCGCTGGGCCGCCCTGGGCATTGCCTTGTTCACGGTGGTCGCCTCGCTCGTCTTTCACAACTTCTGGTCGATGCCGGCCGACAAGGTCATGCTGAACCAGATGATGTTCTTCAAGAACCTCGCGATCGTCGGCGGCCTGCTGGCGTTCTGGGCCTTCGGCCCCGGTCGCCTGAGCGTCGACAAGCGCTGAAGCACGAGGGAAATTGCATGACCGACATCGTCGTTGTCTTTCATTCCGGCTACGGCCATACGCAGCGCGTGGCACAGGCCGTGGCGGAAGGGGCGGGCGCCCAGCTGCTCGCGATCGATGCCGACGGCAATCTCCCGGCCGGCGGCTGGGAGACACTTGCCGCGGCCGACGCGATCGTGATGGGCGCACCGACCTACATGGGCGGCGCCAGCTGGCAGTTCAAGAAGTTCGCGGATGCCTCCTCGAAGGTCTGGTACACGCAGGGCTGGAAGGACAAGCTCTTCGCCGGCTTCACCAACAGCGCGGCCATGAACGGGGACAAGTTCGCGACCATCGCCTACCTGTGGCAGCTGGCGATGCAGCACAGCGGCCTGTGGGTGAGCCTGGGCATCAAGCCGAGCAACGACAAGGCTGCGCGGCGCGACTCGATCAACTACGTCGGCGGCTACGGCGGGCTCCTGACCACCTCGCCGGCCGATGCGAGCCCGGCCGAGATGGCGGCGGGCGACCTGGAAACGGCACGCGCGTTCGGCGAGCGCGTGGCTGAGGCGGCACGAGCGGCCGGAGCATCGTCATGACCGCACCGCTTTTGCTCCTCCAGCCGCACGACAAGGACCTGGGCGGCGGCTTCAAGGTGCGGCGCCTGCTGCCTGCGGCGAAGCGGCGGTCGGTCGGGCCGTTCGTGTTCTTCGATCACTTCGGGCCGGCGACCGAGGAGCCCGGTGCCGAACACCACGTGCGGCCGCATCCGCACAACGGGCTGGCCACCGTCACCAATCTGTTCGAAGGCGCGATGATGCATCGCGACAGCCTCGGCGTGGTGCAGGAAATCCGCCCCGGCGCCATCAACTGGATGATCGCCGGGCGCGGCATCGTGCACTCGGAGCGCAAGCCGGGGCACCTGCGCGATGCGAGCTACGTCAACCACGGCCTGCAGCTCTGGGCCGCGTTGCCGCAGGCGCACGAAGAAGTGGAGCCGAGCTTCTCGCACACGGCGGCGGCCGACATTCCGTCGCGCGACGTGCAGGGTGTCTTTGTTCGCGTGCTGGTCGGCGAGGCCTTCGGGCTGCGCTCGCCGGTGGCAACGCTTTCGCAGACGGTGTACCTCGACCTTGCATTGCCCGCCGGGGGGCGCATCGAGCTGCCGGCCTTGGCGCGCGAACTCGCCGTCTACGCGATCGACGGCGACGTGGTGCTCGACGGCATTGAGGTTGCCCGCCACACCATGGCCATGCTGCCGGAAGGTACGGGTGGCGTTCTGCAGGCGCAGGGCGCAGTGCGTGTAGTGGTGATCGGCGGCGAGCCGCTTGCCGGGCCGCGCTTCATCACCTGGAACTTTGTTTCGAGCCGGCGCGAGCGCATCCTCGAAGCCGGTGCAGACTGGGCCGCGCAGCGCATGGGGCAGGTGCCTGGGGAGACCGAGTTCATTCCCCTGCCGGGGCATCCGTTCGGCGTGCAGGAGCCGGACGTGAAGACGACGCCGTTCTGACTACGCTTGCTTGATCGCCAGGTCCGGGTCCTCGTCGGCCCGGGCGCTTTCTGCGGTGCAGCGTGCGCTGAGGTCGGGCGCCAGCGCCCGGCGGCCGTCGAACACGAAGCACTCGCCGTGGTAATGCGCCCCGCCGACCTGCTCGAAGTATTTCAGGATGCCGCCTTCGAGCTGCAGCACGTCGGCGACGCCCTCTTCGCGCATTAGGATGGCGGCCTTCTCGCAGCGGATGCCTCCCGTGCAGAAGCTCACCACGGTCTTGCCGGCAAGCGCATCGCGGTGGGCGCGCAAGGCCTGCGGAAATTCGGTGAACTTGCCGATGCGCCAGTCGATGGCGCCGTCGAAGCTGCCCTCGTCCACTTCGAAAGCATTGCGCGTGTCGAGCAGGGCGACTGGCTTACCTGTGTCGTCGTGGCCCTGGTCGAGCCAGCGCTTCAACGTCGGTGCATCGACGCCCGGTGCGCGGCCTGCTGCAGGCTGGATCGCAGGATAGTCCATGCGGATGATCTCGCGCTTGCACTTGACCAGCATGCGGCGAAACGGCTGGGCCTGCGACCAGCTTTCCTTGGCTTCCAGGCCTATGAAGCGCGCATCGGCGTGCAGGTGCGCCAGCAGCGCGCGCACGGCTTCATCGGCGCCGGCTGCGAACAGGTTGATGCCCTCGGGCGCGATCAGGATCGTGCCCTTGAGCGCCAGCACATGGGTAACCGAGCGAAGGGCGTCGCGCAGCGCCTCGCCGTCGTCGATGCGGACGAACTTGTAGGCGGCGATATTGAGAATCTTTGGCACGGGGCGCGATTGTAGAAAGGTAGAACCCACATCGTGGAGGCGCCGCTTTCTACAATCGCCACATGTTCGTTCACCTGCGCCTGCACACCGAGTTTTCCGTCGTCGATGGCACCAATCGCATCGATGAAGTCGGCGAGGCGGCCGCTGTCGACGGGCAGCCGGCACTGGCGATCACCGACCTGAACAACCTGTTCGGCGCGGTCAAGTTCTACAAGGCAGCGCGCGCCAAGGGCGTCAAGCCGCTGCTGGGTGCCGAGGTGTACGTCGAGGGGCTGGGCGGTGCCGAAGCCGGCGCGCTCACCCGCATCGTGCTGCTGGTGCAGAACAACGAGGGCTACCTGCATCTGTCGGAATTGCTCGCCCGCGCATGGACCCAGAACGTCGGCCGCGGCCAGGCGCAGGCGGCCTGCAAGCTGGCGTGGATCGAGGAGCTGCACGGCGGGCTGATCGCGCTGTCGGGCGCGCAGGCCGGCCCGCTGGGCGCGCCGCGGCTGCAAGGGCAGGCCGAGCGGGCCGCCAGAGTCGCGCTGCGGCTGGCGGTTTTGTTTCCGCACCGCTTCTACATCGAGCTTCAGCGCGCCGGCCGCCCGGACGACGAGGCGCATGTGGTGGCCGCGGTGCAGCTCGCCGCGCGGCTCAAGCTGCCGGTGGTCGCCACGCATCCGGTGCAGTTCGCGACCGAGGACGACTATGAGGCGCACGAAGCGCGCGTATGCATCTCCGAGGGCGAGATCCTCGGCAATCCGCGCCGCGTGCGCAGGTTCACGCGCCAGCAGTATTTCAAGCCAGCAGCCGAGATGGTGAAGCTCTTTGCCGACGTGCCGAGCGCGATTGCCAACACGATAGAGATCGCGAAGCGCTGCAATCTCACGCTGACGCTGGGCAAGCCGCAACTGCCCGACTTCCCAACGCCCGACGGCACGCCGATCGAAGCCTACTTCCGGGTCGCGTCCTTCGACGGGCTCGAAGAGCGACTCGCGCACCTGTACCCCGACGTTGCAAAGCGCGAGGCGCAACGGGAGCGCTATGTGGCACGCCTCGAGTTCGAGATCGACACGATCCTGAAGATGGGCTTTCCCGGCTACTTCCTGATCGTGGGTGACTTCATCAACTGGGCCAAGAAGAACGGCTGCCCGGTCGGTCCGGGCCGGGGGTCGGGCGCCGGGTCGCTGGTGGCCTATGCGCTCAGGATCACCGACCTCGATCCGCTCGAATACAAGCTGCTGTTCGAGCGCTTCCTGAATCCGGAGCGGGTGTCGATGCCCGACTTCGACATCGACTTCTGCCAGGGCAACCGCGACCGCGTGATCGACTACGTGAAGGACAAGTACGGGCGCGACGCCGTGAGCCAGATCGCGACCTTCGGCACCATGGCGGCACGCGCCGCCATCCGCGACGTCGGCCGCGTGCTCGACATGAGCTATATGTTCTGCGACGGCATCAGCAAGCTGATTCCGAACAAGCCGGGCCAGCCGGTCACGCTGCAATATCCGCCGAACCCGAAGCCCGAGGGCGACAAGAACAACTACGCGATCGAGATGGAGCCGCAGCTCGCGGCGCGGATCGAAAAGGAAGAAGAAGTCCGCATGCTGGTCGAGCTCGCGCAGAAGCTCGAAGGCATGACGCGCAACATCGGCATGCACGCGGGCGGCGTGCTGATCGCGCCGGGCAAGCTCACCGATTTCTGCCCGCTGTACCAGCAGCCGGGCAGCGACTCCGCGGTGAGCCAGTACGACAAGGACGACGTCGAAGCCATCGGCCTGGTGAAGTTCGACTTTCTGGGCCTGGCCACGCTCACCATCCTCGAGACGCGCGGACTTCCGCCAGCGTACCGGGGCAGGAGGCTTTGCGTCGAGAACATCCGGCTCGACGACGCGCGACCTACCGGTCTTCCGGGGCAAGACGGGCGGTGTTCCAATTTGAATCCCGGCATCGGGCATGCTGAAGGACGCCGGCCGACCGCTCGAAGACCTGTCGCGCTGAATGCACTGTACCGACCGGGCCCGATGGATCTGATCCCGAGCTTCGTTGCGCGCAAGCACGGCCGCGAGCCGGTGGAGTATCCGCATCCGCTGGTGGAAGAAATGCTCTCGGAAACCTACGGGATCATGGTCTACCAGGAGCAGGTGATGCAGACCGCGCAGATCCTGGGCGGGTACTCGCTCGGCGGTGCCGACCTGCTGCGCCGCGCCATGGGCAAGAAAAAGGCCGAAGAGATGGCCGAGCATCGCGAGATCTTCCGCAAGGGTGCGGCGCAGAAGGGCATCGTCCAGCAGAAGGCCAACGAGATCTTCGACCTGATGGAGAAGTTCGCGGGCTATGGCTTCAACAAGTCGCACGCGGCGGCCTACTCGCTCCTGGCCTATCACACCGGCTGGCTCAAGGTGCACTACACGGCCGAGTTCTTCTGCGCCAACATGACGGTGGAAATGGACGACACGGACAAGCTGAAGGTGTTGTTCGAGGACGCGCAAAAGAACTTCGGCATCGGCTTCGAACCGCCGGACGTGAACCGCGGCAATCACCGTTTCGAGCCGGTCGACGACAAGACGATCCGCTACGGTCTCGGCGCGGTCAAGGGCACGGGCCAACTGGCGGTCGAAGCGATCGTCAAAGCGCGCGCGGAAAGCGGAGCGTTCAAGAGCCTGTTCGATTTTTGCGTGCGGGTCGACCGCCAGCGCATCAACAAGCGCACGGTGGAAGCGCTGATCAAGGCCGGCGCCTTCGATTCGCTGCAGCAGAACCGCGCCTCGCTGATCGCATCGCTCGACCGGGCCTTCGAGTTCGGCAGCGCCACCGAGGCCAACGCTGCGCAGGTCGACATCTTCGGCGACTGCGAACACGGCTCGGCCACGCAGGAGCCCGAGATGGTCGATGCCACGCCCTGGGGCGTGAAGGAGCGGCTGACCTACGAAAAGACCGCGGTGGGCTTCTACCTGTCGGGGCACCTGTTCGACGAGGTGGCGCACGAGGTGCGGCGCTTCTGCAAGCGCGAAGTCGGCGACCTGATGGACACGCGCGACCCGCAGGTGATCGCCGGCATCTTGAGCGACTTTCGGGTCATCAACGGCCAGCGCGGCCGGCTCGCGCTCTTCAGGCTCGACGACAAGTCGGACTCCATCGACGCGACCGCCGACGAAGCGCTCTTCAACGCCAACCGCAATGTGCTCAAGGACGACGAACTGGTCATCGTCAGCGGCCGGCTGCAGCCGGGCAGGGGAGGCTTCGAGGCGCGCTTCCAGGTCCAGCAGGTGTGGGACCTCGCCGCGGCGCGCTGCCGCTTCGGCAAGTTCCTTCGCGTGGCGGTGAATGGCAAGACGCCCGACATTGCGCGGCTGGTGAAAGACTTTCCGCCGCGCATGGAGCACAGCGAGCATGGCGAGTTGTCGCAGGGCCTGAGCGTGCGGCTGTCGATGGCGCGCGGCGGCGCGCAAGTAGAGCTGCAACTGGGCGAACGCGCCAAGTTCTTTCCGACCGACGCGGCGCTGGCGAGCTGGATGGCGCAGGCGGATGCGGGCCGGGCGGCTGTGATCTACGACTGATCACCGTCGAGCCGCCAGATGCGCTGCTAGCGCACGAAGTTCCTGACGCGCTTGGCCGCGTTGACCACATGCGACTTCGATGCGTCGCGCCACGCGTTTCGGCCCACCGGGGCCGGCGACATCCCGACACGCCGCAGCAGCGGACGCGCCATGTGATTGAAGTTCAACGCGTTGCGCCAGGCCAGGTTTTGTGGCGTGTTGAAGAAGATCGACATCGAGATCGAAATATCTTCCGAGCCATTGCGCACATGGTGCCCGGCCGTGAACGGGGTGTGGATGGCCTCGCCAGGTTTGAACGCAAACGTCGTCGCAAGTGTTTCGTGCTCCTCGTTCCAGGGCAATTGCGTTTTCGAGCGGGCCACATAGGCTTCGCGATTTTCCGCACTCACCACCCGCTCGTCCCACTGCGGGAACACCGTCACCGATTTACTGCCGCGGAACTGCATGAGAAAGCTGGAGTACCGGTCGATGTGGAACGGCGTGACGCTGCCGGGAGACGCAATGAAGAGGTAGAGGCGCGGATCGATCGCCCTGTGCCCCACCCCGCGCTGCCGCATGGCCTTTTCGACATCGGAGACGAGCTCGCGGTAGAGCGGTGCGAACGACGGGTGCGCCTCGGGTCCGTTCACCATCACGTACGAGTCGGACACCCGCAGGTTCTCGATGATTTCCGCAATCGGCCGGCTGTTGGGCGACTCGACGCAGAGTTTGGTTTCGAAGTCGTCGCCGTTCTTCAGCAAACGCTCGGAGAAGTAGACCCGTTCCGTCGGGAGCGCGGGCAATGCCTTTGCAAGGTTCTCGATGCTCAGCGCGGGATGCCCCATCAGCTTGTGCTCGAACTTGAATGCCTCGCGGTCGAGGTTCTGGAAAGGGGCACCGCTCTCAAAACACTTCATTCGATCGATCCGGGGTGTGGAGTACAGACCTCAGAGGATATAACACTTTTGGATACAACTGACCCGTTGTGCAGCGTTGGCACAACGGGTCAGCGCTTGGGCTTGAGTGTCACGATCAGTGCTGCCGGCACCGTGCCGTCGACGTCGCGGGGCAGCTTCTCGGTCTTTTGCAATGCGCGCAGCGCGGCGTCGTCCCAGGCCGGCAATCCGCTCGACTTGGTGAGTTTCGGCGTGCCGACGATCGTGCCATCGGGTGCCAGCCGAATGTCGAACTCGGCGCCAGGGTTGCCGCTGACGAGATCCGCATCGGGGAAGACGACGTTCGGCCGCACCGCTGAAGCGACTTTCCCGCCGTAGCTGCCGGACGGCCCCGACGAGCGGGCCGCATTGCCCTCGCCGCCGCTGCCGGACATCGCCTGCAAGCGCTTGAGCGTGGCGGCGCGATCGGCCGTGGCCTGTGCCGCCTGCTTGGCCTCGGCTTCGTTCTTCTTGGCGGCCTCGGCCTGCTTGGCTTCGGCTTCCTGCTTCTTCTTGACCTCGGCCTGTTTTTTCTGCTGTTCTTCGCGGCGTTCGGCCTCGTCCTCGGCGCGCTGCTTGGCTTCGAGTTCCTTCTTGTCCTGCGTCGCCTTCTTCTCGGCCTCGCGCTTCTTCTGCTGCTGCGCCTGCGCCTGCAGTTCGCGTTCGCGCTCTTTTTCTTCCTTCTGCTTTTTCTCGCGTTCGAGTGCGATGTCCGGTGCGCGTGGGGCTGGCGTGGGATCGGGCGGCTTCACCGCCTGCGGCGGTGGCGGGGCAGGCGGAGGAGGCGGCGGTGCAGGCCGCGGGGCAGGCACGGGCGGTGGCGGAGGTGCCGGAGCCACGGCGGCGGCACGAGGCGCGGCCTGCTGGATGGTCGATGACCACAGCTCGGCCTCGACCGCATCGTCTTCGGCCTCACGCTTCCAGCTCACGCCCCACGTCAGCGCGGCAATGAGCAACGCATGCGCGATCAGCGCCAGCACCACGGCGCGCGGTGTGCCGCGTTGTGGCGGCGGCGCGAATTCGGGACGGTCGGCTGCGAGCGACATGCGTTATTTGCTGCCGGTGGTCTGGACGGAGAGGCCGACCCGCTCGATGCCGCTGCGCTTGAGCTGGTTCATCGCCTTCGACTGTCTCGTACTTGACCGCCTTGTCCGCGCTGATGACCACCGGCCGCTCGGCGTCGCCGCCCTGCGCAGTCTTGGCGGCCGCACCGATTTGCGCCATCGGGATCGACGTGCCGCCGCTGCCGGAGGCCGGGTCCTTCTTGATCTGTGCCTCGTCGTCGCTCTTGATCACGATCTCGATCGGCTTGTCGGGCTGCTTGTTGGCGCGGTCGACCGTGGGAAGGTTGATCACGCTGGGCGTGATCAGCGGCGCCGTCACCATGAAGATGATCAGCAGCACCAGCATCACGTCGATGAACGGGACCATGTTGATCTCGTTGATTGTTCGGCGGCCGCGGCCGCGGGATGACATGGCTGGCATGGTTGCTCCTGCTAGTTTTCAGCGTCCGGCCGGCGTTGCCGATGCCGGGTTGACATGGGCCGTCAGGTTGCGCTGAAGGATGTTGGAGAACTCTTCGATGAAAGTTTCGAGCGCGATCGAGATCTTGTCGATCTCGCGCGCGAAGCGGTTGTATGCCACCACGGCCGGGATCGCCGCGAAGAGGCCGATGGCGGTGGCGACCAATGCTTCCGCGATGCCGGGCGCCACCGTGGAGAGCGTCACCTGCGCCAGGGCTGCGAGGCCGGTGAAGGCATGCATGATCCCCCAGACGGTGCCGAACAGGCCGACGTAGGGCGAGACGGAGCCGACGGTTGCCAGGAACGAAAGGTTCTGCTCCACCGCGTCGAGTTCGCGCTGGAAGCTCGCGCGCATCGCGCGGCGGGCGCCATCGAGCAGCGTGGGCGTGTCGGATACGTGCCGCTCGCGCAGCTTCTGGTACTCGCGCATGCCGGAGGCAAAGATGCGCTCCATCGGGCCTGCGAACTTGGCGTTCTGTGCCGCCGAGGAGAACAGCTCGTTCAGGCTGGTGCCGGACCAGAACTCGCGCTCGAAATCATCATTGAGAGCGCGCGTGCGCTTGAGCGAAAAGTACTTGCGAAAAATGGCCGCCCAGCTGGCGACGGAAACCACGATCAACAGCAGCACGACGAGCTGCACCGGAATACTCGCGTGCAAGAGAAGGGAAAGGATCGACAGTTCTTGATTCATGGCTTGAGAGGTTGAGACATGGAGCCGGCAGGGCGCCCAAGGGTTCCCGAAACTTGGCGCGGTATGCGCGCGGGCCGCAGCGTGGCGGCATCGACCCATCCGATGCGGATCGTGCCTTCGCAAAGCACTGCTTCGTCTGGTGCCGGGCCGTGCGGGAGTATTTGCTCCGATTTTGATAGCACGCGCTGGCCGATTATCAGTGACGCTGCGCCGATCTGGCGCAGCTCGGCTGTAACGAGCAGTTCATCGTCGAGCCACGCAGGACGGTGGTACTTGAGCTGCGTTTCGCTCACCACGAAGATTCCGCCGGTTTCTTCGCGCAGCTTGCGCTGCCCGATGCCGAGCGAGCGAAGCCATTCGGTGCGGGCACGCTCCATGAACTTGAGGTAGTTGGCATAGAACACGATGCCGCCGGCATCGGTGTCTTCCCAGTACACGCGGATCGGCAGTGCAAAGCTCATGCGGCGACGGTGGCATCGGACCATGCGCGCAACCGCGAGACCGATTCTTCGAGATGCGCCATCGAGCTGGCGGTCGAGAAACGCACGAAACGGCTGGTTTCCGCGCTGCCGAAATCGCGCCCGGGGGTGATGGCCACATGCGCCTGCCTCATGGCTTCGAAAGCAAAATCCCAGCTGTTGGAGATGCCGAGCTTCTCGCCGAACGACGAGCAGTCCGCCCAAGCGTAGAAGGCGCCGTCGGGCATCACGGGCACCTTCAGCCCGAGCGCGTCGAGCTGCGGGATGAACCAGTCGCGCCGAGCCTTGAACTCGGCGCGGCGCCGCTCGTATTCGGCAATGCTGTCGGGCTCGAAGCAGGCCAGCGCGGCGTACTGAGACACCGTGCTGGCGCAAATGAAGAGGTTCTGCGCCAGCCGCTCGACCACCGGCACCAGCGCATCCGGCACCACCAGCCAGCCCAGTCGCCAGCCGGTCATGCTGAAGTACTTGCTGAAGCTGTTGATGCTGATGATCTGGTCGTCGATGGCCAGCGCGGTCTGCCCGTACGCATCGTCGTAGGAGAGGCCGAGATAGATCTCATCGACGAGCGTGATGCCCCCGCGGTTCGTCACGACCTCGTGGATGCGTCGCAGTTCGGCCGGTGCGATCGAGGTGCCGGTCGGATTGGACGGCGACGCGAGCAGCACGCCACGGGTGCGAGCGGTCCAATGGGCCTCGACTTTCGCTGCGCTGAGCTGGAAGCGTTCGGCCGCGGTGGTCGGCACCAGCACAGCGCGGCCGTCGGCAGCGCTCACGAAGTGGCGGTTGCACGGATAGCTCGGGTCGGGCAGCAGCATCTCGTCGCCGGCTTCGATCAATGCCAGGCAGGCGAGCTGCAGCGCTGCCGAAGCGCCGGCAGTGACGACGATGCGACGTGCCGGCACGTCGATGCCGAAGCGCTGCGCATACCAGCCGCTGATGCGCTCGCGCAGGGGCTCGAGGCCGGTAGCCTGCGTGTACTGCGTGGCGCCGGCGCGCACCGCACGCAGCGCGGCCTCCTGCACCAGCGGAGGGGCAGTGAAGTCGGGCTCGCCGATGTTCAGAAAGATCATCGGCTGATCGGTGAGGGCGAGTTCGCGCGCCAGCTTGGCAGCGGCCTTGGCGACTTCCATCACATAGAAGGGTTCGATGCGCTCGGCACGGCGAGAGACTCTCATGGGCGTGCTTTGCCGCTGGCCCGATCGGCCTCGACCTCGGCGGTGCGCAACTGCGGCGCGAGGCCGTTGAGCACCGCGTTCACGTACTTGTGGCCGTCGGTGCCGCCGAATTCCTTGGCAAGCTCGATGCACTCGTTGAGCACCACGCGCCACGGCACGTCGAGGCAGTGCTGGAACTCGTAGGCACCGATCCACATCACCGCGTGCTCGACCGGTGAAATTTCCTGCAGCTTGCGGTCGAGCAGCGGCACGATCAGCGCGTCGAGCTGCTCCGCCGCGTCGATCGATCCATGCAGTAGGGCGTCGTAATGCGCCGCGTCGGCTTTGTGAAAGCCGGCCAGGTCGCGCGTGAATTCGTCGATGGCTACAGCTTCGTTGTGCCCCACCAGGTGCTGGTAGAGCGCCTGCAGCGCGAACTCGCGCGCGCGGCTGCGGCTTGATTTGGCGGAAGCCTTGCGGGCGCCGGTGCTGGTGAGCCCCGGTCGCGCGGGGCGCGGATTGGCGCCGGTCGTCTTGGTGTCTTCGGTCATGTGAGGGTCGCGAGCAGGCGCGCCATTTCGACCGCGACGCGTGCCGCATCGCGGCCCTTGTCGGTTTGGCGTGCGATGGCCTGCTCGATGGTTTCGGTGGTGAGGATCGCGTTGGCGATGGGAATGCTGTAGTCGAGCGCGACGCGGCTCACGCTCGCGCCGGATTCGTTGGCGACAAGTTCGAAGTGATAGGTTTCGCCACGCACGATGCAGCCTAGTGCGACCAGCGCGTCGTACCGGTTGCGCTCGGCAAGTGCCTGCAGCGCCAAGGGCACTTCGAGTGCGCCGGGAACCCGCAGATGGTCGATGTCTTCATCGGCCACGCCGAGCAAAGCGAGCTCACCGCGGCAGGCCTTCGCGAGCGCGTCGGTGATGTCCTCATTGAATCGCGCCTGCACGATGCCGATGCGCAGGCCTTTTCCGTCGAGTGCGATCTCGCCCTTGTCAGCGTGCTGCATCAAGCCTCCCACATGGCATGCGGCTTTCGGTTCATTTCTCTTCCTTGGTGATGTAGCCGGCAATCTCGAGCCCGTAACCGGCCGCCATGCTCGGCATGCGCCTGGGCGTGCCCAGAAGGTTCATCTTGTGCACGCCGCATTCGCGCAGGATCTGCGCGCCGATGCCGTAGCTGCGCAGGTCCATGCGGCCGCGCTCGGGCGCTTGCGCCGGCCGCGCGGTGCCGTCGAACTGGGACAGCAGTTCGCTGCCGGTTTCCCCGCAGTTGAGCAGCACGGCCACGCCTTTGCCTTCGGCCGCGATGTGCGCCAGGCTCGCATCGAGGCTCCACGAATGCAGCGACCGGTCGACCTCGAGCGCGTCGAGCACCGAGAGCGGCTCGTGCACCCGAACCGCCACCGTGTCGTCGGCGCCCAGGCTGCCCCGAACGAGCGCCAAATGCACGCCGCCGCTCGGCTTGTCCCGGAACGCATGGGCGGTGAACCAGCCCCATGCAGTGCGAATCTCGCGGCTGCCGACCTTTTCGACCAGCGATTCGGTGCGGCTGCGGTGCTCGATCAGCGCTGCGATGGTGCCGATCTTGAGGCCGTGCTCGGCCGCGAACATCTGCAGGTCGGGCAGCCGCGCCATGGTGCCGTCTTCGTTCATGACCTCGCAGATCACCGCTGCCGGAGAGCATCCGGCCATGGCGGCGAGGTCGCAGCCGGCCTCGGTATGGCCGGCGCGCATCAGCACGCCGCCGTCCACTGCCTGCAGCGGGAAAATGTGGCCGGGCTGGACCAGGTCGGCCGCGACCGCGGTGGGTGCGACTGCGGCCTGCACGGTGCGCGCGCGATCGGCGGCCGAGATGCCGGTCGTCACGCCTTCGGCTGCCTCGATCGACACGGTGAATGCAGTCGAGTGCTTGGCCCCGTTGCGCGCCACCATCGGCGGCAACTGCAGGCGCTCGCACATTTCGCGCGACAGCGTGAGGCAGATCAGCCCCCGGGCGTGCCGCGCCATGAAATTGATCGCCTCGGGCGTCACATGGTCGGCGGCGAGCACGACGTCGCCTTCGTTCTCGCGGTCTTCCTCGTCGACCAGGATCACCATGCGGCCGGCCTTCAACTCGGCCACGATCTCCTCGACCGGCGAGAT
The DNA here is from genome assembly GCA_037720315.1 of Variovorax sp. Classification (GTDB taxonomy): domain Bacteria; phylum Pseudomonadota; class Gammaproteobacteria; order Burkholderiales; family Burkholderiaceae_C; genus Variovorax. The sequence continues at coordinate 21,547 of JBBJMS010000015.1, read as the reverse complement.
CGCTGCGGGTTGCGGGCCGCTGCGCGTTGCAGTGATGGGCGTGACGGATGCGTTCATGGCGTGGAGGCTTTCGGTGCGGCGGGCAGGACGCCCGCGTGGAGCATGCGTTCGACATATCGGGCGACAGTGTCGATCTCGAGGTTCACCGGGCTGCCCGCCTTCAGGCTGCCGAGCGCCGTGTTCTCGACCGTGTGCGGAATCAGGTTGATGCTGATCTCGCTGCCCTTGGCCCCGTCGCTCACGCTGTTGACGGTGAGGCTCACCCCATTGACGGTGATCGAGCCCTTGTACGCCAGGAAGCGGGCCAGCGCCGGCGGCGCCAGCACGCGCAGCATCCAGCTTTCGCCGACCGGCGCGAAGTAGCTGACCGTGCCGATGCCGTCCACATGGCCGGACACGATGTGGCCGCCCAGCCGGTCGTTCGCGCGCAGCGCTTTTTCGAGATTGACGGTGTCGTCCGCCGCCGCGAGGCCCGCGGTCTTGTCGAGCGATTCGACCGAAATGTCGATGGTGAACAAGTTGGCGGCGGCGTCGAGCGTGGTGACGGTCATGCAGGCGCCGTTCAGCGCGATGCTGTCGCCCAGGCCGACGTCGTCGAGATAGCCTTCGGGCGCTGCGATGCTGAGCCGCTTGCCGTGCGATGAAGAGCTGCCGAGGTCGTGGACGGCGGCGATGCGCCCCACGCCGGTGATGATTCCGGTAAACATCGGCGCATTTTCGCAGAGATGCGACGCCGCTCCGGGCGGCGCCCTAAAACAGGTCTCGGCCCGAGACGCGGGCAACGATGCGGAGGTCCGGCCCGAGCGCAGCGAACGACTTGAACTCGAGCGCCAAGGCGTCGCCCAGGCCCGTCAATGCTCCTGACGCGTGAGGCTGGCTGGCAATGCCGAGCCCCTCGCCGATGAATTTGGGCGCAAGGTAGACGAGCAATTCGTCGACCAGGCCTTCGCGCATGAGCGAACCGTTCAGCTTGTGGCCGGCCTCGACATGCAGTTGGTTGATCTCCCGCACAGCCAAATCGCCCAGCATGGCGGCGAGGTCGACCTTGCCCTCGGTGTTGGAGAGATAAGTGATCGTTGCGCCGACTGATTCAAGCGCGGCCTGCCTGGCTTCGTTTCGCGCTGCCGCATAAATCCAGACCTGGCGGTCCGCCTCGAAGATGCGGGCTTGCGGCGATGTCTGCAAATGGCTGTCGACCACGATGAGATGCGGTTGCCGCGGGGTTTCGACCAGGCGCACGTCGAGCCGGGGGTTGTCTTCGAGCACGGTGCCGACGCCGGTCAAAACGGCGCTGGCACGCGCGCGCCATGCGTGGCCGTCGGTGCGCGCAGCTTCGGAGGTGATCCATTGGCTGGTGCCGTTCAGCAATGCGGTTTTTCCGTCGAGCGAGGCAGCGACCTTGAGCCGCACCCAGGGCGTCTTGCGGATCATGCGGCTGAAGAAGCCGATGTTGAGTTCGCGGGATTCGGTTTCACCCGGACCCACCTCGAGCTCGACTCCGGCAGCGCGCAGCCGCTCGAATCCCTGGCCGGCTACGAGCGGATTCGGATCGGCGATGGAGGCAACGACCTTCTTGATGCCGGCGGCAATGAAAGCATCGCAGCAGGGGCCGGTTCGGCCATGGTGGGAACAGGGCTCAAGCGTCACATAAGCCGTGGCGCCTGCAATTGAATGGCCCTGCGTGGCTGCGTCTCGCATTGCCATGATTTCGGCGTGCGGACCTCCTGCCGATTGCGTCGCACCACGTCCCAGCACCCGGCCGCCGCCGTCGACGAGGACGCAGCCGACGCGGGGGTTCGGCTCAGTCTCACTGCTCGCTCCACGGGCCAGCGCAAGTGCCTGCATCAATTCGGGATAGCTATTGTTATTGCTATTCATGGCAAATCGTAAATCTGTCTAAATCTTAAATTCAATTCACATTTCGCGAGATTTACCGTTCGTCAGGCGAATTAAACCGCTCGGCTAATTGAATTTCGCCTATTGAATTGAAATAAATAAGATCCGCGCAAATCAATTCGGGGAGTCGTTCATGCGGCGCCGCAACAGTCCGGTGCCGCGTGGATTTGAAACCATGCAACCAGCATTTTGCGCGGCCTGCGTGCCGTGTCGCGTCCGGTCTGCGCGTCAGCGCGGCTTCACGCTCATCGAAGCCATGGTCGTCATTGCGATCTCGGCGATTCTCATGGCGATGGCTGTGCCCTCGATGCGTCAACTGATCGAGAGCAACGGTGTGGCGAACAGTGTCAACGGGTTTGTCGGTTCCCTCTCCTTTGCGCGCTCCGAAGCACTCAAGCGCGGCGTGAGCGTGACGATGTGCCGGAGCAGCGATGCGCAAGCCGCGTCGCCGACCTGCGAAAACGCGCAGGACTGGCAGGCGGGATGGATCGTGTTCGTGGACTTCAATGCCGATGGAAAGCGGAACGCGGCCGATGGCGAGACGGTCCTTCGGGTGCAGGGTTCCCTCGAACGCTACGGCGCCGTCAATCAGAATGAGAACGGCGTCGCTATCCCGAGCCTGCGCTTCGATGCCACCGGGCTCATGAGGACCGGAGCGTCGGGTTTCACCTTCTTGCCTCCGTCAGGCGCAACGACGTCGCGGCGGGTGGCGTGCGTCAACATCACCGGAAGAACCCGGCTGATCGCACATCCCACGGAGAGCTGCTCGTGAGCATTGCACGAAGCAGAACACCCGCCCTGCAGACCGGCTCGTCGCTGCTCGAGGTCCTCGTCGCCATCCTCATCATCTCGTTCGGCTTGTTGGCGCTTGGCGGCCTGACGGCGGTCAACCAGCAGCACGTGAAGATGACGCAGTTCCAGTCGATCGGCGTGCAGTTGGCATCGGAACTCGGCGAGCGCATGCGCGGCAACGTGACGGCGTTCGAACTTGGCGCGTACAACAAAACAACCGTGTACGCCAGCGCGGAGGTCGAGGTTCCCGCTTGTTCCGTCACGCCGTGCAGCCCGGCAGACATTGCCGCTCGCGACATTGCGCAGTGGACCAATACGTTGCGCCAGAGCCTCCCCGGGGGCGACGCCTTCGTGCAACGAGACCCAGTGAACCCGCTGGCCACCGACATCTGGGTCATCTGGATCGACCCCGACCTGCGAGACACAGGCGGCTCCGACGGCTCGGTGGCAAGCGCCGCCGATTGCCCGGCGGGCGCCGTCACGGGCCTGGCGGCCACCATCCGGCCGCGTTGCATGCACTACAGGATCAGCCTATGACTCGCTCACGCCCGGCGCTGCGCGCCCGTTCTCGAGGCCGCACCCTCCTCGAACTGCTCATCGCGATGGCCATCGGACTGGTGGTGCTGGGCGCCATGATCGCAATCTATCTTTCCACCAGCGCGAGCAGCCGGCAGTCCTCCGCCATCTCGCTGCTCAACGAAGACGGCGCCATCGCACTGAGCATCATCGGCTCGCAGGTGCGCATGGCCGGCTTCAGCCTGCCGCGCCGCGACCCGTCGAACGCTTCCGCGACCGTTGGCGGGGTGCAGGTATCGGTAGCCGACCGAAATTTCACGGGCGCCGGCATTCGCGGCTGCGACAACGGTTTCAGCAATCCGTTGAATGCGTCGTTCGACGGTCTGACCTGTTCCAACGATGCAACCCGCCCCGCCGCGTTTGCCGTGCGCTTCGAAGGCGCGGATGGCAAAACGCCGATCGATCCCTCGGCAGCTCTGCTGCCCCCTGCCACCGACTGCCGGAACCAGAGTGTGGCGCGCAATGAACCGGGCCTTGAAACGGACTATCCGCTCGTCGAGTCACGCTATGAGCTGCGGGCTTCTGGCGGGACGCCGGAGCTGGGTTGCCGCGGCAATGGCAAAACCTTCGAGTACCAGGCACTCACGTCCAACGTCGAAGACATGACGGTCACCTACGGCGTCGCCGCGGACGGCGTCAGCAGCGACGTGCAAGCCGATGTGGACGCGGCCACCATCGAGGGCTTCGGCGGCAGTGTCGACCAACGCTGGTCTCGGGTCGTCGCGGTCAAGGTGTGCCTGCTCATGCGGACCGAACAACCGCAAGCTGACGCGAACACGCCATACATCGACTGCAAGGGCGAACCCCAGCCTTCGGACGACCGAAGGCTACGCAAGGCGTACAGCGCCACCTTCACCCTGAGAAACCGGAGCGGCTTTGCCAGCACCCCATGACCAGGCGCGCACAAGAAGGGATCGTGCTCGTCGTGGTTCTGGTGTTCCTGATCCTCATCTCGCTCGTCACCGCACTTGCCGTCCAGCGGTCCATCTCCGGGGAGCAGGTCTCGAAGGCGCTGAAGACGCAGGCCGTCGCTTTCCAGGCCGCGGAGACGGCATTGCGCTACTGCGAAGACCAGCTTCTGCGCACGTCCAGTCTGCCGAGTGGCAGTGGCAGGGCTGCGCCGCAGGCGGTCGGACCGGACGGAAAGGCGCCCGTGCTCTGGATGGCGCGTGACGAATGGAAGCGCACCACCGGAAAGGCGGTTGAGGTGGGCACAGCGCTTGTCAATTCGACCGATGCCGCAGCCCGCAAGCTGGAGGTCCTGCCGCAATGCATGGCCGAGCGCATCGACCTGCCGGGAGACGGCGCGCGCCGCGAAGCGTTTCTCGTCACGGCCGTCGGCTACAGCCCGGACTTCCGCACCACCGCCGGCCGGCCCGAGTCCGGCGGCGAGGTCTGGCTGCAATCGGTCGTGACGCCGCGGCGCTAGCACAACAAAGAACCAGGGAACCATCATGAACATAGCCACCCATCGCCAACTGGCCACGACTCTCGCCGTACTCGGCATGCTTGTCACGGGCAACACCGGCGCAACGGTCTCCCAGGTCCCGTTGACCGGCTCGGGCGTCTCGGTACCGCCGAACCTCATGTTCACGCTCGACAACTCGGGGTCCATGCATTACGAATGCCTCCCCGACAAATTCTGCGTGGTGAGTTACCACTCCATCGGTAGCATCCCCGGCGGCATGGGTCCGACGAAGAGCGAAGTTGCCACCTACGACGCCGGCAAATTGTTCGCGCGCCAGATGCGGTCGGTGATGAACCCGCTCTACTACAACCCGGCGGTGCGCTACCGACCTTGGCTCAAGCACGACGGCACACGCTTCCCTGAGTACCGCGCCTCGGCGGCGCCGGTCGATCCGATTGCGCCTACTGCCGAGACCTTCGACTTGAGCAGGGAGCAGACCTTGTCCACCTACTGGTGCACCGAGGCGACGGTCGCTGGCTGTACGCGTACCAAAGAAGAAGATTTTTGGCAAACCTTTCGACCCGCACAGTACTACCGCCTCCGCAGCGGCAGGGCGGGCGCGGCCGTCGGAGACTTCGAGCAGGTCATCATCACTGACAAGGAAGAACTGCAGAATTTCTCCAACTGGTACACGTACGCCCGGTCGCGCGTGAAGGCCGCCATCGGTGCCACCGCCGAAGCCTTCGCGGATGTTCCCGCAGCGTACAGGGTGGGCTTTGGGACGATCAACGGTCCAAAGACTGATGTCGACGGTGTAGAGACATTCACGGTGAGGCGTGGCGTTCGGCCGTTTTCAGGCATCGACAAGAAGACCTTTTACGACCTCTTGCACTCTGCGCAGGTGACGGGGCCGACACCGCTTCGCCGCGCCATGGACGATGTGGGTCAGTATTTTTCACGCCGCGATTCGCGCTCGCCCTGGGCGGCCGATCCACTAGCCGGGGAGACTCCGTCCGCTCACCTGGCATGCCGACGCACCTTTCATGTGCTGATGACCGACGGCATCTGGAACGGTGCGGCGGCAACCACGTCGCAAGCTTCGGGGAATGTCGACGGCACGCCCGGTCCGGTGATCACGCATGCCAACAAAAGTGACACCTGGAGTTATCAACCAGCCGCGCCCTTCAAGGACGACACGGCGGGGACGCTGGCGGACGTCGCCATGTACTACTGGCGCACGGATCTCCGTCCCGACCTCGAGAACAGCTTGAAGCCTACCGAAGCCAATCCGGCATTCTGGCAACACATGGTCAACTACACCTTGGCCTTCGGCGTGAATGGCACGCTGAGAAATCCCGGTGACAAGGAAGCACTCAAAACAGGGACCCGGTCATGGGGCGTACCCGTATCCGACGGTGGTGCCGCGAATATCGACGACCTCTGGCACGCCGCCATGAACAGCCGCGGCGAGTCGAAAAGCGCTGCCAACGCGGCCGAGTACAGGCAAGCGCTCCGGTCGATCATTCAGGAGATCGAGACCCGTTCCGGGAACGAGGCTGGGGTGGCCTTGTCGAGTCGCGACTACGCAGGCGATGCACGCAAATATGTGCCGAGCTACAACACGTCAGACTGGTCAGGTGACATCCAGGCCGTAACGCTCGGCTCCGGCGATCTGGTCTGGAAGGCGTCGATGCCCGCGCCAGACGATCGCAACATCTACACGTACAAGGACGCAACAGGGACCGTTCGAGGCGTGCCTTTCAAATACGACAAGCTGCGCAATGCAGGTCTTCTGAAGGACCTCGATACGACCGACGACGAAGGCCTCGTGAACTACCTGCGCGGCGACCGGACCGGTGAAGCATCGGGTGTGTATCGCAAGCGAAGCACGCTGATCGGCGACATCGTCAACGCGACGCCGGTGCTGGTGAAGGACCTGGTCGACGGCCAGTACGACTTTCTGCCTTCCGGCACGCCCGGTCAGACTCAGTACCGGCCATTCCTCGAGGGCAAGAAGCATCGCACACCGCAGCTTTTCGTCGGCGCAAACGACGGCATGCTGCACGCTTTCAATGACGGCAACGGGAATAAGAAGGGAGTGGAAACGTTCGCCTTCGTCCCGCGCGGGGTGCTCGGCGAGCTCAAGCGGCTCGCGATGCCTTCCTATTCGCATCGCTACTTCGTCGACGGGCCGCTGGCCGAAGTGGATGTCTTCGATCTGACGGCAACCAAATGGCGAAACGTGGTGCTGGGCAGTGGCGGCGCCGGCGCAAAGAACCTGTTCGCGATCAACGTGCCGGTGCGCGCGGCTTCCGCAGGCAACAGCACAGTGCTCGACGACGCGGCATCGGCACCGGGCGCCAGCGACATCCTGTGGGAAATCCGCAGCGATGACGGTGACTATGCCGAGTTGGGCCATGTGCTGCGAGCGCCCGAAGCCGGCCTGCTCAAGGACGGAAAGTGGGCGGTCGTCACCGGCAACGGCTACGACAGCGCGAGCAACAAGGCGCAACTCTTCGTGGTCGATGCAATCACGGGTGCGTTGCTGGCTTTGCTGGACACAGGCGCCGGTTCGAGCGATGCGCCGAACGGGCTGGGCGGCGTCAAGCTGCTGCGCGACCTCAATCAAAGGGTGGTGGCGGCGTACGCCGGCGACCTGCAGGGGAACATGTGGAAGTTCGATCTGTCGTCCGCTCGGCGGTCCGACTGGAAGGTGGCGTTCGGCGGCAAGCCGCTGTTTCGGGCGCTCGACAGTCAAGACCAGCCCGAACCCATCACCGCCGCGCCGGCCTATGCCGCCCATCCGCTCGGCGGCGTTGTCGTCCTTGCGGGCTCCGGCAAGCTCTTCGAGCAAGACGATCCGACCAACACGCAGCAGCGTTCGCTGTACGGCGTCTGGGACAGGGTCCGCGTCGGCTCGAGTTCTGGCAATCCGGATGCCGCGCTGAGCCAGAACAGCGCATTGGTCGACCAGTCGATGACGCTCATGGCTGGCGGCAAGTTCTTTGCGATCAGCAACAACGGCGTCGACTACGGGGGCACGGCGAACAAGCGGGGATGGCGGTTGCGGTTGACCGGCAGCGCCGGCCAGCGCCTGATCTATGACGTGCGTACCCTGCGCGGCCGTGCCTTCTTCGACGCGATGACGCCGGGTGGCAACGCAGGACAAACCTGCTCCGCGACGTCGCCGCAGGGCGCCCGCTTCATCCTCGACCCTTTCACCGGTGCGCCCGGCCGCGACGGCCCGACCTTCGATACCAATGCCGATGGACTCATCGACAGCGCGGACGATTCCGCGGCGGGTGCCTCGATCGATGCCGAAGCGGGACGACGCGCGATCGCCGTCAAGCCGGGCGGCGCGGTCAGGCTGGAAGGTGTCGGCGCACCTGTTGAGGCGCAACTTGGCAAGGACACAGTCAAGCGCCAGTGGCGGCAGATCGTCACCCCGCCACCGTATTGAGTGAATCATGAAAACGAGAACACCCGCTTGCCAGCGCGCACATGGCTTCACCCTTGTTGAAGTGATGATCGTCGTGGCGATCGTCGCCATCCTTGCAGCCATCGCCTACCCGAGCTACATCGAATCGATCCGGAAGTCGCGGCGCGCCGAGGCGAGGGCGCAACTGCTCGAAGCGGCGCAATTCATGCACCGCTTCTATTCCCAGAATGAGCGCTTCGACCGGGCTATCGGTGCGACGACCGATTTCAAGCTGCCCACCGCCTTGACCCAGGTTCCCCGGCAGGGCGCAGCCACCTACGCAATCGGCTTTGCAGGCACAGCGCGTGCGACGACTTCATTTGCCCTTCAAGCGGTTCCGACGGGGACAATGGTGGGTGACCGGTGCGGAACGTTCCTGCTCACCAACACCGGCCGCAAGGACATTACGGGCGCCTTGCAAGGCGTGGTAGCAGCGGACTGCTGGCGCTGATCAGATGTCTCGCAGCAGCTGCCTGAACTCGTCCACGTCCTCGAAGCTGCGGTAGACCGAGGCAAAGCGCACGTAGGCCACTTTGTCCAAACGCTTCAACTCGCGCATCACGAGCTCGCCGACCTTGGTGGACTCGATCTCACGCAACCCACTCGACAGCAGCTTCTGCTCGATGCGCAGCAGCGCATGGTCGATCTGCTCGATGCTCACCGGCCGCTTGCGCAACGCCAGCATCATCGACGCACGAACCTTGCCGGTTTCGAAGTCGGCGCGGCTGCCGTCCTTCTTGACCACGACCGGAAAATTGACGTCCGGCCGCTCGTAGGTCGTGAAGCGCTTTTCGCAGTCGGCGCACTGGCGACGGCGACGCACGAAATCGGCGTCTTCTGACACGCGCGTTTCCGCGACCTGGGTTTCGAGGTGGCCGCAAAAAGGACATTTCATCGGCCGCGCCTGCGCTCAGCGATAGACCGGAAACCTGCTCGTGAGCGCGTGGACCTTGGCGCGCACGGCATCGACGTGAGCCGTGTCGCGCGGGTTCTCCAGCACGTCGGCGATCAGGTTCGCCGTCGCTCGCGCCTCCTCGTCCTTGAAGCCGCGCGTGGTGAGGGCGGGCGTGCCGATCCGCACGCCGCTGGTCACCATGGGCTTTTCGGGATCGTTCGGAATCGCGTTCTTGTTAATGGTCATGTGGGCGCTGCCGAGCACGGCTTCGGCCTCCTTGCCGGTGATGCCCTTGGTGCGCAGATCAACCAGCATCAGGTGGCTCTCTGTGCGCCCGCTCACGATGCGCAAGCCGCGCTCGGTCAGCGTGTCGGCCACGATCTGTGCGTTCTTCACCACCTGCTGCTGATAGCTCTTGAACTCGGGCGTGAGCGCCTCTCTGAAAGCCACGGCCTTGGCCGCGATCACATGCATCAGCGGCCCGCCCTGGAGGCCCGGGAAGATCGCGCTGTTGATCGCCTTCTCGTGCTGGGACTTCATCAGGATGATGCCGCCGCGAGGGCCGCGCAGGCTCTTGTGCGTGGTGGAGGTCACCACGTCGGCATGCGGCACGGGGTTGGGATACACGCCCGCCGCGACCAGGCCCGCATAGTGCGCGATGTCGACCATGAAGATTGCGCCGACGTCCTTTGCAACCTTGGCGAAGCGCTCGAAGTCGATGCGCAGCGAATAGGCCGACGCGCCAGCGATGATCAGCTTCGGGCGGTGTTCGTGGGCCTTGCGCTCCATCGCGTCGTAGTCGATCTCTTCCTTTTCGTTCAGGCCGTAGCTCACCACGTTGAACCACTTGCCGCTCATGTTGAGCGGCATGCCGTGCGTCAGGTGTCCGCCCTCTGCCAGGCTCATCCCCATGATCGTGTCGCCAGGCTTCAGGAAAGCCAGCATGACGGCCTCGTTCGCCGAGGCGCCACAGTGCGGCTGCACGTTGGCCGCATCGGCGCCGAACAGCTGCTTCACGCGGTCGATGGCCAACTTCTCGGCGACGTCGACATGCTCGCAACCGCCGTAGTAGCGCTTCCCGGGGTAGCCCTCGGCATATTTGTTGGTGAGCTGCGACCCTTGCGCTGCCATGACGGCCGGTGAGGCGTAGTTCTCGCTCGCGATGAGCTCGATGTGGTGCTCTTGCCGGGCGTTTTCGGCTTGAATGGCTGCCCAGATTTCGGGGTCGGCTTGTTCGACCAGGATGTCGCGTTGGTACATGGCAGTCCTTTGAGACGATGGTCCTTGTTCGTCAACCAAACAAGGGCTGCCCAGGCGAACGGCTGAACGCCTGCATCACGCCACAGGCGGCACGCTTCCCAGTGGTATTCCACGTCCGCGCAATGCACCTAACAAGGTTGCGCGTATCGCCAGTCGCGTACGTGGGCGAGTGTAGCCGACGACGCATTGTCCCGGCGCCGGACGCCTACAGTTCGGAAAGCAGCGCCACTCGCTCAGTGTCGGCTTCCGGCTTGGGCGGCGCAACGACGGGTATTGGTTGGGAGCGCAGACCGAGCGGTGCGATCGACGGTGCACGGCCAGCCGATACCTGCAGCAGGCGGCCGTGTTCGGCAAGTACCTTGTTGGCATAGCCGCCGTCGTGCGGCAGGTTTGCAGCGCCAACGTAATAGCGAAGGCCTCCTTCCAGCGAGCCTGCGCGTGCGATGCATTCCTGCAGCACCTTCACACCTACACGCATGTTCGTGACTGGATCGAAGGCAGTGAGGGTGCCGCCGGCGCGCTCGTACTTTTCGCCATGCACGCGCGTCATGACCTGCATCAGCCCCTGGGCGCCGACGTTACTCTGCGCGAATGGGTTGAAGCTGGATTCGACGGCCATGATGGCCAGGATCAGAGTCGGGTCGAGCTTGGTGCTCTTGCCAAGTTCGAAGGCTTCGGCAACCAGCACGCTGAGCGGCTCAACCGCCACGCGGTACTTCTTGCTCAGCCAGTACGCGACTGCGGCCTGCTGCTTCGGCAACTCGTGCGGACTGGCTGCCGTGGTGCGGTCGATCGCCGTGGGTTCGAGGTCGGTCGCTTCCGGGGGTGCCTTGCGGGACGCGAGCCAACCCATGAGTTGTTCTTCGCCCGATTGGCGCAAATCCGGTCGCGCGACGAGCGCGAGAGCAGCAAACACGATCGCGAGTCCGACAAGGGCGAATCCGCTGTGGGTTATCTCAAAGAAGCCGTCGGCCACATCGGACACAAAGGTCCGCAGCCCTTGCGCAGCGGCTGCAAATGTCTGTTTCATTGCTCTTCCTTTTTATGCTTCACCTTGGCTGCCCTGCAGTGGGCACAGCGTTGTAAGAGCGCTCTTGATGGTCCGGGGCTGCGGTGGATGCCGCGGTCAGCAAAGATTTTAGAAGTCGCTAAATACACGGTCAAGAATAACGTCTAGGCTTTTAATACTATTTAAGATTGAAGAAGGCGCATGGTCTTGCCGATCGAGCGGGAGGCGGCGATGGAAATTCTTGTTTGCAATTCGGCGGCCGCGCAGATAGTCTTTAGAGGCCTGAGTTCTCAGGCATTGCCGACGCCCCGTAGCCGCAAGAGCAATCGCGTGGTTCGGCGGCCGAGGTCTATGGCGGCAATCCTTTGCCGCCAGCATGACCGGAACGATTGAACTTCCAGTCAGGCGAACAGATGGCATGGGCGTTGCGCCCGCCATCGAGCCCGGTGGCCGGCCTTTTGGGTCGCACCACCGGGCTTTCTGGTTCTTTGTCGCTTCTGGGATGGCGCCTTACTTTGGGGCACACTCGCCCTCGATGAAAGCTGCTTCGCTGAAACGAAACAAATGGGTGCGGGGGGGAGTCGTCGCACTGATGGCGGTGCTTGCGCTCTTGATTCTGGCCTGGCTCGCGGTGCCACCAATCGCGAAAAGCCAGATCCAGAAGATTGCCAGCGAAAAGCTGGGCCGACAGGTCACCGTCGGCAAGATCGATTTCAAGCCCTGGACGCTCGAACTGACCCTGAACGATTTGCGCATCGCCACGGCAGACGGAAGCCAGCCGCAGGTGGTCGTGTCTCGCATCTATGCCGATGCCGAGCTCCAATCGATTTTTCGTCTCGCGCCAGTGATCGATGCCGTGACGATCGATTCGCCGGCTGTCGTGGTGACGCGCAAGGCCGACGGCAAATACGACATCGACGATGTGCTGGCGAAGCTGGCCGCCGCGCCCGACGCGCCCCAAAGCGAGCCGCCGCGCTTTGCGATTCACAACATTGCCATCACCGGCGGTTCGTTCGACTTCGACGATAAGGCCGTCAAACGCAAGCATGAGGTGCGCGACTTCGTGCTCAAGGTGCCGCTGCTCAGCAACCTGCCTTCGCAGCGCGAAATCACGACCGAGCCCAAGCTTGCTTTCGTCCTGAACGGCAGCGCCTTCGATTCCGCGGCGCTGTCCACGCCATTCGCGGACAGCCGCAAGACCGACGCGCAGCTCAGCTTCAAAGACCTAGATCTGGTGCCTTACCTAGGCTACATCCCTGGCGGTTTGCCGTTGGCATTGCGGGCCGGAAAGCTCGACGCCGAGCTCAAGATCGACTTCGAGCGGGCGGCTGCCACGGGCCTCAAGATTACCGGTCGGATCGCAGCCCGCGGGGTCAAGGTCGTGGATGAAAAGGGTGCCGCTCTGCTCGGCTTCGACACGCTGGAGGTTGCGCTGGCCGACGTCCGGCCGCTGGAACGCGTGGTGCACTTGGCGCAAGTGACGCTGGCTGCGCCCAGCAGTGGTCGCGCGCGATGCAGCCGGCCAGCTCAACCTCTGGCGACTGGCCGCACGACGCCAGCCGATCCGAAAACCGCCGCCGGCATCCAGCGCGACTGCGCCAAAGCCGACTGCACAACTGGCTGGCGTGCAAGTCGACAAAGTCGCCTTGAACGGCGGTGAGATCGGCTGGCGCGGCCAGACCACGCGCCCGGCCGCCGCGGTGGACGTGAAGCAGTTGAACATCCAGGCCAGCGGCTTGACCTGGCCGATCCAAAAGGCGGCGCCGTTCAGCGGATCGAGCGTGATCGATGGCGCGGTTCTTCGTTTCAGCGGTCAGGCCACCGACAAGATGGCGAACGTGCAAACCGAGGTCGAGGCACTGCCCTTGTCGCTGGCTGCACCGTACCTGGCACAAAGCCTGGAGCCGACACCAATGGCAAGCTCAGCGGCCAGATCGAGGTGGCCTGGGCCCCGCCCGATCTGAAGTTCAAGGCGCGCCGCATCGTGGCAGACGGCCTGGCGCTGACCCAGGCGAAGACGGCGCTTGCGAGCGTCGGGCGATTCGAACTCGTCGACGCCGAGGCTGACATGACGAAGCACACGCTCAGCATCGCCGGCTTCACAGCCACCAATCCCAAGGTTCTGGTCGAGCGGGACGACGGAAAGCGCTGGATGTTCGAACGCTGGATGAACGCGCCCGCAGGCAGCGAAAACGGCAGCAGGGCCGCGGCAGCGTCGCCGGGCTTGGCCGCCAAACCCTGGCAGCTCTTCCTGGGAACGGTGGCAATCGACAACGGCGCGGTGTCGTATTCGGACAAGGCCGGACCGACGCCGGTCGAGTTCGAGATCAGTGCGCTCAAGCTCAGCGCGCAGAAGATCGCCCCGGGCACCGCCGCGGCGTCGCCGATTCAGCTGTCCGGCAGCATCGGGGCCGGTCGTGCGGAGCCGGGCCGCTTCGACTACAAGGGTTCGCTCGCGCTCAAGCCGCTGTCGACCCAGGGGCGGCTCGAAATGGCTTCGATACCGGCGCACGCGCTCAAGGCTTATTACGCCGACGCGCTGAACATCGACATCCGGCGCGCGTTTCTGAATTACAGCGGCAGCGTCAATTACGCAGCGGCGCCGGCCGGCATGAGCCTCAAGCTGGCCGGGGACACCGCGCTCGACGATTTCCGTGCCAACAGCGGCACGCTGACCCAATCGCCCGGGCTGAATCGCAGCAACCAGATCCTGAGATGGAAGACCCTGAGTCTTCGCGGCTTGCAAGTCGACATGGTGCCCAACACGCCGCTTGCGGTCGACGTTCGCGAAACGACTCTCACCGATTTTTTCGCTCGCGTGATCGTGGACGCCACCGGCCGGGTGAATCTGCAGGATCTCTCCAAGAAGCCGGGGGCGCCGCCGCCAGCCAGTGTAGCGCCACCCGCGACCGCACAGCCGGCAGCGGCGGCCGCGAAGGCGCCGGCGTCCGAACTCGCCGGCGCCGCACCCGTCATCAATTTCGGCCCGATGAATCTGGTCAACGGGCGCATCGACTTCACCGATCTGTTCGTCAAGCCCAACTACTCCGCCGAACTCAGCGAACTGAATGGCAAGCTCAGCGCCTTTTCTTCGAGCCCGCAAGGCAGCAAGCCAGCCCTGGCCGAGCTCGAGCTGCGCGGCAAGGCGCAGCAAACCGCGCCGCTCGAAATTACCGGCAAGCTGAATCCGCTGGCGAAGCCGCTCGAACTCGACATCACCGCGAAGGTGCGCGAACTCGATTTGCCGCCGCTGTCGCCGTACTCGGTGCGCTACGCAGGGCACGGCATCGAACGCGGCAAGCTCAGCATGGACGTCACTTACAAGATCGCACCGAACGGACAGCTCACCGCAACCAACAAGCTGGTGCTCAACCAACTGAAGTTCGGCGATCCGGTGGAGGGTGCTCCCAACAGCCTGCCGGTTCGATTGGCCGTGGCCCTGCTGGCCGATCGCAACGGCGTGATCGACATCGACTTTCCCGTCAGCGGTTCGCTCAACGACCCGCAGTTCAGCATCGGGCCGTTGATCTTCAAGGCGATCGTCAATCTCATCGTCAAGGCCGCGGCAGCGCCGTTCGCCCTGCTGACCGGCGGGTTGGGAGGGGGCAGCGGCGAATCGAGCGCCATTGCCTTTGCGCCCGGAAGCGCGGCGCTGTCGCCTGAAGCCAAAGAGAGTCTCGACAAGGTCGCGAAGGCGCTGATGGACCGGCCCGGCCTGCAGATGACGGTGGTCGGCACCGCCAGTCTCGAACGGGAACGGGACGCCTATCAGCGCCAGCGGCTGCGCGCGCGCACGCAATCCGAGAAGCGCCGCGCCGCGGTGCTCGGCAACGAGAACCCTGCGGACGTCGCACCGGTGACCGATGCCGAGTACCCGGCATTGCTGGAGGCAGTCTACAAACGCACCGAAATCACCAAGCCGCGCAACATGATCGGCCTGGCCAAGGACTTGCCGACCAGCGAAATGGAAGACCTGCTGCTGGCCGGTATTTCCGTCGATGAAGAATCAATGCGCCAGCTCGCCGTGGAACGTGGTGCCGCGGTGCGCGACTACCTGCTGGCGCAAAAGCTGCCGAGCGAACGGCTGTTCATGGGCGCGGTACGCACGCGTGCCACCGGCGCCGACTGGAAGCCAAGCGCCGAACTGAATCTGGCAACCCGTTGAACCGGTCTCCCGCAACTCGGTGAAAATAGCGGCGCGCGCCGGCATCTGCCGGCGCCTTCGCTTTTCCTCTTCAGACAACGATCTTCGCGCAGTGACTTCAACTTCCCCCAAGCCCAACGACCTCCAGGCCCTCGACACGATGACCGGCGGCGCCTTCACTGCGCCGACCTCGGGCGAGCGCGCGCAGCGCATTCGCGACTGGCTTGCAGTCAATCCGGCAGCCGAGCAGATGCAGGACGTATTCAAGGAATTGAGCGGTCGCGACAAAGGCGCCGCACGCCTTTTGCGCGAGAAGCTCGATGAGATCAAGCGCGCCAAGGGTCAGGAAGCGATCGCCGCCGAATGGGCGCACAAGGCAGAGGCGCGCTGGCGCAGCCGAAGCTCAACATTGCCGATGCGCTCGCCTGGCAGCGCGACGCGGCCAAGGCCGGCGCGCCGCTCTCGCGGGAGCCGTTGGCAACGTTCAAGGCCCGCCTGGCCGAGAGGGTGAAGGGCATCGAAGACCTGCAGCACCGCGCCCAGGTTCATCGCGAGGCAGCGGTGTGCTGGCGCAGCGCTTCGAGGTGCTGTCGACCAAGAGCTGGCGCGATGCGCAGGTCGCCGAAGAATCGCTGCGCGCAGACGTCGTGCATTGGCAGCAGCAGGCCGGCGACATCGCCGACGACGCCAACTGGAACAGCCTCGATGCCAAGTTCGCGCCGCAGCTCGATTCCTCGCGCGCCCAGTTGCTGGTCGTTTCCGATGCCTTTCATCAAGCGATGGCACAAACAGCGGCCGCAGCGGCTGACGCGGCTGCACCGCTACCGCCCGTGCCGGTGTGGGCCGACGAACTGCGCGTGGCACGCGGCGGTTCGGCCGAGGCCGCGCCGCCTGCTGCGCAGCGCCCCGCTGCGCCCAGGATCGATCCCGAAAGGCGCGCCGGGGCGCAAGCTGTGGTGCAGGCCGCGCTCGCCAAGCTCGAGCAGGAAACCGCCGAAGGCCACGGCAAAGCCAGCGCAGGCGCCGCGGCCGCTCTGCGCAGCGTGCTCAAGGAGCATGGCAAGCTGGTCGAGCCGCCGCTTGAAGCACGGGTGCATGCAGCCCTGGTCGCCGCCGGCGAACTCGAAGGTTGGCAGCGCTGGAGCGCCGACAAGGTGCGCGAGGAACTGGTGGCTAAGGCAGAAGGCCTCCTGAAGCGCCCCGAGGGTCAGGCCCTGGGCGGCCGCAAGATGCAGGAGACCCTGCGCACGCTGCGCGAGCAGTGGAAGCAGGCCGACCAGGGCGGCGTGCCGAATCACGCGCTCTGGAGGCGCTTCGACGAGGCCTGCAACGAAGCACACAAGGTGGTCGAGGCTTGGCTCGAAAAAGTCCGCGCCGACGCAGCCGAGCACCGCGCCCAGCGCATGGCCTTGATCGAGGAGGTGAAAGCCTGGGCGGCCGCGCATGCGGATGCGTCCGACCTCAAGGCACACAACCGGGCGCTGCATCAGTTCGCCGACCGTTGGCGCGATGGCGGTCATGTGGGCGAGAAAGTCTTTGCCGAACTCCAGCCCCTATGGAACGAAGCTTTCGGTGCCGCGCGCGAACCCTTCGAGGCGCAGCAGAAAGCCAGCGTCGAGCGGCGCCAGGCCATGATCGCCGAGGCAACCGATCTCGGTGCTCAGCCGATGCTGCGCATCGATGCCGTCAAGGCGCTCCAGCAGCGCTGGCAGGCTGAAGCCCAAACCGTGCCGCTCGACCGCCGGCACGAGCAGAAGCTGTGGGATTCGTTCCGCGTACCTATCGACGAAGCCTTCAACCGCAAGACGGCAGAGCGCGAGAAGGTATCGGCAGCGATGAGCGAGCATGACCGCTACGTGCTGGATGCAGCGAAGGCGCTGGATGCCGCCAATGCGAGCGGCGACGTGCAGAAGATCCGCGCGGCGGTCGCGCGCCTGGAAGGTGCCCTGCGCGGCGAGGCCCCGCCTCCGGTGCCAGCAACAGCGCCGGCGCCGGCGCCTGCGCTGCGGGCCGCAGAGGCCGCACCGACCGACGGACCCGCCGTGGGTGCCACCGAAGTGGTGGCGCCCGGTCAGGCCGCAGCCGAGTTTTCGGAAAGCGCTGAGCAGGCACCCGCCCCGAGCGATGCCGAGGCATCGCCGGCCGAGCCCTCGACCGAGCCGGCGATGGAGCAGGCAGATCTCGCTTCGCCGACAGAGGGTGCCGATTCGATGGCGCGCGCGGATGGCGCGGCCGGCGAGGCGCCCGTGCCGGCGCCGAAACCTGCGCCCAGGCCGGTGATTGCGGTGCGGGGCGACGACCGTCCGGGCAACAAGAAAGCCGATGCCGCGCCGTCTGGACGCGGCGGCAAATTCGGCGATCGCCGGGACGGCCGCGACAGCCGCGGCGCTCCAGGTGGGCGTCCAGGCGAGCGCAGCGACCGCGGTGCCCCCGCAGGCGCAGGACGCTTCGACGATCGCCCGCCGCGCTTCGAAGACCGCGGCCCGCGGTTGGGCGATGCCGCCTTCCGGGCGCAGCGCGAAGCGCTGGAACGCGCCGACTTCGCGTTGCGCAAGCTCGCGGCGCAGGCGCATGGGGAGGCGTTCACGCAGGTGCTCGGCGCTTGGGAGCAGCGCGACGCAGCCCGGCTGCCCAGCGTTCAGGGTGGCCGTGCCATCACGCCTGCAATGCGGGGCCACTGGTCGCAAGCGCTACAGCCTCGCCATCGGTCAAACCCGACGACGCGGCCGAGGCCTTGCTGCGTCTGGAGATGGCGGCCGAAGTGCCGACGCCGGCCGAACAGCTCGAGGCACGCCGCGCATTGCAGCTGAAGTTGCTCACCCGACGCGGCGATCCGACGCCGGCACAGACCTGGGGCCAGGATGCCGGCATGGTTCTGGCGGCGGCGCACGAGGCGGGCACGGCGCGCCGCCTGCAGAACGCGCTCAAGGCCCTGCTTCGCAAATAAGGGGCAGGGCGTTCAGTCCTGCGGCCGCGGGCCGAAGAATTCGTCGAACAGCGCGGTGAGCTCGGCGAAATCAATCACCAGCTTGGCACGGTTCACGAAGTAGGCCTCGCAGGCGACGGCAAAGAACTCGCTTGGCGACTCGGCGCCGTAGGCATCGAGCCAGGGCGCCTCGCCGCCGAAGCGCTCGGCGACGATGGTCTTCTCGCGCAGTGCATCAAAGGCCGGCTGCAGCACGGCGAACCATGCGGCGCGCGCCTCGCGGGCCGATGGCGTGCCCGCAAAACCGGCCGGCAGTGGAGGGCAGCCGTCGGCCGCACCGCCTCGCATGTCCAGCTTGTGCGCAAACTCGTGGATGACGACGTTGTAACCCTCATCGCGCGTGACGCCGCCGGCGAGCACGTCCTGCCAGCTGAGCATGACGGGGCCGCGGTCCATGGCTTCGCCGGCGATGACTTCCTCGTATTCGTGCACCACGCCGGCCTCGTCGACGGTCTTGCGCTGCGCCACCGCTTCCGCAGGATGGACAACGATACCGACGAAATCGTCGTACCAGCCTAGTGCGTCCTTCAAGTGCAGCACCGGCAGCACCGCTTGTGCCGCGATGGCGAGCGCCACCTCGTCGGTGATGACGAAACCGCGCACGCCGTGAAATTCCTTGTCGCGCAGGAACTCCGCCGCGAGCCGCCGCAGGCGGTCGAGGTCGGACGCGGGCCGATCTGCAAGAAACGGATATCGCATCAGCGTCGCGAGCCATGCAGGATCGGGAATTGCGGGCGCGGTGCGCAGGCCGCGCAGCCAGCCGAACATCAGCGCAGATCGACGCGTTTCGCGCCGGCGCTCGACAGGCACACCAGCTGGGCACGCGGCGGATGCGCGTGCAGGTCCCAGTCACTCAGAACGATGCGTTGCAGCCCATCGCCGAGCGCATGCGTTGCCGGTTTGTGCGTATGACCATGGATCAGGGTCTGCGCGCCGGCCTCTGCGAGGCACGCGCGTGCCGCGTCCGCATCGACATCGGCCCAGACCATCGCCGGGCTGCGTTTGCGGTCTTCGCTCAGGGTGCGCATCGACTGCGCCAGAGCGCGCCGCTCATCCAACGGACGCGCAAGGAAAGCGTTTTGCCAAGCGGGCGTGCGTACCTCGGCGCGGAACTGGAGGTAGTCGGTGTCGTCGAGACACAGTGCATCGCCGTGGCTCAGCAGCCAGCGTTCGCCGTGCAAGACCAGCACCGTGGGATCGTCGACAAGTGTCAGTCCGCACTGCGCCGCGAAGCTGGCGCCCAGCAAGAAGTCGCGGTTGCCGTGCATGAAGAAAACCGGTCGGCGCTCGCAGGCGCGGCGCAGCACTTCGGCGCACTGCGCCTCGAAACCCGGCTCGGCGGCCGCGTCGTCGCCGACCCAGACTTCGAACAGGTCGCCGAGGATGAATACCGCGTCCGCCGGCGTGGTCTGCAGATAGCCCTGCCACGCATCGAACACGGCGGGTTCAGCAGCTTGCAAGTGCAGGTCGGACAGCAAGTCGACCGTGCTCCAGGCCGCGGGCGCCATGAGCTCGGCGAAAGCCGGCATCGCGAGTCTTATTCCGTCTTGACCGTTGCTTTTTCGATCACCACGTCTTCGAGCGGCACATCGTCATGAAAGCCCTTGCGGCCGGTCTTGACCGCCCTGATCTTGTCGACCACGTCCTTGCCGCCCACGACCTTGCCGAACACTGCATAGCCCCATCCCTGTGCCGATGGCGCGGTGTGGTTGAGGAAGCCGTTGTCCGCCACATTGATGAAGAACTGCGCCGTGGCCGAATGCGGCGCGCTGGTGCGGGCCATCGCGACCGTGTAGTTGTCGTTCTTCAGGCCGTTGTCGGCTTCGTTCTGGATCTCCGCGCCTGACGGCTTTTGCGACATGCCGGGTTCGAAGCCGCCGCCCTGGACCATGAAGCCCGGAATAACGCGATGGAACACGGTGTTGTCGTAGTGGCCCTTGGCCACGTAGGCAAGGAAGTTCTCGACCGACTTGGGTGCCTTGTCCTGGTCAAGTTCGAGCGTGATCACGCCCCGGTCCTTGATATGCAGTTCGACTTGCGGGTTGCTCATAAAGGCTCCTTTGACTTGCGGTTACTTCGCCACGCTGGCGGATTTGATGGTGATGGCTTCGAGCGGCACGTCCTGCATGCCGTTCTTGCTGCCGGTGCGCGCGGCGCGGATCTTGTCGACCACCTCGTTGCCGGCAACTACTTTGCCGAACACGGTGTACCCGTGGCCGTCCGGGCTGGGCGCGTTGAGCATCGCGTTGTCCTTCACGTTGATGAAGAACTGCGAGGTGGCCGAATTCGGATTGCCTGTTCGCGCCATGGCGATCGTGTACTTGTCGTTCTTCAGGCCGTTGCCGGCTTCAAGCGGGATCGCGGTGCGCGTCGCCTTCTGCTGCAGGTCGCCGGTAAAGCCGCCGCCCTGGATCATGAAGTTGTCGATGACACGGTGAAACACCGTGCCGTCGTAGTGCTTGTCGTTGACGTATTGCAGAAAGTTTTCGACCGTCTTGGGCGCCTTGTCGGGCGCGAGTTCGACGACGATGTCTCCCGCCGAGGTGGCGAGCTTGACGCGCGGCGCGCTTTGCGCCCAGACGGTGCCGGCCGCGGCCAGCGTAGAAATCAGGACCGCTGTCGCCAGTGCGGTGCGGCGGGAGAGTGCGTGCATGTTCAAGGGAAGACTCGCTTTCGCAAAATGAAGCTGCGCCGGCGCTGGGCGGCGCGAGCGGTGGATCAGGGACGCGCGGGCTTGCGCGCCAGGTCGGCGGCAGGTGCCGCGAACATCTGGCGGATCAGCGCAAGCTTGGGCTGCGCGGTGGCGTTGCCGGCTTCGAGCTGCTGCGCGCGGCCGTAGGACTGTCCCGCAAGCCGCGCATACACATCGCCGAGGTTCTCGTGCGCCGTGGCATAGCCTGGGTTGAGCTTGATGGCCATCTCGAGCGCGGCGCGCGCCTTGTCGAACTGGCTCTGGCTTGCGTAAAGCGCCGCCAGGTTGTTGTAGGGCTCGGGCAGTTCGGGAAAGTCCTGCGTGAGCTGAGTAAAGACCGCGACGGCGTCGGCCTGCTTGCCTTGTTCGGTCAGGATGACGCCGCGCAAAAAGCGCATCTGCGGATCGCGC
>JBBJMS010000099.1:0-12778 GCA_037720315.1 Variovorax sp. | reverse complement strand
AGGCCAACGATGGCGCCTACGTGCGCAAGCATTTCTTCGGGCGCGATCCGCGTACGCTCGAGATGGTTGCCAAGATGAGCGACGACGACATCTGGAACCTGCGCCGAGGCGGCCACGATTCGCAGAAGGTGTATGCCGCCTTCGATGCAGCGGTCAAGCACGCCGGCCAGCCGACGGTGCTTCTGATCAAGACGGTCAAGGGCTTCGGCATGGGCAAGGTCGGCGAGGGCAAGAACAACGTGCACCAGACCAAGAAGCTCGGCGACGACGACATCAGGGCCTTTCGCGACCGCTTCAACATTCCGATTCCCGACAGCCAGATCGCGGACCTGCCGTTCTTCAAGCCGGCCGACGACACGCCGGAGATGAAGTATCTACACGAGCGGCGCAAGGCGCTCGGCGGCTACCTGCCGCATCGCCGCACCAAGGCCGACGAGAGCTTCACCGTGCCGGCACTGGAAACCTTCAAGGCGGTGATGGAGCCGACCGCCGAAGGCCGCGAGATATCGACCACGCAAGCCTATGTGCGTTTCCTCACGCAGTTGCTGCGCGACAAGGCGCTCGGCCCGCGCGTGGTGCCGATCCTGGTCGACGAGGCACGCACCTTCGGCATGGAAGGCCTGTTTCGCCAGATCGGCATCTACAACCCTGCGGGCCAGCAGTACACCCCGGTCGACAAGGACCAGGTCATGTACTACAAGGAAGACAAGAGCGGTCAGATCCTGCAGGAAGGCATCAACGAAGCGGGCGGCATGTCGAGCTGGATCGCGGCGGCTACCTCGTACAGCACCAACAATCGGATCATGGTGCCGTTCTACGTGTACTACTCGATGTTCGGCTTTCAACGCGTAGGCGACCTGGCCTGGGCGGCCGGCGACATGCAGGCAAGGGGCTTTCTGCTGGGCGGTACCTCGGGGCGCACGACGCTGAATGGCGAAGGGCTGCAGCATGAAGACGGCCACAGCCACATCCTCGCCAACACCATTCCCAACTGCGTGAGCTACGACCCGACCTTCGCGCACGAAGTCGGCGTGATCCTGCATCACGGCCTGAAGCGCATGGTGGAGAAGCAGGACAACGTCTACTACTACATCACGCTGCTGAACGAGAACTATCCGATGCCCGGTCTTCAGCCCGGCACGGAGGAGCAGATCATCAAGGGCATGTACCTGTGCAAGCAAGCGCCGGCGCTCAAGGCGGCCAAAGGCAAGGAGGCGCCCTCGGTGCAGTTGCTCGGCAGCGGGACCATCCTTCGCGAAAGCTTTGCGGCGCAGGAATTGCTCGAGAAGGACTGGGGTGTCAGCGCCGGCGTCTGGAGCTGCCCGAGCTTCAACGAAATGACGCGCGACGGCCAGGACGCCGAGCGCTGGAACCTGCTGCATCCGACCGAAGAAGCGCGCGTGCCCTTCGCATCGCAGCAGCTGGCGGCAAGCAGCGGGCCGGTCGTTGCATCGACCGACTACATGAAGGCGTACGCCGAGCAGATTCGCCCGTTCATTCCGAAGGGCCGGACCTACAAGGTGCTCGGCACCGACGGCTTCGGCCGCAGCGATTTCCGCAACAAGCTGCGCGAGCACTTTGAGGTGAACCGTCATTTCATCGTGGTCGCTGCGCTCAAAGCGCTGTCGGAAGAGGGCGCCGTCGCACCCGCCAAGGTCGCCGAGGCCATCAAGAAATACGGCATCAACGCAGACAAGATCAACCCGCTCTACGCATAGAACAACCAACGGCGCCGTAAGGCGGGAGACACGACATGGCAACAGTGGAAGTGACCGTGCCGGACATCGGCGATTTCGATGAAGTCGCGGTTATCGAGGTGCTGGTTAAGGTGGGCGACGCGGTCAAGGCAGAGCAGTCGCTGATAACCGTGGAATCGGACAAGGCCTCGATGGAGATCCCGTCGAGCCAGGCCGGCACGGTGATGGAAATCAAGGTGGACGTGGGGAGCAAGGTCAAGCAGGGTTCGGTTGTGCTGGTGCTCGAAGGGGAGGGCGCCGGTGCTCCGGCGGCATCTGCAGCGACGCCTGCACCTGCACCTGCACCTGCACCTGCACCCGCGCCAGCGCCAGCGCCAGCGCCAGCGCCAGCGCCAGCGCCACCGGCTCCCGCTGCGAGTCCAGCGCCGGCGTCGGGCCCGGTCGAGGTGAGGGTGCCCGACATCGGCGACTTCAAGGACGTGTCGGTGATCGAGGTGCTGGTGAAGCCCGGCGACACGATCAAGACCGAGCAGTCGCTCATCACCGTCGAATCGGACAAGGCATCGATGGAGATTCCGTCTTCGGCAGCCGGCGTGATCAAGGAACTCAAGGTGAAGGTGGGGGACACCGTCAACATCGGCGATCTGGTCGCTCTGCTTGAAGGTGCCGCCGGCGATGCGGCTGCCGCGGCGCCAGCGGCTGCAGCACCGGCGAGCGCAGCGGCAGCGCCAACTGCGCCTTCACCTGCGGCGGCGCCCGAGGCATCCGCGGTGCCGGTCGCCTCGCATGATCCGACCACCGCGCCTGCCGGCAAGCTGCCGCATGCATCACCATCGGTGCGCAAGTTCGCGCGCGAACTCGGCGTGCCGCTCGAAGAGGTCAAGGGCAGCGGCCCCAAGGGCCGCATCACGCAAGACGATATCCAGGATTTCACCAAGGCCGTGATGAGCGGAGCGGCGAGCACTAAGGCTGCGGGCGCGAAGCCGGCAACGGCCGGCGGCGGCGGCGAAGCGCTTGGCCTGTTGCCTTGGCCGAAGGTCGACTTCACCAAGTTCGGCACGGTCGAGCGCAAGGACCTGTCGCGCATCAAGAAGATCAGCGGCGCCAATCTGCACCGCAACTGGGTGATGATTCCGCACGTCACCAACAACGACGAAGCCGACGTGACCGAGCTCGAGGCGTTCCGCGTGGCGACCAACAAGGAGAACGAAAAGTCCGGCGTCAAAGTGACGATGCTGGCCTTCGTGATCAAGGCCGTCGTGTCGGCGCTCCAGAGGTTTCCCGAGTTCAACACCAGCCTGGACGGCGACCAGCTCGTCTACAAGCAGTACTTCCACATCGGCTTTGCAGCAGATACGCCCACCGGGCTCATGGTGCCGGTGCTCAAGGATGCTGACAAGAAGGGGTTGCTGGATATCAGCCGTGAAATGGGCGAGCTCGCCAAGAAGGCGCGCGACGGCAAGCTCGGCTCGGCCGACATGAGCGGCGGCTGCTTCTCGATCAGCTCGCTCGGCGGCATCGGCGGCACGCACTTCACGCCGATCATCAACGCGCCGGAGGTCGCCATCCTGGGGCTTTCGAAGAGTGCGATGAAGCCGGTGTGGGACGGCAAGGCGTTCCAGCCGCGCCTGGTACTGCCACTGTCGCTGTCGTACGACCATCGCGTGATCGACGGCGCCCTGGCAGCACGCTTCAACGCGTACCTCGGCCAGGTTCTTTCCGACTTCCGCCGTGTGATGCTGTGAGGACCACCCGATGAGCGAACAACAAATCAAGGTACCGGACATCGGGGACTTCGACGAGGTCGCGGTGATCGAAGTGCTGGTGAAAGCGGGCGACGCCGTCAAGGCCGAACAGTCACTGATCACGGTGGAGTCGGACAAGGCTTCGATGGAAATTCCGTCGTCGCATGCCGGTGTCGTCAAGTCAGTTGCGGTGAAGGTGGGTGACAAGGTCAAGCAGGGTTCGGTGGTGCTGACGCTTGACGCGGCGCAGGGCGCTGCTGCACCCGCCGCTCCAGCCGCAGCGCCCGCGCCGACGGAACCGAAGCACGTCGCGGCACCCGCTGCGCCCGCGCAAGCGCCAGCGGCCGCGTCCAGCTACTCCGGCGCGGTCGACATCGAGTGCGATCTGCTCGTGCTCGGAGCCGGTCCGGGCGGCTACTCCGCCGCATTCCGCGGGGCCGACCTCGGGCTGAAGGTGGTGCTGGTCGAGCGCTATGCATCGCTGGGCGGTGTGTGCCTCAACGTCGGATGCATTCCGTCGAAGGCGCTGCTGCACGTGGCGGCGGTGATGGACGAGGTCAAGCACTTTTCCGACATGGGCGTGACCTTCGGAGAGCCCACCGTCGATCGCGGCAAGCTGCTCGAACGCAAGAACAAGGTGGTCGGCAAGCTCACCGGTGGTCTGGCCGCCATGGCGAAGATGCGCAAGGTCACGACAGTTCGCGGTGTCGGCGAGTTCGTCGACCCGTATCACGTCAAGGTGCAGGAGACCACGGGCGATGGCCGTGCCACCACCGACAAGGCGCAGACAGTGAAGTTCCGCCACTGCGTGATCGCAGCCGGCTCGCAAGCCGTGCACCTGCCTTTCATGCCCAAGGACCCCCGGGTGGTCGACTCCACCGGCGCGCTCGAACTCGGCATCAATCCCAAGCGCATGCTGATCCTCGGCGGCGGAATCATCGGGCTCGAAATGGGCTCGGTCTATTCGTCGCTCGGGGCGCGGCTCGACGTGGTCGAGATGCTCGACGGTCTGATGCAGGGCGCAGACCGCGACTTGGTGAAGGTGTGGCAGAAGCTGAACGCGCCGCGTTTCGACAACATCATGCTGAAGACCCGGACCGTGGGCGCCGAAGCCACCAAGGAAGGCATCCGCGTGACTTTCGAGGGTGAACAGGCGCCCTCGGCCCCGCAGCTCTATGACCTGGTGCTGCAGGCGGTGGGCCGCAGTCCGAACGGCAAGAAGATCGGCGCCGAGAAGGCGGGCGTGAACGTGAGCGAGCGCGGCTTCATCCCGGTCGACATTCAGATGCGTACCAATGTTGCGCACATCTTTGCGGTCGGCGACATCGTCGGCCAGCCGATGCTGGAGCACAAGGCGGTGCACGAGGCGCATGTGGCGGCCGAGGTGATTGCCGGCGAACAGCAGGGCAACAAGGAGCTTGCCAGCGCGGCCTTCAATGCCCGGGTGATTCCGAGCGTGGCTTACACCGACCCCGAGGTGGCCTGGGTCGGGATCACCGAAGACCAGGCCAGGGCCGACGGCGTGAAGATCGAGAAGGGACTCTTCCCCTGGTCCGCTTCGGGCCGCGCAATCGCCAACGGTCGAGACGAGGGTTTCACTAAGCTGCTGTTCGACGCCGGCCCCGACGGCGGACATCGCATCGTCGGCGGGGGCATCGTCGGCACGCACGCGGGCGACATAATCGGAGAGATTGCGCTGGCGATCGAGATGGGCGCCGACGCGATCGACATCGGCAAGACGATCCATCCGCATCCGACACTCGGCGAGAGCATCGGCCTCGCCGCCGAAGCAGCGCATGGCAGCTGCACCGACCTGCCCCCGGTGAAGCGACGCCCGGCCTGACTGAGAGCCGCCGGCCGGATTATTCGGCCGTGCGAGCCTGCAGCAGGTCGCCCTGAACGGCCGGCACGCGGCGGGCGCCGTCGAAACGCCGCTGCCAGTAGCCGCCGGCCATGGTTTCGACCCGAACCTGCGCGCCGGGCTTGGGCGAATGGATGAACTTGCCCTCGCCGACGTAGATGCCAACATGACTGAAGGCGCGCCGCATGGTGTTGAAGAACACCAGGTCGCCGGGCTTCAGGTCGCTGCGGTCGATTTTTTGCGTGGCTGCAGCCTGTTCTTCGGCCCGGCGCGGAAGCAGGTGCCCCACGGTCTGGTTGTACATGGCGCGAACGAAGCCGCTGCAGTCGAAGCCGGTTTCGAGCGTGTTGCCGCCCCGGCGATAGGGTACGCCGAGGAAGCCGATGGCCGTGACGACCAGGTCGGAGGTCCGATGGACGACCGTCTCGCGCACCTGCTGGAACTGGCTGATCAATCCCTTGTCCATCAATTGCGATTCAAGTTCGGGCGCCCCGTCTTGCTGCGGTGCGGCGTGGACGGCAATGGAGAGCAAGAGGGCGGGTAGGACGAGTAGGCGCATGGCACGTAGGATATGGACGACAAACGAAGGTGTCAATTTCATGCGAATTCGGGATTGTGCACGCAACACCTTGTCGCCGCTGCATATTTTACAGTTCGATATTTGAATAAATGTAACAGTGGTCGGCAGCTTCAAGAGTTTCCTGCTCAAGTAATTCAAAAGTTTGTTAAAGACAAGCTCATTGAAAACGCTTCTTGTCGAAATTCATCATTTGGAAAAGCCCAATGAATTCATACCAAGGTTTCTATTCCTCAGTTAAGACGTCTGCGCTGTTCTGCATTGCGGCTGCCGTCTGCGGCGTGGCGGCTGCCGCTGCACGGCCAGAGGTGGTGGCTTCGGGGCTCGAGAATCCGTGGGGCGTTGCCTTCCTGCCCGACGGACGCTTTCTGGTCACCGAAAAGTCCGGCCGCATGCGCGTCGTTTCAGCAGACGGCGGCGTGGGCGCGCCGGTGGCGGGGCTCCCCCGCATCGCTGCAGGCGGCCAGGGCGGGCTGCTCGATGTGCTGACAGACTCTGAATTCGCCGCAAACAGGACCGTCTTCTTCTGCTTTTCGGAGCCCGAGCCGGGCAGCGCCTCGACCAACAGCACGGCACTCGCGCGCGCGCAGCTGTCTGCAGACGGCAGCCGCCTCGAAAGCATGAAGGTCATCTTCAGTCAGCGCCCCAAGGTGTCCAGCCGGCAGCATTTCGGCTGCCGCATCGTCGAAGCCAAAGACAAAAGCCTCTACCTGACGCTCGGCGATCGGTACAGCCGCAAGGAAGACGCGCAGAAGCTCGACAACCACATCGGCAAACTGATCCGCATCGCCAAGGACGGCAGCGTGCCGGCCGACAACCCGTTCGTCGGCAAGTCCGGCGCGCTGCCCGAGATCTGGAGCTACGGGCACCGCAACGCGCAGGGCGCCGCGCTGGCACCGGACGGAACGCTTTGGATGCATGAGCACGGTGCGCAGGGTGGTGACGAGATCAACATTCCGCAGGCCGGCCGCAACTACGGCTGGCCGGCCATCACGCACGGCGAGGACTACGGCGGCGGCAAGATCGGCGAAGGCATTACCCGGAAGGAAGGCATGGAACAGCCTCTGCACTTCTGGGTGCCTTCCATCGCGCCTTCGGGCATGGCTTTTCTGACGAGCGACCGCTATGGCGGCAGCTGGAAGGGCAATCTATTCGTCGGATCGCTCAAGTTCGGCTTTCTCGACCGCATCGAACTCCGCGACGGCAAGGTGGCGGCCGAACACAAACTCCTTGCCGACGCGCGGGCGCGCATCCGCGACGTGAAGCAGGGCCCCGACGGCCTGATCTACGTGCTGACCGACGAGTCGGACGGCAAGCTGCTGCGCCTGCTGCCCGAGTGATCAGCGCGCGCACGTGGGCAGCGGCAGGCTGGGGATCATGCTGCGCCAGAGCCTGCGCCATTCGGGCCAGTCATGGCCGCCATCGGTGGTAAATACACGACCGTTCGGCATCAGGTCCGAGAGCAACTTGTGGCTGAAGGCGAAGCGATCGTCCAGGCCGTAGCCGAGGTAAACCGGGGGCAAGTCCGGCCCTACTGCTTCGGTGCCATAGCGCTGCAGGCGGCGCCAGAGGCGCTGCTCCATCGGCACGACGCCGGCAGGCGCACGCCAGCGCTTGAGGCCACCGGCGTTCGCGATCTCCGTGCTGATGAGGCGTTCACCGAGATAGGGCGCCAGCGCGACGATGCCGGCGAGTTCGTTGGGATGGATCTCGGGGTAGGTGAGAGCGCCGAAGCCGCCGATCGAGATGCCGACGATCCAGATCGACCGGTAGCCTCTCGCGCCCGCCGGTGCGATCACGTCGCTGCGAAGCCGTTCGAAGATGGTCTTGTCGTTGTAGTAGCCGATGTGCGCGTCGACCAGAGCCACGTCCACGGCCAGCTTGCGCTCGGCCACGGCGTCCAGGAAGCCCTCTTCGACGAACTCGTCCGGATGCGAGTAGACGCCGGGCAACATCACCAGCAGCGTGTCCGCGTCTGCAGTGCAGGCGCTCTTCTGGATGGAGACATCGATCGGCACCTTGACGGTACGCCAAAGGCCGCAACCTCCAAGCAGTAGTGCCGCAACGACCGGCACCGCGAACGCCAGCATCCCGCTTCCTTTTAGATCGTTCATGTCGCTCAAGCAGTCCGAGCTGTGACCGGGGGCGGCACCGGCAGGTCGACCATCACCGGTTGGCCCGACGGCGTGCAGCCGACGTCGCAGCACTTTCCCGGCTGACGGTTCCTGGTGATCGCGCGCGGGGTCGTGCGGGGCGGCGGCGGGCGAGCCGTCGGCGGCGATGCCGCGCTCGAGAATGCGTTCGACCAGTTCCACCTTCGAGCCGAGCGGATAGTTGCGATAGATCTCCTGCTTCATCGCTGCCGGCGATCCGCCGCCGTGGAGGCTGATCACGCTGTACCAGCCGGCCTGGTAGCCGGCCGTCAGGTCTTCGATGAAACGGGCTGTCTCGATTCGCTGTTCGTACGGCACGTCCGGGCTGGCACGCAGCACTTCCGACAGACGGGCCGCGGTTTCGGGGTTGTGATCTTCATCCGGGCCGGGGAGGGTGACGATCAGCCCGCCGCTCACGTAATGGGCGATGCGGTGCATGTCGTAGATCTTGGTCGCCAGCAGCAGCTTGCCGATGTTGCTGAACACTGCATCGGGCATGAAGACCTCGCAATGCGCGTCGGCCTTGGCGTAGACGCTCGCGGCCACGCCGCAGGCGAAGAAGCTCTCGGTGATCGTGATCAGCTCGACCATCTGTTCGCGCAGGTGGGTCTCGCGGCCGGGGTCGAAGCCGTTCGCCTCGCACATCAGGGCGCCCGCGCCGATCAGCAGATCGCCGAACCCGGCGCGTGCACCGATGCAGCTGTGGCGATGGTGCGTCGCGTAGCTGTAGGTGAGATGCCCGCTGTGTTCCCATTCGCTGGCGTAGAACACGCGCTCCCACGGAACGACGACGCGGTCGAAAATGCACACGCCGGTGCTCTGACCGTACTTGCGGCTGAAGAGCGCGTCGCCATGCTCCAGCTTTTCGCCGGGCCGGCCGGCCGGACGCGCCACGATCGTGAGTCCTTCCGCATCGATCGGCACGGCGCAGCAGACCGCAAAGTCGGCATCTTCCCGGCCCATGTTGCGGCACGGCATGACGAGCAGTTCGTGCACATAGGGCGCGCCGGTCACTATCGCCTTGGTGCCCGAAATCACGATGCCCCGGGCGTTGCGCTCGACGATGTGCAGATAGCTGTCGGCATGGGCCTGCTCGTGCGGCCGCTTGCTGCGATCGCCCTTGGCATCCGTCATCGCAACACCGAGCGTCAGGTCCTGGTCTTGAACGCGGTGCAGGTACTCGGTGAAGCGCGCCGTGTTGTCGGTGCTGCCCCGCGCATCGTCGATGCGGGCCGACACCTGTGCGATGGCATTCAGCGCATCGTGGGTCAGATAGCGCTGCGCGCAGCCGGTCTCCTGGCAGACCAGCCGCACCGCCTCCAGCTTGTTGAGGAGGTCTGCCGTGCCGGTGTTGATATGGGAGAGCCGATTCACTCGTTTGCCGCTGGTGTGCTGCACGGCCGTCATGAGCGTCTGGTACTGCGGCTTCAGGGCGTAGTCGTAGGTAAGGGCGATGGCATTGATGCCGGGCTGGAACGCGCGCTCGTCGGCCACGCTTTCGACCTTTCGGCCATCCACGAAGACGGTGGGCCGGAACGCCCTGAGCGATTCGCGGTAATCGTCGCCCGACATCAGGGTCGCTGGAAGCAGAGGTGCGTTCATCGTGATGTCCGGAAGGGGTTCGCTGGCATGAGCAGTGCGGCAATAATTTGAACACTGTTCAATCTTTCGATCAACCGTTCAATAAAATGAGGGATGCAACCTTCCGGCGCTATATTTCCCCCGATGCATGCAAAGCTCCAACGCCGCCGGACGATCAGCGGTGCGCGCCGCGCGCTGGTGCTCGACGCGGCGCGTGCCGTGTTCGCCGACGCCGGGATCGAAGGCGCGAGCATTCGCGAAATCGCGAAGCGCGCGGGCTATGCGCCGGGAGCGATCTACTCGTACTTCGAGAGCAAGGAAGCGATCTATGCAGCGCTGCTCGATGAATCGCTCGAGCGCCTGCAAGCCTCGGTGGCCGGCGCACGTTCGTTCAAGAACGCGCCGGACAAGACGCTCGTCGCCCGCGCTCAGGCCTGGTTCGCGTTCTACGGCGCGAATCCGCGCGACCTCGACCTCGGCTTCTATCTGGTGCACGGCATGCGCCCTCGCGGCCTGAACAGCGAACTCGATCACGGACTCAACGACCGGCTGCGGGACGCGCTGCGGCCGTGCGAGGACGCGTTGCAGGCGCTTGGACTCGATCCCGCCCAGGCGCTGCAGGAAAACACGTCGCTGTTCGCGCACGGCGTCGGCCTGCTGCTGATGCAGCACACCGGTCGGATCCGCATGTTCCGGCAGTCGGCCGAGATTCTGTTCAAACGCTACCTCGTGCAGTTGATCTCACGCATTGAAAAAGTGCCCAGCGAAGGGGGCTCCCAAGTGCCTGGCGTCAGTCAGTCCGATCTGTTCGGTGGTACGGTTTAGGCCCCTTTTGACTTCGCCTCTTCGAAAGATCCTTCCACCATGCTGCTCGATGTCTCGCAATGCCAACTGGTGCTGGTCGACTATCAGGCGCAGTTGATGCCGGCGATTCATGAAGCCGAGGCGGTCGCGAAGAATGCGGTTCGACTCGGCAAGATCGCGCGATTGCTCGGCGTGCCGGTATGGGGCACCGAAGAAAATCCGTCGAAGCTCGGCGAGAACCTGCCCGAGATCCGTGCCTTGTGCGAGCGCACCCTTGCCAAGATGCATTTCAGCGCTGCTGAGGAAGGACTGGGCGAATGGCTGCGCGTGCCGGCCAAGCCGGCGCAGGGCAACGCGCGCAGCCTGCCCAAACATCTGCAGAAGCCGGCGGCTGGCGAAGACCGCAACACGATCGTGATGGCGGGCTGCGAAGCCCACGTCTGCCTTTTGCAGACCGCCCTGGATCTTCTCGAAGACGAGTTCGAGGTGTGGGTTGTCACCGACGCCTGCAGTTCCCGCACCGAGCGCAACCGCGATGCGGCTTTCGATCGGCTGGCGAGCGCGGGCGCCGAACTGGTCACGACCGAAATGGTCGGCTTCGAGTGGCTGCGCACGGCCGAGCATCCGCACTTCAAGGATGTGCTGGCACTGGTTCGCTAAGCAGCGAGACGAACAGGAGACAAGGTCAATGAGCAGCTATGCAGAGTTCTATCGCCGCTCCATGCAAGAGCCCGAGGTTTTCTGGGCCGAGCAGGCCAAACTCATCGAATGGAAAAAGCCGCCTGAGCAGATCCTGGACGCCAGCAATGCGCCCTTTGCGCGCTGGTTCGTGGGCGGCACGACCAACCTCTGCCACAACGCGGTGGATCGTCATCTGGCCATCCGAGGCGACCAGCCGGCGCTGATCTACGTCTCGACGGAAACCGGCACCGAGAAGAGCTACAGCTTCAAGGACCTCCATGTCGAGGTTCAGCGCACCGCGGCCAGCTTGATCGAACTGGGCGTGACGAAGGGTGATCGCGTTCTCATCTACATGCCGATGATCCCCGAGGCGGCGTTCGCGATGCTGGCCTGCGCGCGGCTGGGCGCCATTCACTGCGTCGTGTTCGGCGGCTTCGCCAGCGGCTCGCTCGCTTCTCGCATCGAGGACGCGACGCCGAAGGTCATCTTCAGTGCCGATGCGGGTTCGCGCGCAGGCAAGGTGCTCGCGTACAAGCCGCTGCTCGACGAGGCAATCCGCCGTTCTGCGCACAAGCCCGATGCGGTGATGCTGGCCGACCGCGGCCTGGCGCCGATGGAAATGACCGAAGGCCGCGATCACCTGCTCGCCGCGCTGGTCGAAAAGCACCGCCATGCGCAGGTGCCCTGCACCTGGCTCGATGCCACCGAGATCAGCTACACCATCTACACCAGCGGCACCACCGGCAAGCCGAAAGGCGTGCAGCGCGACACCGGCGGCTATGCGGTGGCGCTGGCATCGAGCATGAAGCACATCTTCGATGGCCGCCCGGGCGAAACCTACTTTTCCACCAGCGACATCGGCTGGGTCGTCGGCCACAGCTACATCGTCTACGGCCCGCTCATCGCCGGCATGGCGACGATCATGTACGAGGGCTTGCCGATCCGCCCCGACGCCGGCATCTGGTGGCGTCTGGTCGAGCAATACAAGGTGACGGTGATGTTCACCGCGCCGACTGCGATCCGGGTGCTGAGGAAGCACGATGCGGCGCACATGAACGCGCACGACCTCTCCTCGCTGCGCGCGCTCTTTCTCGCCGGCGAGCCGCTCGACGAGCCCACGGCGGCATGGATTTCGGCTGCCCTCGGCAAGCCGGTCATCGACAATTACTGGCAGACCGAAAGCGGCTGGCCGATCCTGACCGTGGCCAACGGCGTCGCGCCGATGGCATCGAAGTTCGGCAGTCCCGGCGTGCCGATGTACGGCTTCGATGTACGCCTGGTCGACGAAGACACCGGCCGCGACATCGAAGAGCCCGGCCGCAAGGGCGTCGTCGTCATCGAAGGACCGACGCCGCCCGGCTTCATGCAGACGCTCTGGCGCGACGACGCCCGCTTCGTCGAAACCTACTGGAAGACGATTGCGGGCCGCACCGTCTACAACACCTTCGACTGGGGCCTGCGCGACGGCGACGGCTACTGGTTCATCCTCGGCCGCACCGACGATGTCATCAACGTCGCCGGCCATCGGCTCGGCACGCGCGAGGTCGAGGAAAGCATCTCCAGCCACGCCAACGTCGCCGAGGTCGCGGTCGTTGGCGTCGCCGACGCCATGAAGGGCCAGGTCGCCGTCGCCTTCGTCACCCCCCGCGACGCGAGCGGGCTGGAGGAGATGCCGGCGC
>JBBJMS010000247.1:0-3007 GCA_037720315.1 Variovorax sp. | reverse complement strand
GCCAGCGCGCCACCAGTGCCGGCTACACCCCACCCGGCGCGAGCCCCAACACGGCGGACGTTGGCACCAACGCCACGCCGCGGATCGAGCTCGACGGCCGCCACGTCCTCAACAACGCCGGCATCCTGTCGAACAACAAGGCGGAGTCGACGAATGCGGCGGAGTGGCGACGCGTGCTCGCCGTGAACCTCGACGGCGCCTTCTATCTGGCGCAGCAGGTGATGCCCGCGATGAAGGCTCGGCGCTTCGGCCGCATCGTCAACACCTGCTCGCTCGCCGCCAAGACCGGTGGCCTCACGGCCGGCACCGCGTATTCGGTTTCGAAGGGCGCGATGACCTCGCTCACGTTCTCTCTGGCGCGCGAACTCGCGGCGCATGGTGTGACTGCCAACGGGATCTCGCCGGCCTACGTGAAGACGCCGATGATCACCGAGCAGCTCAACGAAACCCAGCGGCAGAAGCTGCTGGCCGACATTCCGGTCGGGCGCTTTTGCGAGCCCGAGGAATTCGCGCACGTCGTGCGCTTTCTCGCATCGCCGCTGGCCGGCTTCATCACCGGCGAGATTGTCGATCTCAACGGCGGCTTGCTGATGGACTAGTCTGGGCACGATGGACAACACCAACCCCCCCCAGGGCGCCGCCGCCGCGAGTTACCCGCAATCGCTGGCCGGCCTGTTCGACCTGCGCGGCAAGGTCGCCTTTGTGCCGGGCGGCTACGGCGGCATCGGCGAGGCCATCGCCTGGGGCCTCGCGCTCGCTGGCGCCACAGTGGCCGTTTCGGGCCGAGATGAGGCCAAGGCACAAGCGTTGGCCGCGTCGTTGCAGGACGCGGGCCATGATGCTTTCGGCGTGGCCATGGACGCGCACTCGGTGCCCGACATGCAGCGCTCGGTCGATGCTGTGCACAGCCGCTTCGGTGCGGTCGATCTGTTGCTCAACTGCGTCGGTATCCAGCGAGAGCAACCCTTGCTCGACGTCTCGGAAGAGGCGTTCGACGAGGTCGTGCAAGTCAATCTGAAGTCCGCGATGTTCCTGGCCCAGGCCGTCGCCCGGCACCAGATCGCAGGCGGGCGGGGCGGCCGGCAAGTGCACTTGCTGTCGGTTCGCTCGCAGCTCGGCTTGCGCGGCCGCGGTTACTCCGCGTACTGCAGCACCAAGGGCGCGCTGGTGATGCTGATCCGCCAGCACGCCAGCGAACTGGCCATCCACGGCATCACGGTCAACGGCATTGCCCCGACGGTCGTGCGCACCGGGATGGCCAGGCACTGGTTGGAGAACCCCGAAACCCATCGGCAGGTGCTCGACCGCATTCCGCTCGGGCGGGTCGCCGAACCGGCGGACATCGCGGGCTCGGCCGTGTTCTTCTGCGCGCCGGCCGCATCCTTCGTTACCGGCCAAGTGTTGTATCTGGACGGCGGCATCACTGCGAGCCAGTGATGTCGGTTCGTGCAGCCGGGTGCTACGTCTTGAAGTACTAGAAGTCGACCAGGCTCACCCCGACGTTCAGCACCGTGCGCTTGCGGTTGTAGTCGACCAGCGTGTCGCCGTAGCCGTGGAACAGCTGCGTGTGGAAGCGCAGGTTGCTGCGAGTGGGGTCGCCGATGGCTTTGAGCCATTCGAGCCGCACCGAGCCGCGGCCGCTGTCGCGCAGGTTGTTGCGCACGGTCACGCCGAAGGTATTGTCGCGGTCGAAGTTCCAGCGGCCGGTAATTTCGGCGCGGCCGATGAAGTCGGAGATCAGCGGGTTGTCGTCCTTGGCCTCGCTCTCGTGCAGACGCTGCCACACGCGCCCCGTGATGCTGAATCGGTCGTCGAGCTCCGCGCCGCCCATCAGATAGACGCGGTTCCAGCTGCGCGAGTAGGGCAGGCTCTGGCCGTTCGATTGATGCACCAGTCCAAGGCCAGCATAGCGCCAGCGCCAGCCGCCCGGCAGCTGCAGATCGGCCGGGTACACGTACATCAGCTCCGGCTCATGGTCGGTGGTGCGAAAGGGCCGAGAGAGGTCGCCGTTGAAGATCTGCCAGTTCGACTGCTGCGTGTAGCCGAACCACAGCGAATCCCTCTTGTCCGGCTGGTTCTGCGTCAGCAGGCCTTGCGCGAGCTTGGTGCGCACCGACAGGTTGATGCGCATCTCGTTGGCCTGGTAGGCGACGTCGGTTCCATCGCGCCCGGGCGGCGACGAGACGGGGGTCTGCGGCTTGTCGGTTGCGGTCGACAACGACACGCTCAGCGGCCGGTAGCCGCGAATGCCGTAGACACCGCAATCGCTGCCGCTCTCGAGTTCCCAGAAGCGCGAGAGCGCAGAGTACTGGCGGTCTCGGCAGCCCTCTTCGGTGCTGACCGACACCACCCGCGTGGCGGGCACGGCTGCATCCACCGGCACCGGCGGCTGAGTGGTCGCAAGCACCGGCGGTGCCACCGGCACCGACCCGGAGGGCAGCGTCTGCTGCTGAGCCCAGCGGTCGAAGCAGGCCAGCCGCGCATCCTTGTTGTCGCCCAGTTGCTGGCATTGCTGCCACGTCAGCTGCGCATTGGCCAGCGGGCTCGCGGGCCTGTCCGCCGGCTGCGCGTTCGCGCCTGCGGCAGCCAGGCCCGCCGTCAGCATGGCGAGGGAAGTGATGCGTGTATTCATTGCCAACTGCCTGTCCTGTTCAAAATAAAAGAATGAGTGCTGTCATCGGCAGCATTGCGCCATGTGCCGCGGAATTCGCGGCCGCAGGAGCCGGCCTGCAGCTCGCCCGACCACACGGCGCTGATGGCGCGGCCGTCCTGCGATTCGTCGATGCCGAGCTGGCCGTCGTCGTCGATGTCGCCGGCGAGCTGGGCCGCCGACTGCGCGGCTGCGCCAACATCGCGAGTAATGGTGCCGCGCACGCCGGCGTACTCCGGATGTTTGGCGAGCTGCACCTGCGCAATGCCGGGCAGGCCGTCGAAGCGCGCCTCCCAGCTGCCGTAGAGCGCCTGCACCGGCAGCTCGCGGCCGTTTGCCGGGCACGGCTGCTGCGCC
>JBBJMS010000098.1:0-12818 GCA_037720315.1 Variovorax sp. | reverse complement strand
GTGCATTTAAGTATCGAACCTGGCCCCGCAAGTACCAAATACGCAAGCAAGAGTCTCCAGAATCCGCACACGGCGACCGCCTCGTCGCCGACCACAAGGAGACATCACATGAAGCGTTTTCTGAAAGCGGGCCTGGTGTTTGCGCTGGCGGGCACCGGCCTCGCCCATGCCGCCACCGAGCTCGTCATTGCCACGGTGAACAACGGCCACATGATCGAGATGCAGAAGCTGACGCCGATCTTCGAGAAGGCCAATCCCGAGATCAAGCTGAAGTGGGTCACGCTCGAAGAAGGCACGCTGCGCCAGCGCGTGACGACCGACATCGCGACCAAGGGCGGCCAGTTCGACGTGATGACCATCGGCCTCTACGAGGCGCCGATCTGGTCGAAGAAGGGCTGGCTGCAGCCGATCGCGGTGGATGCCGCGTACGACGTGGACGACTTGCTGCCGGCCATCCGCAACGGGCTTTCGCACGAGGGCAAGCTCTATGCGGCGCCCTTCTACGGCGAAAGCTCGATGCTCATGTACCGCAAGGACCTGGCCGACAAGGCCGGCTTCAAGATGCCCGAACAGCCGACCTGGACGCAGGTGCGCGAGCTGGCCGGCAAGATGCACGACCCGAAGGCCGGCGTCTACGGCATGTGCCTGCGCGGCAAGCCCGGCTGGGGCGACAACATGGCGTTCCTGACGACGCTGGTCAACACCCACGGCGGCCAGTGGTTCGACATGAGCTGGAAGCCGCAGATCGACACCAAGCCCTGGAAGGACGCGATCGGCTTCTACGTCCAGTTGATGAAGGACTATGGCCCGCCGGGCGCATCGGCCAACAGCTTCAACGAGAACCTCGCGCTCTTCAACGAAGGGAAGTGCGGCATGTGGGTCGACGCGACCATTGCCGCATCGTTCATCAGCGATCCGAAGCAATCGAAGGTGGCGGACAAGGTGGCTTTCGCCGCGGCGCCGGTGGCCGTCACGCCGAAGGGCGCCAATTGGCTGTGGTCGTGGAACCTCGCCATCCCCGCCAGTTCCAAGAAGGCCGATGCGGCACAGGTCTTCGTGAAGTGGGCCACTTCGAAGGACTACATCAACCTCGTCGCCAAGGAGCAGGGCTGGGCCTCGGTGCCTACCGGCACGCGCAAGTCGACTTATGCCAACGCCGAATTCCAGAAGGTGGCGAAGTTCGCCGAGGCCGAGAAGAAGGCGATCGACACCGCCAACCTGACCGACAGCACCCTGCCCAAGTCGCCCTATGTCGGCGTGCAGTACGCGGCCATTCCCGAGTTCCAGGCCATCGGCGTGGCGGTCGGCCAGCAGATGAGCGCGGCGCTCTCGGGCAAGGTCACCGTCGACCAGGCATTGAAGACCTCTCAAACGGCAGCCGAGCGCGAGATGAAAAAGGGCGGGTATTTCAAGTAAACCCCAGGCTGCGCGCACTTCGTGTCGCTTCGCCACCCCCCCTTGCAGGGGGGCACTGCCAGCGGCCCGGCGAAGCCGGTTCCGCGGCAGTTCACGAAAACGCTGTCAGGGCCACTGAATGAACCGATTACTCCCCCGGGCGCTGATGGCGCCGGCCGTGGTCACGCTCATCCTGTGGATGGTCGTGCCGCTGCTGATGACGATCTACTTCTCGTTCGTCAACTACAACCTGATGCAGCCGGGCGACCGTCCCTTCGCCGGGCTGGAGAACTTTCGCTACTTCGTCACCGACCCTGACTTCTGGCCCTCGGTGTCGAACACCCTGCTGCTGATCGGCAGCGTGATCGTGATCACGGTGGTGTTCGGCGTGCTGCTGGCGCTGCTGGTGAACGATCCGTTCCCGGGGCGCGGCATCGTGCGGGTGCTGCTGATCTCGCCCTTCTTCGTCATGCCGGCAGTCAACGCGCTGCTGTGGAAGCACATGATGATGAACCCGATCTACGGCGTGCTCGCGCATGTTTCGCACTTCTTCGGCACCGAGCCGATCGACTGGTTGACCGACGTGCCGCTGCTGTCGGTGATCATCATGGTCGCCTGGCAGTGGCTGCCATTCGCCTGCCTGATCTTCATCACGTCGCTGCAGTCGCTCGACCGCGAGCAGATGGAAGCGGCCCGCATGGACGGCGCCACCGCGGTGCAGCGTTTCTTCTACCTCACCCTGCCCCACCTGGGCCGGCCGATGGCGGTGGTGATCATGATCGAGATGATCTTCCTGCTGTCGGTGTTTGCCGAGATCGCCATCACCACCAACGGCGGGCCGGGCAACGAGAGCACCAACCTCACCTACCTGATCTTCAAGCAGTCGCTGATGAATTTCGACGTCGGCGTGGCGTCGGCGGGTGCGCTGTTCGCGGTGGTACTGGCCAACATCGTGGCCGCGTTCCTGATCCGCATCATCGGCAAGAACCTGGACTGAGGCAGCACATGCAACCCAACAACCATCTTCTGTTGGCACTGCGCACCGGGGGCGCATGGGCCGCCGCGCTGCTGCTGTTTTTCCCGCTCGGCTGGCTGGCGCTGACGGCGTTCAAGACCGAGCTGCAGGCCATCGCCGTGCCACCGCTCTTCACGTTCGAGCCGACGATGGGCAACTTCGCCGAAGTGCAACGGCGCAGCGACTACCTGCTCTATGCGCGCAACTCGCTCATCACCAGCCTGGGCTCGACCGTCATCGGCCTGCTGATCGCGGCGCCGGCCGCCTACTCGATGGCGTTCTTCCGCACCCGGCGCACGCGCGACATCCTGATGTGGATGTTGTCGACCAAGATGATGCCGGCGGTCGGGGCGCTGGTGCCGATCTACGTGCTCGCGCAGACGGCCGGGCTGCTCGACTCGCTCACCGCGCTCACCGTGGTCTTCACGTTGTCGAACCTGCCGATCATGGTGTGGATGCTGTACTCGAGCTACAAGGACATCCCGCACGAAATCCTGGAGGCGGCGCGCATGGACGGCGCCAGCCTGTGGACCGAGTTCCGCCATGTCGTGCTGCCGCTGTCGGTAGGCGGGCTCGCATCGACCGGGCTGCTGTGCCTGGTGCTCAGCTGGAACGAGTCGTTCTGGGCACTCAACCTGAGCTCCGCCAAGGCCGGCACGCTGGCCACGCTGATCGCCTCGTACTCGAGCCCCGAAGGCCTGTTCTGGGCCAAGCTCTCCGCCGCCTCGCTGATGGCCATCGCGCCGATCGTGGTGTTCGGCTGGTTTAGCCAGAAGCAATTGGTGCAAGGTTTGACCTTCGGTGCCGTCAAGTAACTCACAAGAGGAACCCCATGGCCTACCTCCAGCTCGACAACATCACCAAGAGTTTCGGCGACACGCACGTCATCAAGGGCGTCGACCTCGAGATCGACAAGGGCGAGTTCATCGTCTTCGTCGGCCCGTCCGGCTGCGGCAAGTCGACGCTGCTGCGCCTCATCGCCGGGCTCGAGCCGATCACCAGCGGCAAGCTGATGCTGGACGGCAAGGACATCACGCACACGCCTTCGGGCAAGCGCGACCTGGCGATGGTGTTCCAGAGCTACGCGCTCTATCCGCACATGAGCGTGTACGACAACATGTCCTTCGCGCTCAAGCTCGCCAACGTGTCGAA
The DNA here is from genome assembly GCA_037720315.1 of Variovorax sp. GTDB lineage: Bacteria > Pseudomonadota > Gammaproteobacteria > Burkholderiales > Burkholderiaceae_C > Variovorax. Next base: position 9,256 of record JBBJMS010000098.1, on the reverse strand, counting down.
GGACGTGATCCGCACCAAGGTCGACCACGCGGCGAAGACGCTCAACCTCACGCCGTACCTGGACCGCACGCCGAAAGAACTTTCGGGCGGACAGCGGCAGCGGGTGGCGATCGGGCGAGCCATCGTGCGGGCGCCCAAGGTGTTCCTGTTCGACGAGCCGCTCTCCAACCTGGATGCGGCGCTGCGCGGCAACACGCGCGTCGAGATCCACAAGCTGCACCGCGCGCTCGGCGCCACCAGCATCTACGTGACGCACGACCAGGTCGAGGCGATGACGCTGGCCGACCGCGTGGTGGTGCTGCGCGACGGGCTGATCGAGCAGGTCGGCACGCCGATGGACCTGTACGACCGGCCCGCCAACCAGTTCGTCGCGCAGTTCATCGGCATGCCGTCGATGAACATGGTCGATGCGCGCGCCATACCGAGCTTCTCGGCACAGACCGGCGGCCGGCTGCCCGGCGACGGTTTTCTCGGCGTGCGCCCCGAAGGCCTGCGGGTGCATCGCGGCCAGGGGGTCAGCGCGCCCGGCAAGGTCGAGCTGATCGAGGCGCTCGGCGCCGACACGCTGATCCATGTCGACGTCGGCGGCGTGCCGCTGGTGGCGCGCCAGAACGACCGTACCGAGCTGCAACCCGGCGACGCGGTGGGCGTCGAGCTCGATCCTTCGGTGCTGCATTTCTTCAACCGCGAAGGCCGCACCGTTGCCGCCTGAACCTCTGCGCGCCATGCCTCTCTCCCCTTCTTCCGAATTCACGGTGCTGCACCTCGGGCTCGGCTCGTTCCATCGGGCACACCAGGCGGCGTACCTGCAGCAGCTCATCGATGCGGGCGACACCCGCTGGTCGATCGTCGGCGCCAACCTGCGGCCCGACATGGCCGATGTGCTCGCCGCGCTGCGGGCGCAGGATTGCCGCTACACGCTGGAGACCGTGTCGCCGGCCGGTGACTACCGCTACCAGCGCATCGAATCGATCAGCGCGGTGCTGACGTACGAGCCGACGCTCGCGGCAGTCGTTGCCTGCGGCGCCGAGTCGCGCACGCGGGTCATCTCCTTCACCGTGACCGAGGCCGGCTACTACCTCGATGCACAGGACCGGCTGGACATGTCCACGCCCGAACTCGCCGAAGACCTGACGCGGGCCCGGCGCGGCGAAGCCGGCAGCACGATCTACGGCGCCATCAGCGCCATCCTGCGTGCCCGCCGTGCTGCCGACGCAGGGCCGGTCACGCTGTTGAACTGCGACAATCTGCGCCACAACGGCAAGCGCTTTCGCGCCGGCCTGCTCGAATTCATCGAGCGCAGCCAGGCGCCCGCACTGCTGGCCTGGGTGCGCGAGCACACCAGCTGCCCGAACGCGATGGTCGACCGCATCACGCCGCGGCCGCCTCCCGAACTGCGCGAGCGCGTGCGTGCCGCCACCGGCTGGGACGATGCCGTGCCCGTCACCGGCGAGAGCTTCATCCAGTGGGTGATCGAAGACCGCTTCATTCACGGCAGGCCGGACTGGGGGCGTGTCGGGGTCGAGCTGGTCGAGTCGGTCGCACCCTACGAAGAAGCCAAGATCCGCATCCTGAATGCGAGCCACAGCGCCATCGCGTGGGCCGGCACGCTCGCCGGGCTGACGTACATCCACGAAGGCACGCGGGTGCCGGCGATTCGGCGCATGGCCTTCGACTACGTGAGCGACGACGTGATCCCTTGCCTGGACACGCCCGAGCGGCCGAGCCCGGTCGACCTGCCGGCCTACCGCGACGTCGTGCTGGAACGCTTCGGCAATCCGGCCATCCGCGACACCAACCAGCGCGTCGCGATGGACGGCTTCTCGAAGATTCCGGGCTTCATCGCGCCGACGGTGCGCGAGCGGCTGGCCCACGGCGAAAGCATCGACGCCGTGGCGATGCTGCCGGCGCTGTTCCTTGCTTTTGCAGCGCTGGCATGCCGGCACCCTGCCATACGACTACCAGGACCAGGGCATGGACGCGACCGCTGCGCATGCCATCTGCGATGCCGTCGACCCGGTGGCCGCGCTGTGCGACGACCTCGACCTGTGGGGCGACACCGCTGGCGATCCCCGGCTCACCGATGCCGTGCGCGCTGCTTGCGAACGCGTGCGGCAATTCGTCGAACAAGAAGGAGTTTCCTCATGACAGCCCGTCTCGCGCAGCGCCATGTGCTGGTGACCGGTGCCGGCGGCGGCATCGGACTGGCGATCGCCGAGGCCTGCCTCGCGGAGGGCGCCCGCTGCACGCTGGTGGACCGCGCCCCCGTGCCCTCCGACGGTGTGCAGCTGCTCAAGCGGAGGCATGACGTCGCTGGCCTACGTGGCCGCGGACATCACCGACGCGGATGCGGTCGCGCGCATGCTCGACACGGCGCAGGCCCATCACGGTCCGGTACACGCTGGTCAACAACGCCGCGCTGTTCGACATGGCGCCGCTGCTGGAGAGCGACGAGGTTTCTTTCGACCGCCTCTTTGCCGTCAACGTGCGCGGCATGTTCTTCGTCATGCAGCGCGTGCTGCGGCACATGATCGAGCACCGCGTGCAAGGAGCGTCGATCGTCAACATGGCATCGCAGGCAGGCCGCCGCGGTGAGGCGCTGGTGTCGCACTACTGCGCCACCAAGGCGGCCGTCATCAGCTACACGCAAAGCGCGGCGCTGGCGATGGCGCCGCACGGCATCCGCGTCAACGCCATCGCGCCGGGCGTGGTCGACACGCCGATGTGGGGCCACGTTGATTCGCTTTTTGCCAAGTACGAAGGCCTGGCGCCCGGCGAGAAGAAGCGCCAGGTCGGCCTGGAGGTACCGCTCGGGCGCATGGGCACGCCGGCCGACGTGGCCGGCGTGGCCGTGTTCCTGGCCAGCGACGAGGCACGCTACATCACCGCGCAGACGCTCAATGTCGACGGTGGTAACGTCATGAGTTGATGGTTCACTCGACAGGAACCGTGCCATGACCCCGGGGCGCCAACGCCACCTGCCCCGACACCGGCAGCCCGAACTCGAGCGCGACATCACGCGCTCGCCGTCGCTCGGCTACGAAACACCCGAAGAAGCCGGCCTCGTGCGCTGCCTGGCGCACGGTTTTCCGAGCCCGCTGGTGCGCTGGCACTTTCATGAGGAGTACGAGCTGCACCTCATCACCGAGACCTCGGGCAAGGCCTTCATCGGCGACTGGATCGGGCCCTTTGAGCCCGGCCATCTGGTGCTGTGCGGGCCGCGGCTGCCGCACAACTGGATCTCGCTCGATGTGCCTGCAGGCGGTGCGGCCGGCCGCGACCGGGTGATCCAGTTTCGCCATGAGCCGATCGAGCGCGCTGCAGCAGAAATCCCGGAGCTGCGCGAGGTGCTCCAGCTGCTGGACCGCGCGCGCCACGGCATCGAGTTCTTCGGCCTTGCAGAACGCGCGCTGGCGCATTGGGATGCCGTCAAGGCGGCACGCGGACTGCGCCGCTTCGCGCTCTTTTGCGACTACCTGGCCGACCTCGGGCAATGCACCGACTATCGCCTGCTCTCGAATGTGCAGATGCAGGGCGTCGAGGGCGATGCCGAGGTCGACCAGATCAACATCGTGGTCAACCGGCTCACCGCCAACCTGGCCGAGCCGATTGCCATGGCCGACATCGCCGTCGAGCTCGGCATGAGCGAAAGCCGCTTCAGCCGCTTCTTCAAGCGCTCGACCGGCAACAGCTTTACCGACTTCGTCAACCGCGTGCGCATCAACAGCGCCTGCCACCTGCTGATGCAGACCGACCACTACGTCACCGACATCTGCTATCAGGTCGGCTTCAACAACGTCGCCAACTTCAACCGCCGCTTTCTCGAGATCAAGGGCATGACACCGACCGAGTTCCGGCGCCAGAGCGATCACCGCTTCGGCGGCGGCGCATGAGCTTCTATCTCGGGCTCGATCTCGGCACCTCCGAGATGAAGGCGCTGCTGCTGGCGAACGATCACCGCATCGTCGCGGTGGCGCATGCCCCGCTCACGGTGAGCCGACCGGCACCGCTGTGGTCGGAGCAGTCGCCCTCGCAATGGTGGGACGCGGCCATTGCGGTGACGGGCGAGCTGCAGCGCAAGCACGGCACCGCGCTCGCGGCCGTGCGCGCCATCGGCCTGTCGGGCCAGATGCACGGCGCCGTCGCGCTCGATGCCCGGGGCAACGTACTGCGCCCGGCCATCCTGTGGAACGACGGCCGCAGTACGGCCCAGTGCGCAGCGCTCGCCGCCAGCGTGCCGCGCTTGGCGGAGATTGCCGGCAACCTGGCGATGCCCGGCTTCACCGCGCCCAAGCTGCTCTGGATGCGCGAGCACGAGCCTGACCTGTTCGCGCGCATCGCCTGCGTGCTGCTGCCGAAGGACTGGCTGCGCTTCATGCTGAGCGGCGAGTTGGCCAGCGACATGTCCGATGCATCTGGCACGCTCTGGCTCGACGTGGCCGCGCGCGACTGGTCCGATGAACTGCTCGCCGCCGGCGGCCTATCGCGCGCGCAGATGCCGCGGCTGGTCGAAGGCAGCGCCATTGCCGGACGGTTGAAGCCCGAACTCGCGCGCCGCTGGGGCATGGCGGCCGGCGTGCCGATCGCCGGTGGCGCCGGCGACAACGCCGCGAGCGCCGTCGGCATGGGCCTGGTGAATGCCGGCGAAGGCTTCGTCTCGCTCGGCACCTCGGGCGTGATCTTCGTCTGCGGCGAGCGCTTCGAGCCCCGCCCGGCGCTGGCCGTGCATGCCTTCTGCCATGCACTCGCCGGCCGCTGGCACCAGATGTCGGTGATGCTGTCGGCATCCAGCGCGCTGAGCTGGGCCGCGCGCAGCTTCGGCCTCGGCAACGAGGCCGCGCTGCTCGCCGCCGCAGCCACGCTCGACGCCGGCGCGCGCAGCCGCGCCCCCTTGTTCCTGCCCTATCTTTCAGGCGAGCGTTCGCCGCACAACGATGCGACCGCGCAGGGCGTGCTGTTCGGCATCACCCACGCGCACGGGCCGGCGGACATCGCCTATGCGGTGGTGGAAGGCGTCAGCCACGGGCTGCGCGACGGGCTGGACACGCTGGCCAGGCCGGCCGGCGAGCTGGTCCTTGTCGGCGGCGGCGCCCGCAGCGTCTGGTGGGCGCAGTTGCTGGCCGACATCCTGGAGACGCCATTGGCCTTGTGCGAAGGCGGCGAAGCAGGCGGCGCGCTGGGCGCGGCGCGGCTCGCATGGCTGGCCGATGGCGGTTCCGAGGCGCAGGTGTGCCGGCGGCCGCTGGTGCGGCAGCGGTTCGAGCCGCGGCGCGACGCTCTCCATGCCTCCGGCGCGCGGCACGCGCGGTTCAGGGCGCTGTACGCGAGCCTGCGCCAGGCCTTCGCCGCCCCCCAACCCACGCCAGGGAGCGTTTGACCATGTTCGTGGTCTGCGGCGAAGCGCTGATGGATGTGTATGCGCGCGAAGCGAGCGCAACCGGTCTGCGCCTGGATGCGCAGGTCGGTGGCTCGCCCTTCAACGTGGCGGTCGGGCTGGCCCGGCTGGGGCGGCTTTCGGCGCTCCTGGCCGGAATCTCGCGCGACGCGGCGGGCGAACGGCTGATGCGCGCACTGGACGACGAAGGCGTCGACACGGCGCTCGTCGTGCGCAGCGATGCACCCACCACGCTGAGCGTGGTCAGCGTGGGCGCCGCCGGCACGCCCCGCTACACCTTCTACGGCCACGGCACCGCCGATCGCGCGATCGACATCGCGAACTTGCCCGCCATCCCGCCGCAGACTCGCGTGCTTCAGTTCGGCTCGTACGCGCTCGTCGTCGAGCCGGTGGCAACCGCGCTGCGCGCGCTGGCGGCGCGCGAGTGCGCGCTGCGCCTGATCGCCTACGACCCGAACGTGCGGTTGAACGTCGAGCCCGATCTCGCGCGCTGGCGCGGGACGGTCGAGGCGATGGTCGCCCTGTCGCACATCGTGAAGGTCAGCGATGAAGACCTGGGCCTGCTTTTCCGGACGAATCGCCCGCGCGGATCGCGCAGCGATGGGTGGCCTGGGCACGCGGCTGGTGGTCGTGACGCGCGGCGCCCAAGGCTGCGAGGGCTGGACGCGAACGCAGCATGCCGCCGCGGCAGCCGTGCAGGTCGAGGTGGTGGATGCAGTCGGCGCCGGCGACACCTTTCAGGCAGCCATGCTGACCTGGCTCGACGAGCAACAGGCACTGAGCGCCTTCGGTCTCGCAGCACTCGACGCCAACCGGCTGGGTGCGATGCTGCGATTCGCTGCGGCTGCCGCTGCCGTCACCTGTTCGCGGCGCGGCGCAGACATGCCACGGCGCGAGGAGTTGCCTTTCGTCTGAACGATCGTCCGGTCGTGCCTAAAGCACCTGGCTGCCGGTGGTGAACATGCACGAGTCGGTCGCTTCCCGGTGCTTCGGCTTCAGCTTCGGCTTGGCCGATCCGGCCGCCGCAGCATCTTCCGCGATGCCCACCTGCACGATCGGCTTGCCGAATGGCGCGAGGCCCTGCAGCACTCGCAGGGCCGATGCGCCTTCGATCAGCGCCTCCGAATAATCCGGCAGTCCCTGCGTCGAGGAATCAACCGGCTTGTAGACCAGGCACTCCTCGGAGTCCGCCTGCACGGCTTCCATCAGAATCCAATGAAATTCATCGGGCTCGAGTTCGAGCACGGTCAAGGCGAGATCGCGTAGCGCCATAGGGAAACCTCGTAGTCAGTTGCGTGGCATTGTTGCGCGTTAACAAATTATTACAAAGGCACTTTTGCACGGTGTGCCGCGCGTGCGTCCCGGGCGCGGAACTAAGTCTCGAACTCTCTGTCGGTTCCCTGCGAATCAACCCAGGCGCAGCGGCACGAAGATCTTGTCGCCGCCGCGCTGGATCAGGAGCGCAATGGATTTGTCGGCCTTCGCGACCACCTCGCGCACCTGCTCTACGCTGCGCGCAGGCGTGCCGTTGATGGCAAGCAGCACATCGCCCGAGCGCACCCCGGCCACCGCCGCGGGGCCAGCCGCATCCTCGATCAGCAAGCCGCCTGCGACCTCGGCCTCGCGCTGCTCCTGCGGCTGCAGCGGCCGCAGTGCGAGCCCGAGCCGGCCTTGCCCGGCACCGTCCTCGCTTTTCGCGACCGGGTTCGCCTTCTCGCCAGCGTCGCCCAGCGTGGCACTGATCTTCTCCGCCGCGCCTTGGCGCCAGATGTCGAGCGACACCTTGGTGCCGGGCTTCTTCTGGCCGATGAGTGCGGGCAGGTCGCCCGAGGCGACGACCGGGTCGTCGTTCACCTTGCGGATCACGTCGCCCGAGCGCAGACCCGCCTTGTCGGCCGGGCTGCCCTTTTCGACATTCGATACCAGCGCGCCTTCGGGCTTGCCGAGCTTGAACGAATCGGCGAAGGTCTGGTTCACTTCCTGCACGGCGACGCCGAGCCGCGCATGGCTGGCCTTGCCGGTCGCGACGATCTGGTCCTTGATGTGGATCACCACGTCGATCGGGATCGCGAACGATACGCCCTGGTAGCCGCCGCTGCGGCTGTAGATCTGCGAGTTGATGCCGACCACTTCGCCGCGCGTGTTCAAAAGTGGCCCGCCCGAGTTGCCGGGGTTGATGGCAACGTCGGTCTGGATGAAGGGCACGTAGCTGTCATCTGGCAGCGACCGGCCCTTGGCGCTCACCACGCCGGCGGTGACGGTGTTTTCGAACCCGAATGGCGAGCCGATGGCGAGCACCCATTCGCCGGCCTTCAGGTCCTTGGTGTCGCCGAGCGTCAGCGTCGGCAAGTTGCCGGCCTCGATCTTGAGCACGGCGATGTCGGTCTTGGCGTCGGAGCCCAGCACCTTGGCGCGGAACTCGCGGCGATCGGTCAACTTGACGGTGACTTCGCTGGCATCTTTCACCACATGCGCGTTGGTGAGGATGATGCCGTCGGCGCTCACGATGAAGCCGGAGCCCTGGCCGCGCGTCGGCACGTCCGGCTGTGGACCGCGCGGGCCGCCGGGCCCCTGGAAGCGGCGGAAAAACTCGTACATCGGATCGTCCGAGTCCAGGCCCGGGTTGCCGCGTTGGCCCTTCATCGCGGTCTTGGTGGTGCCGGTGACGCTGATGTTGACCACGGCCGGGCCGTCGCGCGAGGTGATGGCGGAGAAGTCGGGCATGGCCGCGAGCGCGGAAATGGCCGCAGGCGCGCCGGCGGCCGGCTTCGCATCGATTGCGTTCGCGCTGGTGTAGGCGCCGGCGCCGGCGGCACCAATCACGCCGGCGGCGGTGAGGGCGAGGACAAGGGCGCGGGGCGAGTTGAAACGGGCATTCATTTCGAGATCCTTTCAAGGGTTCATTGACCGATGAAAGAACTGTCGCGCCCGATGCTTAAGCACGCCTTAAGCCGCTGCCGGAAACCTCAACGTCACCTTCAATCCGCCAAGCGCTTCGGAACGCGCCAGCAGCACGGACGCACCGTGCAGGTCGGCGATCGACTTCACGATCGCCAGGCCGAGCCCGCTGCCCGGCACCTGCGGCTCGCCGGAACGGTAGAAGCGATCTAGCACGCGTTCGCGTTCGGCGTCGGGCAGCCCGGGGCCGCTGTCTTCCACGCTCAGGTTCACCTGTCGGGCCACGGCCGCGATGCCGATGTCGACGCGGCCGCCTTCGGGTGCGTACTTGAGCGCGTTGTCCAGCAGGTTGCGCAAGAGCATGCGCAAGGCCTCGGGCTGGCCGAGCACCACGCCCGGGTCGGACTGCGCCAGGCCGATGTCGATTTGCCGGGCCTGCGCGGCGGCGACCGCATCGGAGATCGCGAGGCGAGCGACCTCCTGCAGGTCGACCCGCTGTGGCTTGGCGCCGGCGGCCGAGCTGGCCTCGTGCCGCGCCAGCGCGAGCATCTGCTCGACCAGCCGCGTAGTGCGGTCGATGCCCGCAGCCAGGCGAGCGACGGCGAGTTCCCGCGTGGCCTCGTCGGGTGCACGCTGCAAGCCTTGCACCTGCAGCTTGAGTGCCGTGAGCGGGGAGCGCAGTTCGTGCGCCGCATCGGCCACGAAGTGCTTCTGCGCGGCGAACGCGCGCCGAACGCGGTCGAACAGCAGGTTGAGTTCGTGCACCAGCGGCCGCACTTCTTCGGGCAAGTCGTCTTCGCTCACCGGCGAAAGATCGTCCGCCTCGCGCGAGGCGACCTGCCGGCGCACCCGCGCCACCGGCGCCAGCGACCGGCTCACCACCCACCACACGACCAGCATCAAGAGCGGCGCCGCCAGCGCAATCGGCCCGACGGTGCGCAACGCCAGCGTGCCCGCCATGCT
>JBBJMS010000097.1:0-12856 GCA_037720315.1 Variovorax sp. | reverse complement strand
CGCATCGCGTAGTCGAGCGAGCTCACCCAGGGCGAGCCGGCCAGCTCGGGGAACCAACGCCGGTCTTCCTCAGTCGGCTTTTCGCAGATGCGGCGCAGGTCGGTGAACATCGCGAAGCCCAGCGCATACGGATTGATGCCGCTGTAGGCGCGGTGTCCGACCGGCGGCTGGAACACCACGTTGGTATGCGACTGCAGCCACTCCATCATGAAGCCGTCGCTCAAGAGCCCTTCGTCGTAGAGCGTGTTGAGCAGCGTGTAGTGCCAGAAGGTCGCCCAGCCTTCGTTCATGACCTGCGTCTGGCGCTGCGGATAGAAGTACTGCCCGATCTTGCGCACGATGCGCACCACTTCGCGTTGCCACGGCTCCAGCAATGGTGCATTTTTTTCGATGAAGTAGAGCAGGTTCTCCTGCGGCTCGGCCGGAAAACGCTTGGCGCTCTCTTCGTCTTCGGCGCTGCGGCCGTTGCGCCGGGGCAGCGTGCGCCACAGGTCGTTGACCTGTTGCTGCAGATGGTGCTCGCGCTCCTCGCGCCGTGCCTGTTCCTGGCCGAGCGACAGCTTCTGCGGACGGCGGTAGCGGTCGACGCCGTGGTTCATCAGCGCATGGCAGGAGTCGAGCAGGTCTTCGACGGCGGCCACGCCATGCCGCTCCTCGCATTCGCCGATGTAGTGACGGGCGTAGACGAGGTAATCGATGATGGACGAGGCATCGGTCCACATCTTGAAGAGGTAGTTGCCCTTGAAGAAGCTGTTGTGGCCGTAGGCGGCGTGCGCGATCACCAGGGCCTGCATGGCCATGGTGTTTTCTTCCATCAGGTAGGCGATGCACGGATCGGAGTTGATGACGATCTCGTAAGCCAGGCCCATGTGTCCGCGGCGGTAGTTCTTTTCGGTGGCGATGAACTGCTTGCCGTAAGACCAGTGGCGGTAGATGACCGGCATGCCGACCGAGGCATAGGCGTCCATCATCTGTTCGGCGGTGATGATCTCCAACTGGTTGGCGTAGGTGTCCAGGTTGTAGCTGCGCGCAACGCGGGCGATCTCGCCGTGGTAGCGCTCGATCAGGTCGAAAGTCCAGTCCGACGGGCTGGGCAGGGGCTCGCGTTTCTTTGCGTTCACGCTGCAGCCCTTTCTTTCTTGAACAAGTCGCGAAACACCGGATAGATGTCCTCGGCGTTCGCCACCTTGCGCATCGCAAAGTTGCGGTGCGATTCGACCAACTGGCTGTACTCGTCCCACATGTTCTGCTCGGCCTCCGCAACCTGCACGTAGGCGTAATAGCGCACCGCCGGCAGCAGGTGGTCGCGCAGCAGCTCGCGGCAGCGCCCGCTGTCCTGGTGCCAGTTGTCGCCGTCGCTGGCCTGCGCGCCGTAGATGTTCCACTCGCCGCCCGCGTAGCGTGCGCGCACGATGTCGTTCATTAGCGTGAGCGCGCTCGACACCACGGTGCCGCCGGTTTCGGTCGCGTGAAAGAATTCTTCCTCGTTCACCTCGCTCGCCTGCGTGTGGTGGCGGATGAAGACGAGGTCGATCTTCTCGTAGTGCCGTGTCAGGAACATGTAGAGCAGCATGAAGAAGCGCTTGGACATGTCCTTGCGCGCCTCGTCCATCGAGCCCGACACGTCCATCAGGCAGAACATCACGGCCTTGGCGGAGGGCACCGGCACTTTCACCCGGTTGCGGTAGCGAAGGTCGATCGGGTCCAGGTAAGGCACATGCCTCGACTTCTTGCGAAGCTCCTCGAGCTTGGCTTCGGTGTCGCGGATCTCCCGCTGTACCAGTGCATCGTCGACCCGGGGGCTGCGCATCAGATGCAGCAGGTGCGCCTCGAGTTCGCGCAGTTCGCGTCGGTTGTCGCCGCCGAGCGCGATGCGCCGGGCCAGCGCGCCGCGCATCGAGCGCACCACATGCAGGTTGCTCGGGTTCCCGTCACTGACAAAGCCGGCACGGTGGCTCTTCCACTCCGGCACTTCGGCGAGCTGCGTTCGAACCAGGTGGGGCAGCGCGAGATCTTCGAAGAAGACCCGCATGAATTCTTCCTTGGTCAGGCGGAAGACGAAGTCGTCCTCTCCGCCTTCGCCGTCGCCGGCCTGGTTGCCGCTGCCCGCACCGCCCCCGCCGCCCGGCGGCCGGCCGATGCGGTCGCCCTTGATGTATTCGCTGTTGCCCGGGTGCACGTATTCGCGGTCGCCGCCGGGTCCGTGGCCGAACACCGGCTCGGAGACATCGCGCTTGGGCAGGGTGATGTCTTCGCCCTGCTCGAGATCGCGAATGCTGCGGCCGCTGACTGCGCGCCGCACGGCTTCTCCGATCTGCTCGCGATAGCGCCGCAGGAAACGCTCGCGGTTGCCGATGGACTTGTTCTTGCCCGACAACCGGCGGTCGATGATCTGCTGCAGCATCGCCACTGGACGATCTCCTTCAGCTCATTACGAGCTTTTGCGAACGCGCAGGTACCACTCGCACAAGAGGCGCACCTGCTTGGCGGTATAGCCCTTCTGCACCATCCGATTGACGAAATCCTCGTGCTTCTTCAGCTCGTCGGCACTGCTCTTGGCGTTGAAGCTGATGACCGGCAGCAGCTCTTCGGTGTTGGAGAACATCTTCTTCTCGATCACCGTGCGCAGCTTCTCGTAGCTGGTCCATAGCGGGTTCTTGCCCGCGTTGCCGGCGCGCGCGCGCAGCACGAAGTTAACGATCTCGTTGCGGAAATCCTTGGGGTTGCTGATGCCGGCGGGCTTCTCGATCTTTTCGAGTTCGCCATTGAGCGAGCCACGGTCGAAGACTTCGCCGGTGTCCTGGTCGCGGTACTCCTGGTCCTGGATCCAGTAGTCGGCGTAGGTGACGTAGCGGTCGAAGATGTTCTGTCCGTACTCCGAATAGCTTTCGAGATAAGCGGTCTGGATCTCCTTGCCGATGAACTCCGCATAACGCGGCGCCATCAGCTCCTTGATGTAGGAGAGGTACTTCTGCTCGGTCTCGGGTGCGAACTGCTCGCGCTCGATCTGCTGCTCGAGCACGTACATCAGGTGCACAGGGTTGGCCGCCACCTCCGTGCTGTCGAAGTTGAAGACCTTCGAAATGATCTTGAAGGCGAAGCGTGTCGACACGCCGCTCATGCCCTCGTCGACACCGGCGTAGTCGCGGTACTCCTGGATCGACTTGGCCTTCGGGTCGGTGTCCTTCAGGCTGTCGCCGTCATAGACCTGCATCTTGCTGAAGATGCTGGAGTTCTCAGGCTCCTTCACGCGCGTGAGCACCGAGAACTGGGCCATCATGCGCAGCGTTCCGGGCGCGCAGGGCGCCAGCGCCAGCGACGAGTTGCGCACCAGCTTCTCGTAGATCTTGATCTCTTCGGACACCCGCAGGCAGTAGGGCACCTTCACGATGTAGATGCGATCGAGGAAGGCCTCGTTGTTCTTGTTGTTGCGAAACGCCTTCCACTCGCTTTCGTTGCTGTGCGCGAGCACGATGCCGTCGAACGGAATGGCGCCGAAGCCTTCGGTGCCCTTGAAGTTGCCTTCCTGCGTGGCCGTGAGTAGCGGATGCAGCACCTTGATCGGCGCCTTGAACATCTCCACGAACTCCAGCAGGCCCTGGTTGGCCAGGCACAGGCCGCCCGAGTAGGCGTAGGCATCGGGATCGTCCTGCGCAAAGGTTTCGAGCTTGCGAATGTCGATCTTGCCGACCAGCGACGAGATGTCCTGGTTGTTCTCGTCGCCCGGCTCGGTCTTGGCCACGGCGATCTGCCGCAGCACCGAAGGAAAGCGCTTGACGATCTGGAACTGCCGGATGTCGCCGCCGTATTCTTCGAGCCGCTTCACCGCCCAGGGCGACAGGATGCGCTGGAGGTAGCGGCGCGGGATGCCGTATTCCTTTTCGAGGATCTCGCCGTCTTCGGTGGCATCGAAGAGCCCGAGCGGCGATTCGTTCACCGGCGAGCCCTTGATCGAATAGAAGGGCACATGCTCCATCAGCTGCTTCAGCCGCTCGGCGATCGAGCTCTTGCCGCCGCCGACTGGCCCCAGCAGGTAAAGAATCTGTTTCCTCTCTTCGAGGCCTTGCGCCGCATGCCGGAAGTACGACACCACCTGCTCGATGGCGTCCTCCATGCCGTAGAACTCGCGGAACGCCGGGTAGATCTTGATGACCTTGTTGGCGAACACGCGCGACAGCCGCGTGTCGTTGCGCGTGTCGACGAGTTCGGGTTCGCCGATCGCCTTGAGCATGCGTTCCGCCGCGGTGGCGTAGGCAATAGGCTCGCGCTTGCAGATATCGAGGTATTCCTGCAGCGAGAGAACCTCTTCGCGGGTCCGCTCGTAGCGGGCGGCGAAGTTACTGATGACATCCATAGACACCTCCATCGAGTCAGCGGGGCGCTGCCCGGAGTTTCCGTGCTGCACACGCCGCATCGTTCGCATGATTGGTGCCAGGTGAGGTGTGCACGCTAAAAAAAACTCCTTGGCATGACTTCGGTCAAAGCATAGGCCAAACACCGCGTCCAGCAAATTGCTTTCGAAATAAGAACGGCCGCGGTGTCGAAAAGTTCCAACGCCGGTCGCGCAGTGTGTTGCTGCACAACGCTTCGTCCACGCTGTTGGGCTACAGGGTTGTCATGGAGGTTGTAGGCCCGCGGCCCGACCAATCGCCGGAAAACGACACACGAGAAAAAGGCGGCCCGCAGACCGCCATTTTTCTGTGTCGCAGAAGGTCTTATTCGACCTTGCCTATCTTGCGCACGGCCTGCGTCATGGTGCGGGCATCGGCGTCCCAGTACGACTGGAACTCGGGTGCGTCGAGATAGGCGATCGGGCTGCCGGCTTTCTCGATCACCTGCACCACCGCCGGGTCTGCGGCCACCTTGGCTGCGGCCGTGCGCAGCTTGCGCACAATGTCTTCCGGCGTGCCCGCAGGAACGAAAAGTCCGGACCACTGCGCGAACTTCGCCTTGAAGCCGGCCTGCTCGAGGCTCGGCACGCCGGGCAGGGCGGCCAACGGCTTGTCGCCCCAATGCGCCAGCGCACGCAGCTTGCCGCCATTGATCTGTTGCACGACCGTCGACGGACCGCTCGCGATCGCATCGACCTGGCCCGCGAGCAGCGCGACCACCGCGGGGCCTGCACCGGTGTACGGGATGTGCGTCATGCGAAAGCCGGCCGCGTTCTTGAACATCTCCATCGGCAGATGCATGGTGCCGTAGTTGCCCGAGCTGCCGTAGTTGAAGGCGGCGGGCTTGGCACGCGCATCGGCCACGAACTCGGCCAGCGTCTTCCACGGCGCATCTGCTCGCACCACCAGCACCGTCGGATCGGCCGTGAAGCGCGCGATAGGCTTGAATTGATTCATCTGGTAGGCGGGCTTGCATTCCAGGATCGCATCGGCTTCGGGAAGGATCGAGATCGACGAGAGGCTCAGGAGCACCGTGTAGCCGTCGGCGGGCGCGCGGGCTGCGACGCCGATGCCGAGTGCGCCGCCTGCGCCGGCCTTGTTCTCGACCACGACCGATTGCTTGAGTTCGCGCGACAGGGCCTCGGCCACCGGCCGCGCCACCGTATCCGCCACGCCGCCCGGTGGAAAGGGAACCACCATCGTGATGGGCTTGTCCGGCCAGTTCGATTGCGCGAATGCGGTCGGTAAGGTGGCGCAGCAGGCGGCCATCAGCAGCAACGCGCGGCGGGTCGCGGGTTGCATGGAATACATGTACATGTCGTCGTCTCCTTGTGGGTCGTAGCTCGTTGGCGGCAGCGGGTCAGACGACGCGGTTTTCGAGCACGCCGAGACCGTCGATCTCGATGCGCACCACGTCGTTCTGCTCGAGGTATCTGGGCGGATCGAATCCCATGCCGACGCCGGCCGATGTGCCGGTTGCGATCAGGTCGCCCGGATACAGCGTGATGCCGCGCGAGCAGGTTTCGATGAGCGAAGGGATGTCGAAGATCAGGTCGGTCGTGCGTGCGTCCTGCCGCAGCTCGCCGTTGACCCAGCAGCGCACGCGCGTATCTTCGCCGTCGAGCGCATCGGCGGTCGCGATCCACGGCCCCATGGGGCAGAAGGTATCGAACGATTTGCCGAGGTCCCATTGCTGATGGCGCATCTGCACATCGCGCGCTGTGACGTCGTTGACGATGGTGTAGCCGAACACATGCGACATCGCGTCGCCGCGCGCGATGTTCCGGCCCTGCTTGCCGATGACGATCGTGAGCTCGGCTTCATAGTCGATCTGCTCCGACACTTCGGCGCCCGGCAGGTGAACATCGTCGTGCGGGCCGATCACGCATTCGGGCACCTTGGTGAAAACGATCGGCCACGACTCTGTGTTGGCCGGGCTGCTCTTGAAGACCGAGGCCGACAACTCCTTGGCATGCGCGTGGTAGTTGCGCCCGACACAAAAGATATTGCGGCGAGGCAGCGGCAGCGGTGCCTCGAGTTGGACGGCGTTAAGGGCTACGGCATCGCCGGTGGCCGGCATCGCCGCCGAGCCGGAGGCGAGCGCTTCGATCAACGCCAGCGCACCGCGCTGCGCTGCGGCTTCGTCCAGCTGCAAGGGGGCGACGGACGATCCGTCGTCGGTGACAAGGCCGACATGGCGCCGTCCCTGGTAGCGGTAAGTGGCAATTCGCAAGATGATTTCCTTTAATCGACCAAATGCTACCAATCACGTACCAAGTTCACAATAGCCGAAGCCCGCGCGTGGCATTGATACGATCGGTGCCTCTTCTCACAACCAACCTCGCTCGACCGTGCAAAACGCTCTGACCCTGCGGGAATCCATCCTTGAGAACCTCAAGTCGCGCACCTGGCGGGCCGGCCACCGCCTGCCCACCGAGCGTGAGCTCAGCGGGAATTTCGGGCTCAGCCGGTCGACCGTGCGCCGCGTGCTTGCCGACCTGAAGGACCGTGGGCTCATCACGCAGACCGTCGGCAGCGGCACATACGTGAGCGACGAGGTCGCCCGTGCGCTGGCCGACATCGCTGGCGGCAGTTCGCTTCTGGCGACCAGCCCTGCCGAGCTGATGAACGCACGGCTGGCGCTGGAGCCGGCGATCATCGCCATGGTGGTCGGCAATGCAACGCAGGCCGACTTTCTACGAATGGACGCATGCTGCGAGAAAGGCGAGGCCGCAGCGACGATCGAGGAGTTCGAGCTGTGGGACGGCCGCCTGCACGAAGCCATCGCCGACGCCGCACACAACGCCTTTATTTCCGCCACCTTCCAGCGCATGAACGAGGTGCGCGCTCAGAGCGAGTGGGGCACGCTCAAGCGTCGCAGCGCAACGCCGGGACGCCGGCTCGACTACGAGCGCGAGCACCGCGATTTGGTCGCGGCGCTGAAAGACCGCGACGGCGCACGTGCGGCACAGCTGTGCGTCGACCATCTCTCGCACGTACGCCGCAACCTGCTCGGCTATTGAGTCGGCGCGCGCTGCTGTGCGCCGCAGCCGGGGACAAACCCGGCTGCGCATTGACCGCCCGCGTGGGCGCGGCTATATTGATTCGAGCTCGGGGTAGATGCATACCAATCAGGCCCAATACAACGAGCGGCCCACTGATGGAGACAGCGTGAATACACATTGGATTCGATGGTCGACTGCCACGCTGCTCGTCGTCGCGGCGTCTTGGGCCGCCGCCCAGGACTATCCGTCGCACCCGGTGCGCATCGTCGTTCCGTTTGCCGCTGGCGGGCCGGCAGACGTCTATGCCCGCTTCGTCGCCACGCGGCTGCAAGAGGCGTTGGGCCAGAACTTCGTCATCGACAACCGGCCCGGAGCGGGTTCGGTGATCGGCACCGATGCGGTGGCCAAGAGTGCGCCCGACGGCTACACGCTGCTCCTGATGTCCAACGCGCACACGGTCAACGAGTCGCTCATTCGGAACAAGCCGTTCCAGCTGGTGCGCGACTTCGTTCCGATCGCGCCGATCAACTACTCCGACCTGATCCTGGTCACCCGAAGCGGCTTGCCGGTAACCGATCTTGCGCAGTTGATCGCAATGGCCAAGGCCAAGCCGGGAGCGCTTTCGTATGCATCTTCCGGCCCCGGTACGCCATACCACATGGCCGGCGAACTTTTCAAGTCGATGGCCGGCGTGTCGATCCTGCACATCCCGTACCGCGGCAGCGCCGGCGCGCGGACCGACGTGCTCGGTGGGCAGGTCGACATGATGTTCGACGCCGTGCCGACCATGGCCGAGCATGTGCGCGGCGGCAAGGTCAAGGCAATCGGCACCACCGGCCTCGCGCGCTCGGCAGTCATGCCCGAGCTGCCCACCATCGCCGAGGCCGGCGTGCCGAAGTACGAGGCCACCATCTGGCTCGGACTGATGGCACCCAGGGGCACCCCGGCGGCCATCGTCGAGCGCCTGAACAGGGAAATGGCGAAGATCGCCGCCAATCCCGAAGTCGTCCGCGCCTGGAAAGCCCAGGGCGCCACGCCGATGACGATGAACGTGGCGGAGTTCACCCGCTACATCGATCAGGACATCGAGAAGTGGGCGCGCATCGTGAAGATCTCCGGCGCGCAGGCGGACCGATGAACATCCTTTGCGCCGGTGCGGCGCAAGGCCTGGTCAAGGTGCTGCAGGACGGGTTTGCCGAATCCACCGGGACGCAGGTCGCGGCGCGCTTCGGTGCGGTGGGAGCCATGAAGGAGGCATTGCTCGCCGGCGAGGCCTGCGACGTGATGATCGTCACCGCGGCCATGGTCGCCGCGCTGCAGGCAGAGGGCCGGCTGGTGCTGGGGTCGGAGGCTGCGCTGGGACGCGTGCGAACCGGCGTGGCGGTGCGAGAGGGCGACGCCGTTCCGGACGTCTCGACACCCGACGCGCTCCGGAGCTGCCTTCTCGCCGCCAGCGCGGTCTACTTCCCCGATGCGCAGCGCTCGACCGCCGGCATTCATTTCGCATCGGTGATGGACCGGCTCGGCATCGCCGACGCGATGGCGCCGCGACTGCGCACCTTTCCGAACGGCGCGACAGCCATGCGGGAACTGGCCGGCACGAAGGAGCCTGGCGCGATCGGCTGCACCCAGATCACCGAGATCAACTACACGCCCGGCATTGTGCTCGTCGGCGCGCTGCCGCAGGCTTTCGAGCTGTCGACGGTCTATGCGGCGGCGGTCAGCGCCACCGCGGCCGATCCTGCGCTAGCACGGCGCTTCGTCGAACTGCTCGCCGGGCCGCGAACGCGTGCACAGCGGATGCAGGGCGGATTCGAATTCACTCCGGAGAACAACCCATGAGCTTCCTCGATCTATTGCAGCGGGCGTCCCGCTGGCTCCCCGGCGTCGTTCTGGTCGCCGGCCTCGTGGCATGTGCGTCGCCGAATGTGCCGGTTGTGATGCCGACGCCGTCGAACACGGGCATTGCCGCTCCCGGAAAGGTCACGGTGCAATGGCTCGGCCAAGCCGCATTCAAGATCACGACCGTGACGGGCAAGGTGATTGTGATCGACCCTTACCTCACCGCCAATCCGAAGACGCCGCCCGCGTACAAGCGGCTCGAAGCGCTGGGCAAGGTCGACCTCATCCTGGTCACGCACGGCCACGCCGACCACTACCTGGACGCACCCGCGCTGGCCCGCATGAACAATGCGCCGGTGTGGGCCCCGGCAGGCCTCGCGCAGTCGATCCAGACCCTCGGCATCCTGCCGGCCGCGCTTGCCAACCGCATGAACAAGAGCGGCAGCATCCGGCCGTTCGGGCCGGACGGCGTTCGCATCACCATGACGCGGGCCGAGCACAGCTCCGAACTGCTCTGGCGCAACGAAGCCACCGGCAAGGACGAGACGCATGTGGGTGGCGAGCCCGCCGGCTTCATGCTGGAGATGGAAAACGGCTTTCGCATCTGGCACATGGGCGATACGGGGGTGTTCGGCGACATGGCGCTCATCGGCGACATGTACCAGCCCGACCTGCTCCTGATTCCGATCGGCGGCGGCCAGTTCGTCATGGACCCGACCGATGCCGCGATGGCCACGCGCGACCTGGTCAGGCCCCGCATGGCGATCCCCATGCACTACGGCACCAACCCCGCCCTGGTCGGCACGCCCGAGCAGTACATGCAGGCGCTCGACAATGCGCCGGTCAAGGTGTTCCCGATCCAGCCGGGCGAAGCCCTGAGCTTCTAGCCCGATGCCTGCGCAAGGTTGATTGAATTGAAACTGCGGCCGAGGCCGGCGCACCCAGGCGGTGAGCTCAGTTCTAGCTGAAGAATTCTTTCGCCTTGTCGATCCAGCCCTTGTCCGTCGGGCTGTGCTTGTCGCCACCCTTCTTGAGCGACTCGTCCAGTTCCTTCAACAGCTTGCGCTGGTGCTCGGTGAGTTTGACCGGGGTTTCCACCCGAACGTGGCAGTACAGGTCGCCGGGGTAGGTCGAGCGCACACCCTTGATGCCCTTGCCGCGCAGGCGAAACTGCTTGCCGCTTTGCGTGCCGTCCGGAATGTCGATCGCAGCCGGGCCCTTCAACGTCGGCACGTTGATCTCGCCGCCAAGCGCCGCGGTGGTCACGCTCACCGGCACCGCGCAGTGCAGGTCGTCGCCGTCGCGTTCGAACAGCTCGTGCTTCTTGAGGCGGATCTCGATGTACAGGTCGCCCGGCGGCCCGCCGTTGGTGCCGGGCTCGCCGTTGCCGGTGCTGCGGATGCGCATGCCGTCGTCGATGCCGGCCGGGATCTTCACCTCGAGCGTCTTGTTGTTCTTGATCTTGCCCTGGCCGTTGCAGGTGGTGCAGGGCTCGGGAATTAGCTTGCCGGTGCCGTGGCATGTCGGGCAGGTCTGCTGCACGCTGAAGAAGCCCTGGCGCATCTGCACCGCGCCCTGGCCCTGGCAGGTGGTGCAGGTGATCGGCTTGGTGCCGGGCTTGGCGCCGCTGCCCTTGCAGGTGCCGCAGGCGTCCCAGCTCGGAATGCGAATCTGCGCGTCCTTGCCGTCGGCGGCTTCCTCGAGCGTGATCTCCATCGCATAGCTCAGGTCGCTGCCACGGAACACCTGGCGCCCGCCCGCGCGCCCGCCTGCGCCCTGCCGGCCGCCGAACACGTCGCCGAAGATGTCGCCGAAAGCTTCGGCAAAGCCGCCATAGCCTTCGGCGCCAGGACCGCGCATGTTCGGATCGACGCCGGCATGGCCGTGCTGGTCGTACGCTGCGCGCTTCTGCGCGTCCGACAGCATCTCGTAGGCTTCCTTGACCTCCTTGAACTTGGCTTCGGCGTCCTTGCCGGTGTCGCCATGGTTGCGGTCAGGATGGTGCTTCATCGCCAGCTTGCGATAGGCCTTCTTGATCTCGTCGTCGTTGGCGTTCTTCGGGACGCCGAGGGTTTCGTAGTAGTCGCGTTTAGTGGCCATGTTCGGTGGTCATATGCGGTGTCTGCTTCAACGGAAAAAGGCCGGACCGCCTTGTCGGGAGGTCCAGCCTTGCTTCGAGATACGGAGATCAGTCCTTCTTGACTTCCTTGACCTCGGCATCGACCACGTTGTCGTCGGCCGGGGCGCTCGCGCTTTCATGGCCACCGCCGCCGGTCTGGCCACCCGAAGCACCCGCTGCAGCCTGTGCGTCGGCGTACATCTTTTCGCCGAGCTTCTGGCTGGCGCTCATCAGCGTGTTGGTCTTGTCGTCGATCGCGGCCTTGTCCTCGCCCTTCAGCGATTCTTCGAGATCCTTGATCGCGGCCTCGATCTTTTCCTTTTCGCCGGCGTCCAGGCTTGCGCCGTGTTCGCCGAGCGACTTCTTGACGCTGTGGACCATCGCCTCGCCCTGGTTGCGGGCCTGGACGAGTTCGACCTTCTTCTTGTCTTCGGCCGCGTTGAGTTCGGCGTCTTTCACCATCTTCTGGATCTCGTCTTCGGTGAGGCCCGAGTTCGCCTTGATGGTGATCTTGTTTTCCTTGCCGGTGCCCTTGTCCTTGGCGCCGACGTGCAGGATGCCGTTGGCGTCGATGTCGAAGCTCACCTCGATCTGCGGGGTGCCGCGCGATGCCGGCGGAATGCCCTCGAGGTTGAATTCGCCGAGCGCCTTGTTGCCCGAGGCGATCTCGCGCTCGCCCTGGAACACCTTGATCGTCACCGCCGGCTGGTTGTCCTCGGCGGTCGAGAAGGTCTGCGCGAACTTGGTCGGGATCGTGGTGTTCTTCGTGATCATCTTGGTCATCACGCCGCCCATGGTCTCGATGCCGAGCGACAGCGGCGTCACGTCGAGCAGCAGCACGTCCTTGCGGTCGCCCGAAAGAACCTGGCCCTGGATGGCGGCGCCGACGGCCACGGCTTCATCGGGATTCACGTCCTTGCGCGGCTCCTTACCGAAGAATTCCTTCACCTTGTCCTGCACCTTGGGCATGCGGGTCATGCCGCCGACGAGGATGACGTCGCTGATGTCGTTCACGCTCACGCCGGCATCCTTGATGGCGGTGCGGCAAGGCGCGATGGTGCGCTCGATCAACTCTTCGACCAGCGACTCGAACTTGGCACGGCTCAGCTTGATGTTGAGGTGCTTCGGGCCCGACGCATCGGCCGTGATGTAGGGCAGGTTGATGTCGGTCTGGGCCGAGCTCGAGAGCTCGATCTTCGCCTTCTCCGCTGCTTCCTTCAGGCGCTGCAGGGCGAGCACGTCCTTCGAGAGGTCGACGCCCTGGTCCTTCTTGAACTCG
Source organism: Variovorax sp. (assembly GCA_037720315.1). Lineage (GTDB taxonomy): Bacteria > Pseudomonadota > Gammaproteobacteria > Burkholderiales > Burkholderiaceae_C > Variovorax. The sequence goes on along the minus strand of JBBJMS010000097.1, from coordinate 220 downwards.
GCAATGATGTAGTCGATGATTCGCTGGTCGAAGTCTTCGCCGCCCAGGAACGTGTCGCCGTTGGTGGAAAGCACCTCGAACTGCTTTTCGCCGTCGACATCGGCGATCTCGATGATCGAGACGTCGAAGGTGCCGCCGCCCAGGTCATACACCGCGATCTTGCGATCGCCCTTCTCGTTCTTGTCGAGGCCGAACGCGAGCGCAGCCGCGGTCGGCTCGT